>DATFDS010000045.1:0-5385 GCA_035251955.1 Sphingobium sp. | reverse complement strand
CGCGCAAATCCCTTACCCGACCGTGACGAGCGACTTTCAGCATGAGATCGAGCTGGTCCTGGCGATCGGGCAGGGGGGCAGCGACATTCCGCTGGAACGGGCGGCCGCCCATGTGTTCGGCCAGGCGGTGGGCATCGACCTCACCCGTCGCGACGTGCAGGTGGAGGCGCGCAAGGCGGGCCGCCCCTGGGAGATCGGCAAGGGCTTCGACCAGTCCGCGCCGATCGGCCTGCTGCACCCGACCAATGGCGGCGCCTTGCTGGATGCCGGCAATATCAGCCTGACGGTGAACGGGGAGGTGCGGCAGTCGGGCGACCTGGCCCAGATGATCTGGGACAGCGCCGAGATCATCAGCCAGTTGTCCCGCCAATATCGCCTGGAACCCGGCGACCTTATCTATACCGGAACGCCGGCAGGGGTAGGGCCGATCAAGGTCGGTGATGTCGTTCGTGGCGAAGTGGCCGATCTGACTCCGCTGACCGTGACGGTCATAGAGCATGGATCAACCGTCTGAGCGTGACGAACTGCATGCTGTCAGGGCGAATCGGCTGTCGATACCGTAGCCGGTTCGCGATGATCCTCCTTGACCTGCCTGTTCTTCTTCCTTCAAGCAGACCGAACAGCTATTGGGAGGATTAATGCATGCCCCGGCCGAAAGTGGCCTATTCTAAACTGCACGCTCGCGACATCGCCGCGTCGTTGCAGCGGGAGAGGCCTGACCTGGATCAGGCAGAATATCTGTACCTCCTGTACGCCCAGCGTGTCGGGCGGATCATCGATGCGGTGCATGACAAGCATTGCCGCACCGAGTTCGGCATAAGCAGTGCTGAAATGCGGGTGCTGTTTGCGCTCCGTCGGTCGGGATCGTCCTACGCGTTGCGGCCGACCGAGCTGTTCCGTTCCTTGCTTGTCACCTCGGGGGCGATAACCAAGCAGGTCGATCGCCTTATCGCCGCGGGCTATGTCGACCGGCAACCGGGGCCCGAAAAGAGCGGCGGCTTCCTGATCCATCTGACGGACAAGGGCTTCACGGTGGCCGACCAGGCCCTGACGGCGCTGGCCGACTCATCGGTCGTCTCGCACTCCGCCCTCACGTCCGAGGAGCGTCGTACCGCCCTCCACCTGCTCGAGAAAATGCTTCTCGACCTGGAGGCGCGCCTGGATGCGGACGAGAACTGACCTGGAGCATCCCGCGGGAAAGTAGGCGAGCCGGAGGCACGGGACTCCGGCTCGGGTTTTCCGCTGTCATGCATAGCGCCTTGAGAAATGACCAGGGATTGCGCCTGAGCTCCGAGCGCCAAGGTCCCGCCTTGCCGCTCGATCGGCAGGCCAGCGCCATGCTATCCTGATCCCTCCCATCCATTCGCGAACCCGCCAGATCGATCATCGCTGATCCTTCAGCATTGACTCCGCGCGTCTCCATCTATATTCCCTTCCAAGGAAGATTTATGGAGAGGGTGATGGTTACCAAAGCTGAAAATGAAACCCTGGTTCGGGTCGGGCCCGGCACCGACATGGGCGAATATATGCGGCGCTACTGGCATCCTGTCGCGACTTCGGCGCAGCTGCCCGGCCCGGACTGCAAGCCGCTGCGCACCCAGTTGCTGGGTGAACGTTTCGTGGTTTTCCGCGACAGCGAGGGCAAGGTCGGCGTGCTCGACGAGCTTTGCATGCACAGGGGCGCGTCGCTCGCCCTGGGCCGCGTGGAAGAGGGTGGCATCACCTGCCTCTACCATGGGTGGAAATTCGCCGTTGACGGCACGATCCTGGAAACGCCGAACCATGCCGACTGCAAATATCGCGAGCGCAAGAAAGCGCCCGCCTATGATGTGGTCGAAAATAACGGCCTGATTTGGGCCTATATCGGTCCCAAGGAGCATAAGCCGCCGTTCCGCACCTTCGCGGCCGACCAGGTTCCCGCCGAAAACCGTCACGTCCTGCGCATCGACATCAAGGCCAATTATCTCCAGCTGTGGGAAGGCGGGCTCGACAGTTCGCATGTGAGCGTCCTCCACACAAACCAGGCGCGCACCTCCTGGGGCATCGCCCGCGGCCTTCCGAACGATTCCAGCAAGTGGACGCCGATGGACGATCCCTCGCCTGAATTCCAGGTCGAAGACACGCCTTTTGGCTATCATTATTCCGCCACACGCAAGCTGCCGCCGAGCCGTGCCGACGAGGCGCTGCGCAATGTCCGCATCACCCCGGCAATCTTCCCGACCGGCCGCATCATCCGTGGCCCCATCGCCGACTTCCTGGTATGGGAAACGCCGGCCGACGATTATTCGACCAGCACCTATATCACCGTCTACAGCGAGAATCCCGTCGACAAGGACTGGGTTCTGCGGACGCTGGGCCTCAACGACAGCCGCTTCTGGACCGAGGACGACCCGGAATATAAGGCGAGCTGGGAGAATGGCTTTTTCCAGGACCGTTCGCTGATGAACCAGAACTGGTCCGGGTTCCAGGGCATCGAACAGGAAGACGCCGCGATCGGCCTGTCCTACGGCCCGATCTTCGACCGCACCAAGGAAAATCTGGTGACCGCGGACCTCGCCGTGGTGCGCGTGCGCCGGCGTCTGTTGCAGGCCGCCCAGATGGTCAAGGAAGGCCAGCCTGCGATCGGCGCACATATCGCCGATCTGGTCGCCGTGTCCGCGCCGGACGTGGATGTTCCGGTAGGGACGGATTGGCGCACGGTCGCGCCGTTCCACTATCAGTTCGCGGTGTCCCAAGCCGCCGAATGACCGTCGCCATTCGCTGAAGGAGAGGAAGAGACATGCTGTCCGCCAAAGATAATGAATTGATGTGCCGAACCAACGCCGACACCCCCATGGGCAAGGCTATGCGCCATTTCTGGCTACCTGCGCTGCTGAGTTCGGAACTGCCTGAACCGGATTGCGATCCGGTTCATGTCGAACTGCTCGGCGGCAATTATGTCGCGTTTCGCGACAGCAACGGCAATGTCGGCCTGCTCGACGAAATGTGCTGCCATCGTGGCGTATCGCTGACGATGGGCCGGGCGGAAAATTGCGGCTTGCGCTGCATCTATCATGGCTGGCTGTTCGCCGCCGACGGGACCGTGCTGGAAACGCCGAATATTCCCGACGCGAAGTTCAAGTCGCGTTTCAAGGCCAAATCCTTCCCCGTAAAGGAGGCCGGCGGCATCATCTGGACCTATCTCGGCGAAGCGGCGGACATGCCGCCCTTCTATGATTTCCCCTTCATCGATGCGCCCGCTGCCAAAGTCCTGCCGACCGTTCAGATCATCGGGTGCAATTATGTCCAGGTTCTCGAAGGCCTGCTCGACAGTTCGCATCTCAGCGTCCTGCACATCAGCCAGTTCACGCAGGATGCCCTGCCCGATATCAAGTTCGTGCAGAATACCGGCCACATGCAGCATGACGCCGCGCCCAGGATCGAAGCGCAGGAGACCGAATTCGGTCTTCACTATGGTGCGCAGCGTATCTTCGGCGACAAGGCGGAAACCAACGTCACGGCCTTCATCTCGCCTTTCTTCATTCTCAATCCGAACGACATCTACATGGCGATCGTGCCGATGGCCGATGACAAATGCGCCTTCTATTCGGTCTGGTATGACGGAGAGCGGGATTACGGGCTGGAGCCTCTCCGCAGCGAGCAGTTGCACACCGTCGGGCTCGACATGCTCGAAGACTATGGGATGACGCGCAAGAGCTTCTATACGAGCGCTCGGGCAACACGCGCTAACGGTTTCCGGCAGGACCGCGCGCAGATGCATGCGGGCCACCATACGGGCCTCGGCAGCTTCGTGCAGGAAGATGCGCTGCTCTGCATGTCGGCGGGCGGAATCCGCGATCGCGAATATGAACATCTGGGCACGGCGGACATGGCGATCGCGCAGATGTACCGGACGCTGCTGAAGTCTGCCAAGCAGGTGGAGCAGGGCGGCAAGCCGGTCGGCCATCAATTGTCGGTGGCAACGCTTCGCGGCGGGCGCTTCAGCCTTCCCATCGGCACCGACTGGCGCACGGTCGTGCCGGGCAACATGCCGCCGCAGAAGGTCGCCTGACGCAAGGCCCATTCTCACCTCCGCCCGGCCAGGGTTTGCAAGCCTGGGGCGAGCGGAGCGGGGAACGGACAGGAACAGCCGCCGGACGCGAGGAAGCATCCGGCGGCTGTTCCCGTTTCAAGAATGGTGCGGCCTTCAGCCCAGTCTGTGGATCGCTCGCCCGCCGTTTACCTGCAGCACCTCGCCGGTGATGAAGTTGCTGTCGCCCGCAAGCCAGAGCGCGGCTTCGGCGATGTCGGCGGCCGTACCCAGACGGCGCAGCGGCGTTGAGTCGCTGATCCGTTGCCTGACGGCTGCATCGGCGAGCACGCCCGCGGCCATGGGTGTGTCCCCCGTGGGACCGGGCGCGATGCTGTTGACGCGTATCCCGCGCGCGCCGAACTCACTGGCGAGCGCCTTGACCAACACGTCGCCTGCTGCCTTGGTCGCCATATAGGCGGCGTGGTTGGGCAGCAGCGCCGATGCGGTGACCGACGAAATCTGGATGATGGACCCGTTGTCGGCAATCCGCCGCAGCACGGCCTGCAGGAACAGGAACGTCCCTATGAACTGGACATCGGTGACATGCCGCAGATCTTCCAGTGAAACGTCCAGGAACGGCCTGACCTGGTTGAGGCCGGTCGCATTGACGGCGATGTCGATTTTACCGAACCGGTCCAGCGTCGCGGCGGCGAGCGCGTCAAGATCGCTTTCGCTGGTGATGTCGCACAGGGCGGATGCGCCGCCGATGCGCGCGGCGAAGCGGGCCAGCTCGTCGGCGTCGCGGCCGGCGACCATGACCGACGCTCCCTCCGCCGCGAAGCGGGCGGCGATTGCCTGGCCCATATTGTTCGCGGCGGCGGCGCCGAGGACCAGAGCCGTCTTTCCATCGAGTATGCCCATGATGCGCTTGCTTCCTTTCGCGCGCACCATGACATTGAAAATTCCAGGGTCCGGCTACAGCGCGTAGTGCGCCTGGCGCGCTGTAGCCGGATTGCCTCCCGCCGGGATCGCACCGGCGGGAGGCAGGTGCGTCAGAACTTGCGGCCGAGCGTGATGCCGTAGGTGCGCGGCGCGCCCGGATTGCCGACGAGGCCGACATTTTCCAGCAGGCTGAACGACACGTCATATTTCTTGTTCGTGAGGTTCTTCGCCCAGAGCGTGACAGTCGTCATCTCGTCAGGTGATTTCCACTGTTCGGTCACGCCAAGCAGGGTGCGGCCCGGAATCGGATATTCATTCTGGGGGTCGCTATACTGCTTCGTCTGGTAGTTGACGTTGGCGGTCGTGTCGAACGAGCCGATCGACGTGTCCAGCGTGTAGGTGGCCGACCCTTGCAGACCGAATTTCGGAGC
>DATFDS010000044.1:0-5401 GCA_035251955.1 Sphingobium sp. | reverse complement strand
CGATGTGCGGGGCACTTTGACCGGGCCGCAAAAGGCACTGCTGGATCAGGCGGGGGCGGTGCTCGCCGGTTCGACGGCGGCGCTTTGTGCCTGGGTGAAGGGGATCGCGCCCGATGCGGTGACGCATCTGCTGGCCTATCTGCCGACGGTGCTTGACCCGCAAGCGCCTGAGGCCAAGCGGGCGAACATGCCGGTGGGATGGGCTTCGCCCGCCTTCGATGTGCTGCAGCTGGAAGATTATGACTGGGTGACGGAAGGGCGGCCGACCCTGACGGCGCGCGGGATCGACCTGGCGACGGCGCGGCTGGGCTATCCGGTGGATGAGCAGCATTATTTTTCGGGCTTCGTGCTGATGCCGGAGCAGGCCGGGCAGTGGCGGCGGATCGCGGGTGCGGCGGATGCGTCGATACGTCGCGGGACGGCGGCGACCTTCATCTGGGCGCTGCCGCAGGTGGCGCGGGATGGGTTCACCTGCTTCAGACTTCAGGGGGAAGAAGAGATGCAAGCCTTTGACGATGTGGCCTTTCCGCTGAGCATCGGGCGAGAGGCCAGCCTGGCGCCGGCCTTTTCGACGCAGATCGTCGAGAGCCCTTCGGGCCATGAGCGGCGGAGCAGCGACTGGGCCGATGCGCGGCTGTCCTTCGATGCGGGGCCGGGGGTAAGATCGGAGGCGGACATTGCCGAACTGATTACTTTCTTCCGGGCGCGGCGGGGGGCGGCGCGCGGGTTTCGGTTCACCGATCCCTATGATGATCGCAGTTGCGCGGTGGGCGCGGTGCCGGGGGCGCTCGACCAGCGGCTGGGGATCGGCGATGGGGTGCGCGCGGAATTTCCGCTGCAGCGCTTTTATGGCGAGGGCGAGGAGGCGCAGGTGCGGCGGATCACGCGGCCGGTGGCGGGCTCAATCAGGGTGGCCGCGGATGGCGTGGAACTGACCGAGGGATGGAGCCATCGGGGCATGGGCGTCATCGCCTTTGATGCCGCGCCGGAAGACGGCGCGGTGCTGACCGCCGGCTTCCGCTTCGCCGTGCCGGTGCGCTTTGCCGAAGACCGGCTGGACATCAACCGTGCGACCTTCGCCGCGGGAGAGGCGCCTTCGGTGCCGCTGGTGGAGATAAGGGAATGAGCGGGCTGGAGGCTTTGGGCGTTGAGGCTCTGGACAGGCCGCTGGCGACGCTTGCCTTCTGCTGGCGGCTGGAGCGGCGGGATGGGGTGACGATCGGCCTTACCAGCCATGATCGCGACCTGGAGATCGGCCATGTCCGCTATCGCGCGGCGCCGGGCATGGCTCCTTCGGCGATCCGCAGCGGCATCGGTGCGGAGGGCAGCGACACCGATGTGGAAGGCGCGCTGGTGGCCGATGCGATCAGCGAGGCGGACCTGATGGCGGGACGCTGGGACGGGGCGGCGCTTGAACTGCGCTTGACCGAATGGGAGGCGCCCGGTGCGATGTGGCTGCTGCTGGCGCGGGGCGAGATCGGCAGCGTGGGGCGGCGCGGCGGCGCATTCACCGCCGAACTGGTGGGAGCGATGGCCGCGCTGAAGGCGCCGGTCGCGCCCTCCACCTCGCCCGATTGCCGGGCGCGGCTGGGAGATCGGCACTGCCGGGTCGATCTGGCGGGGCGGCGCAGGATCGTCGCGGTGGATGGCGTCGACGATGTCGAGCTGACCATCGCCGGCCTGGAGCCGGGCGCTTATGGCTTCGGCACGTTGCGCTGGCTGGGCGGGGCCAATGTCGGCCTGGTGCAGGGGGTGGTGGACAATGGCGCAGATGGTCTGACGCTGGCGGACCCGCCGCCTTTTGCGGTCCAGCCGGGAACGCCGGCGCTGCTGACGCAGGGGTGCGACCGGCAGCTGGCGACCTGCAGGACGCGCTTTGCCAATGTCGTGAACTTCCGGGGCGAGCCCTATCTGCCGGGCACCGACCTGCTGACGCGCTATCCGGGCGCATGAACGGCGAGGCGAGGGCGGACCGGATCGTAGCGGCGGCGCGCGATCTGGTCGGCGTGCGGTTCCGCCTGCATGGACGAAGCCGGGAGCAGGGCGTCGATTGCGTCGGGCTGGCGGCGCTGGCCCATGCCGGTGCGGGGCATTGCGGGGTGGCGCCGCGGGGATATGGGCTGCGATCGGGGAATGAGGCGCGGGTGCGGGCCTGGCTGGCTGAGGCGGGGCTGCTGGCGGCGGAGGAGGCGCGGCCGGGCGACCTGGCGCTGGTGCGGCCGGGACCGCTGCAACTGCATCTGATGATCGTGGTGCCGGGCGGGCATGTGCATGCCCATGCCGGCCTTGGCCAGGTGGTGGAGACGCCGGGGCCTTCGCCCTGGCCGGTGATCGGCCATTGGCGTGTCTGAACAGGAGGAGATATGGCGACTTTGGTGCTGAGCGCGCTGGGCACGGCGATCGGTGGGCCGGTCGGCGCCGCGATCGGCGGGATGATCGGCAATGTGTTCGACCAGGCGGTGCTGTTCAAGCCCAAGGGCTTGCAGGGCCGGCGGCTCAATGACCTGCAGGTGCAGACGTCGACCTATGGCGCGCAGATCCCCAAGCTGTTCGGTACGATGCGCGTTGCGGGGACGGTGATCTGGGCCACCGACCTGAAAGAAAGGCGGCACAAGAGCGGCGGGGGGAAGGGGCGGCCGAGCGTTACCAGCTACAGCTATTCCACCAGCTTTGCCGTGGCGCTTTCGGCGCGCAGGATAGGCGCGGTGCGGCGGATCTGGGCCGATGGCAATTTGCTGCGCGGCGCGGCAGGGGATTTCAAGACCGAACTGGGCGGCTTTCGCGTCCATCCGGGCGATGAGGACCAGGCGGTCGATCCGCTGATCGCTTCGGCGTTGGGGCTGGATAGTGCAACGGCGCATCGCGGGATCGCCTATGTGCTGTTCGAGGATCTGCAGTTGGCGGATTATGGCAATCGCATCCCTTCGCTGACCTTCGAGGTCGAGGCGGACGAGGGACCGGTGACGCTTGATGCCGTGGCGGTGGAACTGACGGGCGGCGGATTGACGGGCGAAGCGCTGGGCGAGGTGGATGGCTTTGCCGGTGCGGGCGCGGATGTGGGCGAGGCGATCGCCCCGCTGGTCGAGGCGTTCGATCTGGCGCTTGTGGCCGAAGAGCAGCGATTGCGGCTGCGGACAGCGGCGCCGGATGTTGTCGTCGCCGTCGGTACGGAGAGCTTGTGCCGGCGGGTCAATGGACGAGCGCTCGATCCGGTCGAACGGTCGGACAGCGGGGCGGAGGGGGTGCCGGTGGCGCTTTCCCTGCGCCATTTCGATGCGGAGCGGGACTATCAGGCAGGCGTGCAGCGGGTGAACCGACCGGGTGCCGGCCGGGTCGAGCGGGGTATCGATCTGCCGACTGTTCTGTCGGGCGACAACGCGCGATCGCTGGCGGTGCGGCGGCTGGCGCATCTCTGGGCCGGGCGGTCGACCGTGTCGCTGCGGTGCGGTTGGAGCGCCCTGCGCCATGAAGCCGGTGACGTGGTGGCGGTGGAGGGCGTGCCCGGCGGATGGCGGATCGAGGAGCGGGAATGGGAGGCGATGGCGGTTCGCCTGACGCTGCGGCGCGTGCCCGGCGCGGGCGGCGCCTTGCCCGTGGGGGCGTCCTCCGGCGTGATCGTGCGGCAACTGGATGCGCCGCATGGACCGACCACATTGATGTTGGTCGACTTGCCGCCGGTGAGAGAGGGCCCGGCTGCCGCGCCGCTCATCGTTGCGGCGGCGAGCGGCGCCGAGGGATGGCGCGGTGCATCACTGTTCGCGATGAGCGGGACGGGTGAGGCGACGCCGGTGGGGCGGACTGCGCGGCGTGCGGTGATCGGGCAGGTCGATGGCACGGTGGCGGGGGGCAGCGCCGCTCTGATCGATGAGGTCAACGCGCTGCATGTGACCTTGCTGGCCGAGGATATGGAATTGGCCGATGCGGACGACGACGCGCTTGCCCAGGGCAGCAACCTCTGTCTGGTCGGGCGCGAACTGATCCAGTTCGCGCGGGCGGAGCAGACCGGACCGGCGAGCTTCCGGCTCGACGGCTTGCGCCGCGGACGATGCGGAACGGAGTGGGCGATGCATGCCCATGAAGACGGCGAGGCTTTCCTGCTGATCGAAGAGGATAGGATGGTCGAGCCCTTTCAGGCGCAGGGCGGCGGCGAGATCGGCAGCGTGCTCCGGCTGGCGGCGATCGGGATCGGCGATGCCGAGCCGGTGGAAGTCACGCGTGCGGTAAGCGGCGAGGCGATCACGCCGCTCGCGCCCGTGCATGTTCGGGCGGTTCCTGACGGCGCGGGCGGATGGGCTTTGTCCTGGACGCGGCGCAGCAGGAACGGATGGCGCTGGGTGAGCGGTTCGGATGTGCCATTGGGCGAGGAAAGCGAGAGCTACGAACTTCGCCTGCTGGATGGCGATGCGCTGGTACGGCGCGCAGTGACGAGCGCGCCAGGCTGGACCTACGACGCCGCCATGATCGCGGCAGATGGCGCTGCGGAACTGAGCGTGGAGATCCGGCAGATCGGCACCTTCGCTCTGGGGCGACCGGCGCGGTTGATCCTGCCGCTCTGATTCGGTTTTCAACTGATTTTCAAGGGGATGGACGATCATGACCATGGAGGTGACGCCGCGCTGGGCTTTCCCGCAACTGTTCGCGGGCCAGGCGCAGAAGGAGCTTTTTCACAATGAGGCATTGGCCCGCATCGACATGCTCCTGCACGGGCAAGTCGAGAGTGCGGATGAGGGCACGCCGCCGCCCGCACCTGTTCTGGGACAATGCTGGATCGTAGGTGTCGGCGCCACCGGTGCCTGGGACGGCCAGGACGATGCGGTGGCATGCTGGACAGAGGGCGGGTGGCGCTTCGTTGCGCCGCGCGCGGGTCTTTCGTTGTGGGTTGCGGACCGGGGGCATGCGATGGAGCATGATGGCAGTGGCTGGAGCGAGGCCGCGATCCGAGCCGACGGGATATATATTGCAGGTCTCCGGGTTGCGGGGCCGAGGCTGGGTGCTATTGCCGAGCCTGCAGGCGGGTCGACCGTGGATAGCGAGGCGCGGAGTTCCATCGGCGCGATCCTGGCCGCCTTGCGTGCACACGGCTTGATCTCGGCATGACTTGGCCGACTGTTTTCCTATTACAGTGACGCCGTTGGCTATTGGGATTCATCATGGAGGAAAGCTGGCACTGAAGCATTTATGCAACAGTTTTGCCAAATGTGGACTTGCCATGAAACTTTCTTGCCGATACAGGGTTTCAGCAGTCCTTCGTGACACTTTTGAAAGGGGAATCCAAATGCGGAAGCTTGCCCTCGCGGCTGCTCTTGCGACTAGCGCCCTGGCCACCCCGGCCCTGGCGCGCGACGATAGCTGGTACGTCGGTATCGACTCCGGCGTCGTGCTCGTTGAAGATCAGGACATC
>DATFDS010000043.1:0-7339 GCA_035251955.1 Sphingobium sp. | reverse complement strand
GGCGAGGCAAGGCCGATCTGGATCTGGTCGAAGGTTTCCGGCTTCTGGACCGGGTTCGCGAAGTTGGTCAGTTCGTTCATGGGTAGCTACCCTTCCTTGAATTCTCTTCGCCCCTCCCTGGCAGGGAGGGGTTGGGGTGGGTCGAACCTCTCGAACAAGCCCTAAGGCTCGCTGGCGCTCGCCACCCACCCCCGGCCCCTCCCTGGTAGGGAGGGGAGAGCTGCTTTGTTACTCCGCCGCCTGCGCGAAGCCGTCGTCATCCTCGATCTCGTCCATCGCGGCGAGTTCGACGTTGAGGCCCAGCGAGCGCATTTCCTTGACCAGCACGTTGAAGCTTTCGGGGATGCCGGCTTCGAACGTGTCGTCGCCCTTGACGATCGCTTCGTAGACCTTGGTGCGGCCGACCACGTCGTCCGACTTCACCGTCAGCATTTCCTGCAAGGTATAGGCGGCGCCATAGGCCTGGAGCGCCCACACCTCCATTTCACCGAAGCGCTGGCCGCCGAACTGCGCCTTACCGCCCAGCGGCTGCTGGGTGACGAGGCTGTAGGGGCCGATGGAACGGGCGTGGATCTTGTCGTCGACCAGGTGGTGCAGCTTCAACATGTAGATGATGCCGACAGTCACCTTGCGGTCGAAACGGTCGCCGGTGCGGCCGTCATAGAGGTCCGACTGACCCGACGAGTGCAGACCCGCCAGTTCCAGCATCGCCGACACGTCGGGTTCGCGGGCGCCGTCGAACACCGGGGTCGCCATCGGCACGCCGCGCTGGAGATGCTCGGCAAGGTCGATGATCTGTTCCGCGGTGCGGCCGTTGATCTGGTCGGCATATTGCTCGCCATAGGTTTCCAGCAGGCGGGTCTTGACCGCATCCGGCATCTCGCCAGCCTGCGCGTTCGGATTGGCTTCGCGCCAATCCTCCAGCGCATGCTTGAGCTGCTGGCCGAGGCCGCGAGCGGCCCAGCCGAGGTGCGTTTCGAAGATCTGCCCGACGTTCATGCGCGACGGCACGCCCAGCGGGTTCAGCACGATGTCGACATGGGTGCCGTCTTCAAGGAACGGCATATCCTCGATCGGCAGGATGCGCGAGATGACGCCCTTGTTCCCGTGACGGCCGGCCATCTTGTCGCCCGGCTGGAGCTTGCGCTTCACCGCGACGAACACCTTGACCATCTTGAGCACGCCCGGCGGCAGCTCGTCGCCGCGCTGCAGCTTGTCGACGCGGTCCTCGAACTTCTCGACGATCAGCTTCACCGCTTCGTCATACTGCGCCTTGACGGCTTCGATGCCGGCCTGGCGGGTGTCGTCCGCGACGGCGAACTTCCACCATTCATGCCGCTCGACTTCGCCCAGCAGGGCTTCGTCGATCTCGACGCCCTTGCGCACGCCCTTGGGCGCCGCCGTGGCGGTCTGGCCGAGCAGCATTTCCTGCAGGCGGTTGAAGGTCGCGCGGTTGAGGATGGCGCGTTCGTCCTCGCGGTCCTTGGCGAGACGGTCGATTTCCTCCCGCTCGATCGCCATGGCGCGCTCGTCCTTGTCGATGCCGTGGCGGTTGAACACGCGCACTTCCACGACCGTCCCGGCAACGCCCGGCGGCAGACGCAGCGAGGTGTCGCGCACGTCGCTCGCCTTTTCACCGAAGATCGCGCGGAGCAACTTTTCTTCCGGGGTCATCGGCGATTCACCCTTGGGGGTGATCTTGCCGACCAGAATGTCGCCCGGCTCCACTTCGGCGCCGATGTACACGATGCCCGCCTCGTCGAGGTTGCGCAGTGCTTCCTCGCCGACGTTCGGAATGTCGCGGGTGATGTCTTCCGGCCCCAGCTTGGTGTCGCGGGCCATGACCTCGAACTCCTCGATATGGATCGAGGTGAAGACGTCATCCTTCACGATCCGCTCGGAGATCAGGATGGAGTCTTCGTAGTTGTAGCCGTTCCAGGGCATGAACGCGACCAGCGTGTTGCGGCCCAGTGCCAGCTCGCCAAACTCGGTCGACGGGCCGTCGGCGATGACGTCGCCGCCCTCGATCAGGTCGCCGACCTTCACCAGCGGGCGCTGGTTGATGCAGGTGTCCTGGTTGGAGCGCTGGAACTTCTGCAGCGTGTAGATGTCGACGCCCGACTGGCCGGGTTCGATGTCGCCGGTGGCGCGGATGACGATACGGGTCGCGTCGACCTGATCGACGATGCCCGGACGCTTGGCGGCGATGGCGGCGCCGGAGTCCCGTGCCACCGTGCCTTCCATGCCGGTGCCGACGAACGGCGCTTCGGCGTTGACCAGCGGCACGGCCTGACGCTGCATGTTCGATCCCATGAGCGCGCGGTTGGCGTCGTCATTTTCCAGGAACGGAATGAGCGAAGCCGCGACCGACACCAGCTGCTTGGGGCTGACGTCCATCAGGGTGATGTGATCGCGCGGCGCCATCAGGAACTCGCCCGCTTCACGCGCCGAAATCAGGTCCTCGGCCAGCGTGCCGTCAGCGTTCAGCTCAGCGTTCGCCTGCGCGATCGTGTGCTTGGCTTCTTCCATCGCCGACAGATAGACGACCTCGTTCGTTACCTTGCTGTCGATCACCTTGCGGTAGGGCGTTTCGATGAAGCCGTACTTGTTGACGCGGCTGAAGGTGGCCAGCGAGTTGATCAGACCGATGTTCGGGCCTTCCGGCGTCTCGATCGGGCAGATACGGCCATAATGGGTCGGGTGAACGTCGCGGACTTCAAAGCCCGCGCGCTCACGGGTCAGACCGCCCGGCCCAAGCGCCGACACGCGGCGCTTGTGGGTGACTTCCGACAGCGGATTGGTCTGGTCCATGAACTGCGAGAGCTGCGAGGAACCGAAGAACTCGCGCACGGCAGCCACGGCGGGCTTCGCGTTGATGAGGTCGTTCGGCATCACGGTCGAGACGTCGACGCTCGACATGCGCTCCTTGACAGCGCGTTCCATGCGCAGCAGGCCGACGCGATACTGGTTCTCCAGCAGCTCGCCCACCGAACGCACGCGGCGGTTGCCGAGATTGTCGATATCGTCGATCTCGCCCTTGCCGTCCTTGAGGTTCACCAGTTCCTTGACCACGGCGAGGATATCCTCGACGCGCAGGGTGGTGACGGTGTCCTCGGCATCGAGGTCGAGGCGCATGTTGAGCTTCACGCGGCCCACGGCCGAGAGGTCATAGCGCTCCGGATCGAAGAAGAGGCCGGCGAACAGCGCTTCGGCGGTTTCCTTCGTCGGCGGTTCGCCGGGGCGCATGACGCGATAGATGTCGGCCAGGGCCTGGTCGCGTTCCTCGGCCTTGTCGGCCTTGAGCGTGTTGCGGATCCACGGACCCGTGGTGACATGGTCGATGTCGAGCAGCTCGAGCCGGTCGATGCCCGCCTTGTCGAGCTTCTCCAGGTTTTCCGGCGACACTTCGTCACCGGCCTCGATGTAGATTTCGCCCGTGCTCTCGTTGATGAGGTCATAGGCGCTGTAGCGGCCATAGACTTCCTCGGTCGGGATCAGCAGCGTCTCAAGCCCGTCCTTCTCCGCCTTGTTGGCGGCGCGGGGCGAAATCTTGTGACCGGCGGCGAAGACGACCTCACCCGACTTGGCGTCGACGATGTCGAAGGCCGGCTTCTGGCCGCGCCAGGCTTCGGCGGTGTAGGGAATCTGCCAGCCGCCTTCGCCACGGACGAAAGTGACCTTGTTGTAGAAATAGCCGAGCATGTCCTCAGGCGTCAGGCCCAGCGCATAGAGCAGCGCCGTGACCGGCAGCTTGCGCTTGCGGTCTATACGGACGTTGACGATGTCCTTGGCGTCGAATTCGAAGTCGAGCCACGAGCCACGGTACGGGATCACGCGCGCGGCGAAGAGATACTTGCCCGACGAGTGGGTCTTGCCCCGGTCATGGTCGAACAGCACGCCCGGCGAGCGGTGCATCTGCGACACGATGACGCGCTCGGTTCCGTTGACGATGAAGGTGCCGTTGCCGGTCATGAGCGGCATGTCGCCCATGTAGACGTCCTGCTCCTTGATATCGAGCACGGAGCGGGTTTCGGTGTCCTGATCCACTTCGAACACGATCAGGCGCAGCGTGACGCGCATCGGCGCTGCATAGGTGATGCCGCGCTGACGGCATTCCTCGACGTCGTACTTCGGGTCTTCCAGCTCGTAATGGACGAAGTCCATCTCTGCGGTGCCGGCGAAGTCGCGGATCGGGAAGACCGAGCGCAGGGTCTTTTCCAGGCCCGACACATAGCCGATGGCCGGGTTCGAACGGAGGAACTGCTCATAGCTCTCCCGCTGGACTTCGATCAGGTTCGGCATCTGCACCACTTCGTGGATGTCGCCGAATACCTTCCTTATGCGCTTCTTTGCGCCGGTATTGCTGATCGGGGGGAGAGCCTTGGTCGCCATTGCGTTTCCTGCCTGTTTGTTCGTCGCATTTTTTCGCATCGCAGCGAAAATTCAGCCTGGCGTGAACGGTTTCGGGGGTGATTCGCCCCTTGATCGTCACGCAAAAAAGTGCGGGCCGGGGCTGTCCGATCCGCACTGTCAGCGTCTTGTGACCCGCCGATTTTCGCCCAATCCCGCCGACTTCGTGCGCTAACCGAAGCCGAGCCCCGGGCGATCCGGGGGACGGTTCCACCGCGCCCAAAGGAGCGACATGAACCGAATTTCGAACTGTCCATATAGGACCGGGACAGCAGCTTGTGAAGAGGGCGCGGCGAATGCTTGATCCATATCGTTGCTGCGACTAGCCGTTCATGTAGAGAGACGGAATGATTCTCGCGGCCCTTCTATCCCTTCCGGTGATTGCGTGCCTTGCATGAAGGGGTGGCCGATCCTGTGTTGCGCGTCCGTGCTGGCGATGGCTGCGCCTGCCCTTGGTCAGGAGAATGAGGCCTATCAGGCGCAAATGGTCGGGCACCCCATTGTCCTCGTTACCGCCCGGCGTGTTCCCGAAGCGCCGGACGAGGTGCCGATCAGCTTCGTCCGCATTGATGCGCGGGATTTGGAGAGACAGGGGGCCGATAGGCTTACGGACATTGCCCGTGCGGTGCCCAACCTGTCTCTTCCGACGCTCGGTGTGTTCGGCGCGGAGCAACCGACCATCCGTGGCGTCTTTTCGCCGATCGGCGCGTCGACGGTGGGCCTCTATGTCGACGATGTGCCGGTGCAGATCCGCTCGCTGGAAGTGGCGGGCAATCCCGACCTGCGCGTCTTCGACCTCGACCGGATCGAAGTGCTGCGCGGGCCGCAGGGCACATTGTTCGGCGCCAGTTCGATGGGCGGCACGATCCGCTATCTGACGCGCCAGCCCGTGCTGGAGGGGGAGGATGCGCAGGCAAGCGGCGAGATCGCGGCTGTCAAGGGCGGGGGCATCACGCGGCAGCTGCAGGGCGCGATCACCTCAGCGATTGTTCCCGGAAAGTTGGGCCTGAGGGCAAGCGCTTATTATCGCCGCGACGCCGGGGTGGTCGATCGGATCGATCCCGGAACGGGCGGCCGGATCGACAGCGACATCGACCATATGTCGGCGCTTGCGCTGCGCGTGGCGGCCAAGGCGGTGGTTGGTGAAGCTTTGGAACTGACGCCGGCCTTATTCTACCAGCGGGGCGAGCGTGCCGATCTGCCCTTTTTCGAGGATCGTCTCGGTCGCTTCCGCCAGTCGGCCGTCGTTCGCCAACCGGGGCGCGACCGTTTCGTCCTGCCGAGCCTCACCGCGACGCTCGACCTGGGCGGCGCGACGCTGACCAGCGTCACCGCATGGTTGGACCGGGAAAATCGGCAGACCGTCGATTATTCGGGCTTCTTCGGCGAGATCGTCCTGGGCGGGCTGGTGCCCGATCTGCGCACGCCGGGCGGCAGCCGCAGCCGCACCGCCGTCGACCAGCGCAGCCTGACCCAGGAAGTGCGCCTGTCGTCGAACGATCCGCAGGCGCGGCTGAAGTGGGTGCTGGGCGGCTTCTACCGGCGATCGCTGCTGACGATGGAGCAACGGGTCGTGGAGCCGGGGATAGCGGAACTGGCGCAGACCTATCTCGGCATGTCGATCGAGGAGCGGTTTGGGCTGCCGCTGCTCGCCGATGGGAGCAGCTATCATAGCCGCCAGCGCATCCGGGAGCAGGATGTGGCCGTCTTCGGCCAAGCGGCTTGGCGGCCGATGGAGGGCGTCGAGGCGACCGCCGGGCTGCGCGTCTCGCGGTCGAGCCTCAACTTCCGTCTCTTTTCGGAGGGGCTTTTTGCCAACGGCACCAACCATGTCGGGCCGAACAGCCAGAAAGACACGCCGATCACGCCTTATGCCAGCCTGTCCTATCAGCCCGGCAGGGCCAGCCTCCTTTATGTGAGCGCGGGCAAAGGCTTTCGCGGCGGGGGAACCAACGGGGCTGTTCCGGCAGCGGCCTGTGGCGCTGACCTGTTGGCACTTGGCCGGTCGAGCGCGCCGGACAGCTACGCGTCGGATTCGCTCTGGAGCTATGAGGCCGGCGTCAAGAAGGGCGCCCCCTCCGATCCGTTGCAGCTCTCCCTGGCCCTGTTCCGCATCGATTGGCGCAACATCCAGCAGTCGGTTGCGCTGCCCAATTGTGGCTTTTCCTATGTCGACAACCTCGGCGCCGCCCGCAATCAGGGGTTTGAACTGGCCTTGTCCGCCCGGCCGGTCGCGCGGCTGCAACTCAGCGCTTCGCTGGGTTTCGTCGACGCGCGCTTCCGCCGGGATGTGGGCGCCCCGCGCGCCGACGGCGCCGGCAGCATCGTCGCGAACGGAAACCGCGTCCCCTATGTGCCGCGCTGGTCGGGAACCGTCTCGGCCGAATATCGCTTCGACCTGGCCAAGGATGTCGGCGGCTTCGTCCGGTCGGATTGGCAGCACGCCGGCGGATATCGGCGCGCACCCTCGCCCCAGTCCGCCGCCTATGATCCGCGCGTCTATGCGGGGGAGGCCGGCGACATGCTGTCGCTGCGCGTCGGCGCCGGTCGGGGGCCGTGGGAAGTGACGGCCTTTGTCGACAATCTGCTGGACGCGCACGCGCTGCTCTATCGCAATGTCGAGCTCGCCCCCGCGACCGGATCGCCGATCCGGCAGATGGCGCAGCGGCCGCGCACGATCGGACTCACCGGGCGACTAGGCTTCTGAACGCCCGACACGGACCGAGGCGATCAGCGGCGCGGCGAGCAGCGCCAGGGCGGCGTAGATCCAGATCGGCAGGTCGAGCCCGCCGCTCCATCCGCGCAGCTGATCGGTCCAGGCCGGCGCGAGCGCACCCACGAGGCTGATGATCGCGGTGTTCAGCCCCAGCAGCCCGGCGAAATCGTCAGCTTCCGCCACGTCGGCCAGCAGCATCGAGCCGGATTGCCC
>DATFDS010000042.1:0-19120 GCA_035251955.1 Sphingobium sp. | reverse complement strand
TGGATGAACGCGCTCGGCGCTACCTTCTTCGTGCTCAACACCTGGTGGCATGGCGCGATCCCTTCGATGGTGCTCAACATCGTCTGGGGCGCCATCGGCTTCGCCGCGCTCTGGCGTATTCGCCAGGCCGGCCGCGCCAGCGACCAATAGATGGAATATCGCTTGCCCAAGAAAGGCTGGGGTAGCGGCGGGCATTGCGATTGGCTACCCAACGCCTGGAAATGAAAAAAGCGCTTATCGTCCGTCATGTGCCGCGCGAAGGAGCGGCAGGGTATCTCCAGCCGATCGAGGCCGCCGGCTACAAGATCGAACGGGTCGACGTCGCCAGCACGGACTTCGATCATGTCGACCTTTGCGCGCCCGACCTGTTGATCATGATGGGCGGCCCGATGGGCGTCTATGAGCAGGACATCCACCCCTGGATCCCGGTGCAGATCGCCAAGCTCGCCGCCAGGCTGGAGCAGGATCGGCCGACGCTGGGCGTGTGCCTGGGCAGCCAGATGATCGCGGCCGCGCTCGGCGCGCGGGTCTTCCCCGGCGGGCAAATGGAACTGGGGTTCGCGCCGGTCGCATTGAATGAGAAGGGCGGCGACTCGCCGCTGCGGCATTTGCAGGATGTGCCGGTGCTGCACTGGCACAGCGACACGTTCGAACTGCCGCGCGGCGTCGATCTGCTGGCTTCGACCTCAGCCTATGAGCATCAGGCGTTCCGGCGCGGTCGCAACCTGCTCGCGCTGCAATTCCACGCCGAAATGGGGGAGGATCCCCGCTTCGAGGATTGGCTGACCCATTTCTGGGCCGATCTCGACATTGCGCAGCAATGCGGCATTGCGCTCCGGCGCGATCACGACCGGCACGGGCCAGGGGCCGTGGCCGCAGGGCGGGCCATGATCGCCGAATGGCTGGACGGGATCAGGGCGTAACGGCTCAAAACTCCACGTCCAGCTCTTCCACTTCGTCCGGTTCGCGGCGCGCATCGTCGATCCATTCGCGCATCAGATCCCAGCTGTTGATGGTGTTGCAATAGGCGGCTGACTTGGCCGACAGCGGCACCGCATAGGTCAGGAAGCGCTGCGCAACGGGCGCGAACATCGCATCGGCGATCGTCGGCTCCTCGCCGAACAGCCAGGGCCCGCCATAGGCGTCCAGGCATTCGGTCCAGATCGCTTCCACCCGTTCGATGTCGGGTTTTGCGCCCGAGAAGATCGGGAATCGTTCATGCCGGATCTTGAGGTTCATCGGCAGCGCCGATCGCAGATTGGCAAATCCCGAATGGATTTCGCCCGATACCGACCGGCAATGCGCGCGCATGATCCGGTCCTTGGGATACATGCCGACATTGGGATAAAGTTCGTGCAGATATTCGGCGATCGCCAGCGTGTCCCACACGCTCGCCCCTTCGTGCGTCAGGCGCGGCACCAGCACTGACGGGCTGAGCAGCAGCAGTTCGGCGCGATTCTCCGGATTTTCGAGCGCGATCATCTTTTCGACCACGCGTAACCCCGCCAGCCGGCACAGCAGCCAGCCGCGCAGCGACCAGGAGGAATAGGTCTTACTGGAGATAGTGAGTTCCGCGACGGCCATGGCATTCCTCCCGCTTAATCTTATCTTCCATTAAACATGATGCGGTGCAATACGCAAAGCTAGTATGACAGATGTACAAGGGGCGGCCGAGTCGGCTGGGGAACCTTTTGGGGCATAATTGATAATATGATGATGTTGTATAGCGGTTATCAGGCTTTGGACGATATGCTCGCCCCGGCAAGGCTGGGTGCGCAGGTCGCGCTGAGTTTCCGGGACAAGATGGGGCCGATGGCGGACTGGGCCATGCCCCGGCGCATGTTCGCGCTGATGGACGTGTTCCAGGGTGCCAAGTTGACGCATCGGCGTCCCGCTTACGGCATAGATCAGGTGCGCAGCGGTAATGCCGTGGTCTCGGTTCGCGAAGAGGTGTTGCTGGATCTGCCCTTTGGCAATCTGCTGCACTTCGCCAAGGATGATGTCGACACGGCGCAGCCCCGTGTTCTGCTGGTGGCCCCGATGTCCGGGCATTTTTCGACCCTGTTGCGCAGCACGGTGCAGACCATGCTCCGCGACCATGACGTCTATATAACCGACTGGAAAAATGCGCGCGACGTGCCGCTCTCGGCCGGACATTTCGGCTTTGATGACTATATCGACTATGTCATCACCTTCCTGCAGGAAATCGGGCCCGGCGCCCATCTGTTCGCGGTCTGCCAGCCATGCGTTCCCGCCTTTGCCGCCGTCGCGCTGATGGCGGAGGATCGGGATGCGGCAACGCCCCATTCCATGACGCTGATGGGCGGCCCCATCGATCCGCGCGCGGCGCCGACGGTCGTCAACGACCTCGCCAATGAACGGCCGATCGATTGGTTCGAAAATCATCTGATCACGACGGTTCCGATGCGTTATCCCGGCGCGGGGCGGCGTGTCTATCCGGGTTTCCTGCAGCTTGCCGCCTTCATGTCGATGAACCTGGAGCGCCATGGTGCCCAGCATCGCGAACTGTACCAGCTGCTGGCCGACGGCCGGGCCGTGGAGGCCGACAAGATCAAGACTTTCTACCGCGAATATTTCGCGGTCCTCGACATGACGGCCGAATTCTACCTCGAAACGGTCGACCGGGTGTTCCAGCGCACCCTGCTGGCCAAGGGGGAACTCACCCACCGCGGCCGTCCCGTCAATCCCGGTGCAATCCGCCGGACGGCGCTGCTCACCGTCGAAGGGGAGAAGGACGATGTCTGCGCCGTGGGCCAGACCGCCGCGGCCCATACGCTCTGCTCCGGCCTTCGCCCGCACCTCAAGCGCCACCATCTGCAGATCGGCGCGGGTCATTATGGCGTCTTTTCCGGCCGCAAGTGGGAGACGGAGGTGTTCCCGCAGGTTCGCAACATGATCCTGGCGATGAACTGAGCTTCGCTAGTAGAGCATCGTGCGCAAAAAGCGATGCGACAACAAAGAACTAGCGCGCGCGACCTGCGTCCGACTTAACGCTGAGCGCCTAGCCTTCCGGCCGGGTCCAGATCCATGTCCCGCCGATCGCCGCTGCGAGAAGCGGGATCAGGAACCAGGGGAAGGGTGAGAAGAAAAGCGCCAGCAGCGCGCTGAAGATAAAGGCCGCGAGCGCTGCCTTCTTTCCCCGCCGGCTGATCGCGCCGCGTTCGCGCCAGCGGCGGATATGCGGGCCGAAATGGCGATGGTCGAGCAGGCGCGCTTCGAGCGCCGGGCTGGACCGTGCAAAGCAGAAAGCGGCCAGGATCGCGAAAGGCACCGTGGGCAGCAGCGGCACGACCATGCCGATTGCGCCCAGAGCGAGGGCGGCAAAACCTCCGGCAAGATACAGGGTGCGCCGCATCAGGCCGCCGGCAGGCGCAGCCGGACCAGCAGGCCGCCCAGATCCTCGCTCTCCTCCATCGCCACCGACCCGCCATAGATTTCGGCGACATCGCGCACGATGGCCAGGCCAAGGCCGGTGCCCGGCTTGCCCGAATCCAGCCGCACGCCGCGGTCGAAGATGCGGGTCCGCTCGGCCTCCGGTATGCCCACGCCGTCGTCTTCCACCGATATTTCGACCAGCGCGCCCGCCCGCCGCACGGTGGTGAACACGCTGCCGCCGCCATATTTGGCGGCATTTTCGATCAGATTGCCCAGCATCTCGTCCAGATCCTGCCGCTCGACCCGGACGATCGCGTCCTTGGCCCCATCCATGTCGATGCGCACTTCGGGATAGAGGCGTTGCACGGCTCGTTCGACCGCCTGCAGGCTGCCCCATACCTCCGCCCGGCTCTGCGCCGCGCCGCGCCGGCCGACGGCACGCGCGCGGGCAAGATGGTGGTCCACCTGCCGCCGCATCGTCGTTGCCTCCCGGATCACCGCGTCGCCCAGGTCGTTCGCCTTGGCCGTCGCCGCGTTCATGATGACCGTCAGCGGGGTCTTGAGCGCATGGGCCAGGTTGCCGGCATGGGTCCGCGCTTCCTCGGCCTGGCGCTCATTATGGGCCAGCAGGGCGTTCAGTTCCTCGACCATGGGCAGCACCTCGGCCGGCATCGGTTCGGTGACGCGACTCTTCTCACCTGCGCGCATCCGCACGATTTCCTGCCGCACCTTGCGCAGCGGCCGCAGGCCATAGAGCGTCTGCAGCGTCGCCAGCGCTATCAGGCCCAGCGCCAGCAGCGCGAAGCTTTGGAACAGGGTCGACCGCAGGGTGGTGATCTGGTCGTTCAGGCCCGCGCGCGCGGCGGCCACCATGAACATCCAGCGCGTGTTCGATCCGGGCAGGATGATGGTGCGCTCCATGATGCGCAGGTCTTCGCCCGGAAACTGCTTGCTGTCATAGGCATGGAAATTGCGGTCGTCATGATCGGGCAGCGCCTTCAGGGCCCGGTCCCACAGTGATCGCGACCGCCAATCCTCATGCCCCTTGGCGCTGATCTGGTAATAGAGGCCGCTATTGGGCTCCAGGAAGCGCTGGTCGGCGAGGGGGCGGTTGAACAGCACTTCGCCATCGGGGCCGATCTCCGCCGATGCGATCATCGCCGTCAGCACATAGTTGAGGCCATCGTCGAAATTGCGCGTGACCGCGGCGGACAGCACCCGGTCGAGTGCCAGCCCGCCGCCCAGCAGCAGCAGGCTGATCCACAGCGCGGCAATGCCGATCATGCGCCGGCTGAGCGACCCGGTCGAGCGGACGGAGGAGACGGATTGCGTTGCCATGACCGTCTAAACAGAATCCGTTCGCTTCGAGCGAAGTCGAGAAGCCTTCGCGCATCCATGTCTCGACGCAGCCTGTCCTGAGCGACGCCGCAGCCGGCGTCGTAGGGCTCGACACGAACGGAGGGCAGGGCGGCTCAGCGCCCCGGCTCGTCCAGGCTGTAGCCCAGACCCCGGATCGTCGTGATGACGTCCGGCCCCAGCTTCTTGCGGATGCGGGTCACGAACACTTCGATCGTGTTCGAATCGCGGTCGAAATCCTGGTCGTAGATATGCTCGATCAGTTCGGTGCGGCTCACCACCTTGCCCTTGTGGTGGAGCAGGTAGGACAGCAGCTTATATTCCTGCGCGGTCAGCTTCACCGGTTCGCCCTTCAGCGTCACCTTGCCGCTGCGCGTGTCGAGCCGCACGTCGCCGGCGGTCAGTTCGCTCGACGCATTGCCCGACGCGCGGCGAATGAGGGCGCGCAGGCGCGCGATCAGTTCCTCGCTCTGGAACGGCTTGGCGAGATAGTCGTCCGCGCCCGCGTCCAGCCCCGCCACCTTGTCGGACCAGCTGTCGCGCGCGGTCAGCACCAGCACCGGGAAGCCGCGTCCCTCCTTGCGCCAGCGGTCGAGCACGGTCAGCCCGTCGATCGTGGGCAGGCCCAGGTCCAGAACCACCGCATCGTAATTTTCGGTGGAGCCGAGAAAATGCCCGTCTTCGCCATCATCCGCCAGGTCGACGGCATAGCCAGCGCCTTCCAGCGTGTTGCGGAGCTGTTGCCCGAGGCTCGGTTCATCTTCGACGATCAGCAGACGCATATGGCCCCGTTCTATTGTTCTTGCCTGTCGGCGCGTTTCACCGCGCCCAGCCGGTTATATCGCCCGTGCGTCCGTCCGCATCAACCCATACGACCTTGCCGTCCTTCACATATTTCAGACGATAGCGGTTGGAGGCCGGATTGAACTCGCTGCCCAGGTAGGTCGCGCCGCCCATTGCCGCGTCGACGCGCCGCTTGATGAGCGAAAAGGGCATGACCTGCCCTTCCAGCATCGCGCG
Organism: Sphingobium sp.; assembly: GCA_035251955.1. Taxonomy (GTDB): domain Bacteria; phylum Pseudomonadota; class Alphaproteobacteria; order Sphingomonadales; family Sphingomonadaceae; genus Sphingobium. Next base: position 13,348 of record DATFDS010000042.1, on the reverse strand, counting down.
GCGCGCGGCGTCCTGTTCGTCGCGCTGGCTGGCATGCGTAGCAGGACTCACGGCCAGCATCGCTGCAATGGCCCCCAGGCCCGTAATCAGGCTGCTACGCTTCATCTTCATGCGGCATGCCATAGCCGGGGACCATTGAACAGGTGGTGAATGCTGGCGAAAAAGCGATGATTCGATGCCGATCAACGCTCCAGCGCATATTGGACGGTGAGGTTCACCGACGATCCGACCTGGCCCGGCTCCACCGGCGTCGCCTGCGCGGCGTCCGCCTTGAACCGCGTCGCGACCATCGGAACAGGCGGGTGGCCGCCGCTATTGCTCTCGCTGATCGATACCAGCCGCGCGGAGCGATATCCCGCCGCCTGCGCATAGAAATCGGCCTGCGCATTGGCGCTCTTGAGCGCCTGCGCCCGTGCCTGCTGCAGCATCGGAGCGGGATCGCCGATCGTGAAGGCCGGGCCGCTCACATTGGTCGCGCCTGCCGTCACCAGCGTGTCGAGCAGCGTGCCCACCTTCCTGATGTCGCGCACTTTCACGTTGAGCTGGTTCATGGCCTCATAGCCGATGAAGCGGGGCCCGGCAGGCTGTCCCGCCCGATCGCTATAATCATATTGGGCGCTCAGATTGATGCCGCTGGTCTGGATGTCGGCCTTCGCGATCCCGGCCTTGGCCAGCGCGGCGATCAACTTGTCCATCTTCGCGGCATTGTCGCGCATCGCCTGTGCGGCGGTAGGCGCCCGCGTCTGCAGGCCGGTGCCGATCGTCGCTTGGTCGGGCGCGGCCTCGACCGTCTCGGTGACGTTCAGCGTGACGATGGGGGCCTTTTCCGCGATGGTGACGCTCGTCTGCGCGCTTGCCGCCACCGGCAGGGCAGCTGCGGCAAGCGACATGAGGGCGAGGGCGGACTTCATCAGGCTATCTCCTTGAAAGCGATAAGCGTCTTTTGTGACGGGTGCGATGAATGGACGCTGACATGCGTTGAAAGCCCTCAGACAGCTTGCGGTTCCCCCTCTCGCCCCCGCGACCCATAACGGGGAGTTCTTGTTTGTCGCATTTTCCGAGCCGTCAGGTGGTTCCACCTGACTTGAAAATGCTCTAGCTGCACGCCCATGGCGGCTCCCATTCTCTCCTTCGAAAATCTCGGCCTGTCCCAGGGCACCCATTGGCTGTTCCGCAACCTCGACATTTTCGTGGGCGAGCGGGATCGGCTGGCGCTCATCGGCCGCAACGGCGCGGGCAAGACCACGCTGCTGAAGCTGATCGCCGGGCAGATCGAACCCGATGAGGGCAACCGCTCGGCCCGTCCCGGCGCGCGGGTCATCATGCTGGAGCAGGACCCTGACGTCAGCGGCTTCGCGACGCTGCGCGATTTCGCGCTGGCGGGCCAGTTCGTCCCGCCCGCGCATGAGGTGGAGGCCATTGCCAGCCAACTCGGCACCGACCTCAATCGCGAAGCCGCCACCGCTTCGGGCGGCGAACGGCGCCGCGCCGCGATCGCCCGCGCGCTTGCGAGCGAACCCGACCTGCTGCTGCTGGACGAGCCGACCAACCATCTCGACATCGACGCGATCGACTGGCTCGAAGGCTGGCTGGCACGCTATAACGGCGCCTTCATCGTCATCAGCCACGACCGCGCCTTTCTGACTCGCCTGACGCGCCAGACCCTGTGGCTCGATCGCGGGGGCATCCGCCGCAACGAAATCGGCTTCGGCGGTTTCGAAGAGTGGATGGAAGCGGTCTATGCCGAGGAAACCCGCGCCGCCGAAAAGCTCGACGCCAAGCTCAAGATCGAGGCGCATTGGCTCGAACGCGGCGTCACCGCCCGGCGCAAGCGCAACCAGGGCCGCCTCGCGAAACTCTGGGAAATGCGCGCCCAGCGCGCCGCCATGGTCGGGCCGCAGGGCATCGCCAAGATCGCCGTCGCCGCCGACGACAGCAAGACAAAGAGCGTTATCACCGCCGAGCATGTGACCAAATCCTTCCCTCTTCCGTTCGCTTCAAGCGAAGTCGAGAAGCTGGAGCGCGACCGTGTCTCGACCTCGCTCGACACGAACGGAGAGGAGAGAGCGGGGCGCACGGTCATCAAGGACTTTTCCCTGCGCATCCAGCGCGGCGACCGCATCGGCATCGTCGGCGGCAACGGTGCGGGCAAGACCACGCTGCTCAAGCTGCTGACCGGCGAACTCGCGCCCGATACGGGGCAGGTCAGGCAGGCCAAGTCGCTCGACATGATCTTCATCGACCAGCAGCGCAGCCTGATGCAGCCCGACAAGCGCGTGCGCGACGTGCTGGCCGAAGGGGGCGACTGGATCGACGTGCGCGGGTCACGCAAGCATGTCCATGGCTATTTGAAGGAATTTCTGTTCGACCCCTCGCTGGCCGAAGCGCGGGTCGGGACGCTGTCGGGCGGCGAACGCTCGCGGCTGTTGTTCGCCCGCGAATTCGCCCGCGAATCGAATCTGCTGGTGCTCGACGAGCCGACCAACGATCTCGACCTCGAAACACTCGACCTGCTGCAGGAAGTGATCGCCGATTATGACGGCACGGTCCTGATCGTCAGCCACGACCGCGACTTTCTCGACCGCACCGTCACCGTGACGCTCGGGCTCGACGGCTCCGGCACGATCGACGTCATCGTCGGCGGCTATGCCGATTGGGTGGCCAAGCGCCAGCCGAAGAACGCGCCCCGTGTCGAGAAAAAGACCGTCGCGCCGCCGCCCAGGAGCGCCGCGACCAAGCTCAGCTACAAGGACCAGCGCGATTTCGACCTGCTCCCCCAGCGCATCGAGGAGATTGAGGCCGCTATCGCCCGTGACGAGCAGGCGCTGGCCGATCCCAGCCTCTACAGCCGTGATCCCAAGAGGTTCGACGCGCTCACCAAGGCGATCGAAAAGGCCCGTGCCGACAAGGATGCGGCCGAGGAACGCTGGCTGGAACTTGCGGAAAAGGCCGAAGGCCTGGGCGCTTAGAAGCTTGCGCCGATCCCCTCATCTGTTAGCCATGGGCGCAATCAGGGGAAAGCGCATGGAACAGTCGGCCAGGATGCAGGACGGCGCGATACAGGACGATGATGTGATCGACGGCCATCACGCGGTCCATTATGTCAACCGCGTCGGCTGGCTCCGCGCGGCGGTGCTGGGGGCCAATGACGGAATCGTCTCGACCGCCAGCCTGCTGACGGGCATTGCCGCCTCGGGCGCATCCAGCCAGACCATCCTGCTCTCCGGCATCGCCGCGCTGGTTGCGGGCGCCATGTCGATGGCGGCGGGCGAATATGTTTCGGTCAGTGCCCAGTCCGACACCGAGCGCGCCGATCTCGCGAAGGAAAAGAAGGCGCTTGCCCAACAACCCCGTGTCGAATGGGAAGAGCTGCGCGACATCTATGTTGAACGCGGTCTCTCAGCCGATCTCGCCGGACAGGTCGCGACGCAACTGATGGAAGCCGACGCGCTCGCCGCCCATGCCCGCGACGAACTGGGCATTTCCGAAGTCAGCACCGCTCGCCCGGTGGAGGCCGCGCTGACCTCTGCCGCGACCTTCTCGGCGGGTGCCATCGCGCCCGTCCTCGCCGCGGCGTTCAGCCCTGCCTCCAACGCTATTGCCGTTGTGGCGATCGTGTCGCTGCTCTGCCTCGCGCTGCTGGGCCATGCCGGCGCGCGCCTGGGCGGCGGCAAATCGCCTCGCTCCATCGCGCGCGTCGTTTTCTGGGGCGTGCTGGCGATGCTGATAACCGCCGGGGCGGGAAAGCTTTTCGGCGCCGCCATATGATGGCAAGGTTCACCCCGTTTCATAGGAGACTAGCATGACGGATATTCAGCAGATCCCGCTCAAGACCATCAAGGGCGCCGACGCCAGCCTCGCCGATTATGCCGGCAAGGTCGTGTTGGCGGTGAACGTCGCCTCCAAATGCGGCCTGACCCCGCAATATGAAGGGCTTGAGAAGCTCTACAAGGACTATAGGGACAAGGGCCTGGTCGTCGCCGGCTTTCCCGCCAATGATTTCGGTGCGCAGGAACCGGGCGGCAATGACGAGATCGCGACCTTCTGCACCACCAATTTCGGTGTCGATTTCCCGATGTTCGAAAAAATCGTCGTCACCGGCCCGGAAAAGCACCCGCTCTACGCTGCGCTCACCAGCGAACAGCCCAAGGCGCAAGGCGATGGCGCCGCGTTTCGCGATCGGCTGAAGGGCTATGGCATGACACCGACCGACGAGCCTGAGATATTGTGGAATTTCGAGAAATTCCTGATCGCCAAGGACGGCAGCGTCGCCGCCCGCTTCGCGCCCGATACCACCCCCGACGATCCGGCGCTGGTCTCCGCGATCGAGGCTGAACTTGCCAAATAGGGCTGCAATTGCGGTATTGCCGCTGCTTGCACCGGGATAACTGCCGGGCGGCGGGAACAGAAGGTGCCGTAGCGGCACGGTCCCGCCCGGCATGTCTCCGCCTCTCCGTGTGAACCAGATTTCTCACGCGGAGAGGCGGCGAACGCAGAGTGTAAGGATCGGCTGCCCTTGCTTTCCCCTACATCAGCCTTGCCGCCGCAAATCGGACCGGTGCTTGAAACGCTGGGCCTCATCGGCACCTTTGTCTTCGCCGCCTCGGGCGCGCTCGCGGCGGCGCGGTTGCGCCAGACGCTCGTGACCTTCGCCTTCTTCGCGCTGGTGACGGGGGTAGGCGGCGGCACCGTGCGCGACCTCCTCATCGGCGCGCCGGTCTTCTGGGTGCACGATGCCTTGCCTGCCGTCGTCTGCATGATTGCCGCTTTGCTGGTCTGGTTCACGCCGCGTCGGCTCTGGAGCGACCATGCGCTCGACTGGCTCGATGCCGTCGGCCTTGCCGCCTTCGCCGTCTTCGGCGCGGCCAAGGCGATGGGCTACGGCGTGCCGCCTTTCGTCGCAGCGATGATGGGGGTCGTCACGGGCTGCGTCGGCGGCATCATGCGCGACCTGTTGGCGCATGAGCCGTCCATCCTGTTGCGGCCTGAACTTTATGTCACGGCCGCGGCCTTCGCCTCCGGCCTGTTCGTGGTTCTGCGCTGGTGGGGACTGGACGTCCCGGCGGCCGGCGTCATCGCGGCGCTGCTCGGCTTTTCGCTCCGCGCCGTGGCGATCTGGCGCGGGCTTGGCCTGCCGATCTACCAGCGGGCAGGGGATTGAGGGGGGATGGCTGTTGGGGTGGGATGCGGAACGTCGTCTTATCCATTCCCCTCCCGCCAGCGGGAGGGAGAATATGTCCGACATTGGCCGACAACCGTCCATAATCCCCATCCAAACATCGCCATTCGGCCCTTCGCAGCGCCCCGATTACGCTTTATAGCCCGCTTATGGATGAAGCGCGTGACAAGGGCCTGACCCTCAATCCCAAATATGATCGAGACGGACTGATCACCGCCGTCGTTACCGATGTCGACGGCGGCGACCTGTTGATGGTCGCCCATATGAACGCCCAGGCGCTCGCCCTGACGGTTGAGACCGGGCTGGCGCATTTCTGGTCGCGCAGCCGCCAGGCGCTCTGGAGGAAGGGTGAGACGTCGGGCCACATGCTGCAGGTGCGCGATATCCGCATCGATTGCGATCAGGATGCGGTCTGGGTGAAGGCTGTTCCGGCCGGACCCACCTGCCACACGGGTGCGCGCTCCTGCTTCTTCCGTCGGGTCGGGCCGGAGGGGCTGACTGCTGTCGATGCGGCGGACTAGCCTTTCGGTCCTTCTTCTTCTGGCGGCCTGCCAGCGCGCCGATGCGCCTTCCTCCTCCTCCAGCGGGCGGGAAGCGGGCGCGCCGGCGGCAACGGGGCTTGAACGCGCGGCGATCGAGAGCGGCGTCATCGCCGATGCCGCGAAACTGTCGCCGGTGGGCGTCTACCAGCGCCGGCACGAGGCGGGACGCGACGCGCTTTGCGTGATCCCGGACAAGTCAGGCGATTTCCGCTTCGGCACGGAAGCCGATTTCGGCGAGGAGCAAAGCTGCCGTGGGCATGGTACGGCCAGGCGAGCGGGGGACAAGCTGATCCTCAGCTTCTCCGGCGGCGACCATTGCATCATCGTTGCGCAATATGATGGCGACCAGCTTTCCCTGCCGGGCGTGGTCGACATGAAATGCGCCTCGGTCTGCGAGGGGCGGGGCTCGCTCGAAGGGGTAAGCTTCCCCCGCATTGCCGGGGACGCCGCCGCCGCGCTCCGTGCACTCGACAGCAGGGGCAACCCGCTGTGCGATCCCGACTGAGCTATTCACGGGCCACGGCCAGAGTTGCGCGGCGTAGCCGCAGCGTGTCAAGGGCGCGATGGGATGACTTTATTGGGGTCGTTCGGGGCGTGAGGCGCAACTCAGCCCGCGCGTTGGGCGCGGCTTGTGTCCAGCATCTTGCCGTTGGTGATGATCACCAGGTCGCCAAGCCTGGTGACGCCGAACAGCTTTTTGGCAAAGGGCGTGGGCACGCCGATGCAGCCATGGGTCGCGCTGCCCCAGTGGACGTCGCTGCCATGGATCGCGACACCGTCGCTGGTCAGGCGCAGCATATAGGGCATGGGCGCGTCATAGAGGTTCGACACATGGTCGGCATCCTTCTCCGAGATCGGAAAGGCGCCCAAGGGGCTCGGCTTATCGTCCGCGCCGTAGAGGATGACCGCTGCCCCGATTTCATGCCCGGCGCGGAATACCGATAAAGTCTGCGCCTTGAGATCGACGGTGATGATGACTGGCCCGCTCGCCGGCGCGCGGCTTTCATCCCAGGCATAGTCGCCATGACGGAAGGGGCCATTGATCGGCAGCACGGAGCGGACGACCAGCGTGTGCGGATCGACCGGTAGAGGTTGGGCGCGGGTTCGCTCGACCTGAGCGCCAGACGCTGATGGCTTGGCGGGCGCGGCCGGGACAGGCTCGGGCTCCAGATCCCGGCCGCGCTCGGCATAGAGGCTGACGAGCAACGTGACGCCCGCCAGCGCGGCGCCGACCGCCAGCTTGGGTCCCGCTGCTTTCGCCAGGGCTGCAATCAGTCGCGCCATCTTCGTCCTCTTGAGCGTTCAGGCCCGCTATGGACGAGAAAGGTTAAGCTCAGCCTTCGCGATCCACCTCCGCCGCGGCAATGGCGGTCAGGTTCAGGATGCCGCGCGCCGTAACGCCCGGTGTCAGTACGTGGATCGGCCGCGATAGTCCCATGAGCATTGGTCCGACGGTGGGCGAACTGGATGATGCGGCGAGCGCCGTCAGCGTGATGTTGGCCGCATCCAGATTGGGCATGACCAGCAGATTGGCCGGCCCTTCGAACCGCGAATCGGGGATCAGCCTTTCGCGCAGCGTCTGGCTGAGCGCCGCGTCGGCATGCATTTCGCCATCCACCATCAGGTCGGGCGCGGCCTGCTTCACCAGCTTCAGCGCGCTGCGCATCTTGCGGGCGCTGGGGCTGTGCGAGGCGCCGAAATTGGAATGCGACAGCAACGCAACGCGCGGCGCCAGGCCGAAATGCCGGAGCTCGGTCGCGCCCAGCAGCGCCATCTCGGCAATCTGTTCCGGCGTCGGTTCGGGCACCATGTGGGTGTCGGTGATGAACAATGCGCCCGCGTCGAGGATCAGCCCGGACAGCGCATAGACGCGGCTGTGTCCCGGCCCGCGGTCGATGATGCGCAGCACATGTTCCACCTGGCCCCAATATTCGCTGTTGCCGCCGACCAGCGCCGCATCGACGCGACCGGTGCGCAGCAGCATCGCGGCGGTCACGGTGGGCCGGCGATAGACGTGGCGGATCACCTCGGCCGCCGGCACGCCCCGGCGTGCGGCGATGGCGCGATAGGCTTCGACCAGCTCGCCCATCAGCTCATGGTCGGTTTCGGGATCGATCACCTCGACATCGCGGTCCAGTTCCAGCCGCAGGCCAAGGTCGGGCAGCTTCGCCTTCAGGACACGGCGTCGGGCCACGATCACCGGGCGGACGATGCCTTCGTCCAGCGCGTCCTGGATGGCGCGCAGCACCCGTTCATCCTCGCCCTCGCCATAGGCGATGCGGCGGCAGGTGCCGCGCGCCGCCTGGAAGACGGGCATCATGAGTTGGGCGGAACGCGTGTTCTGCTGCGCCAGCGTGCGCCGATATTCGTCGATGTCGAGCGCGCGCTTGGCGACGCCGCTGTCCATCGCCGCCTTCGCCACCGCAGGTGCGATCTCGGCGATCAGGCGCGGGTCGAAGGGGGTCGGAATGATATAGTCCGGGCCGAAGGTCAGCTGCCGTCCGCCATAGGCCTGCGCCACGCTGTCATGCGCGGGCAGGCGAGCGAGGCCGGCGATCGCTTCGGCGGCGGCCGCCTTCATCGCCTCGTTGATCTCGGTCGCGCGGGCGTCCAGCGCGCCACGGAAGATATAGGGGAAGCACAGGACGTTGTTGACCTGGTTCGGATAGTCTGAACGGCCGGTCGCCACGATCGCGTCGGGCCGTGCCTCGCGCGCAACCTCGGGCCGGATTTCCGGCTCGGGATTGGCGAGCGCGAAGATCAGCGGATTGGGCGCCAGCAGCGGCAGCCATTCGGGCTTCAGCACGCCGGGCGCCGACAGACCCAGGAAGATATTGGCGCCGGGCAGCACCTCCGGCAAGGTGCGCGCGTTGGTGTCGCGGGCATAGCGCGCCATGTTGGGCAGCATGCCCTCGCGCCCCGAATGAATGACGCCATCCTTGTCGGTCAGCGTCACATGGTCGACCGGCAGGCCCATCGAGACGAGCAGATCGACGCAGGCCATCGCCGCCGCACCCGCGCCCGACGTCACCAGCCGCGCTTCGGCCAGCGTCTTGCCCTGCAGCACCAGCGCGTTGCGCACGGCGGCCGCCACCACGATGGCGGTGCCATGCTGGTCGTCGTGAAAGACCGGGATGTTCATCCGCTTTTTCAGTTCCGCCTCGATCGCGAAACATTCCGGCGCCTTGATATCCTCCAGGTTGATGCCGCCGAAGGTCGGCTCCAGCAGCGCGACCGCCTCGATGAACTTTTCCGGATCGGTGGTGTCGACCTCGATGTCGAACACATCGATATCGGCGAATTTCTTGAACAGGACCGCCTTGCCTTCCATCACCGGCTTGGAGGCGAGGGCGCCGATCGAACCGAGACCCAGCACCGCCGTCCCGTTGGAGATGACCGCGACCAGATTGCCGCGCGCGGTATAATCCATCGCCTTGTCGGGATCTTCGGCAATGTCGAGGCAGGGTGCCGCGACGCCGGGTGAATAGGCCAGGGCCAGGTCGCGCTGGTTGACCATGCGCTTGGTTGGCTCGATCCGCAGCTTGCCCGGCTGCGGAAAGCGATGATAGTCGAGGGCGGCGCGGCGGGTATTATCGTCCATGCCCCCGCCTTTAGAGGGCATTTTTTGTCGGAGCAATGCTGCGGGCGATGGCGATCATGCCTTTGGGGCGCCTGTCGGATTAGAAAACCCGATTGGCCGATACGACGAAAAGCCCCGCTTGTGCGCCGGGACGCTTCCCACTAAATCGCGCGCATGACTTCGACCAACGACATTCGCCGCTCCTTCCTCGATTATTTCGGGGCCAACGGCCACACCATCGTTCCGTCCGCGCCGCTGGTGCCGCACAACGACCCGACGCTGATGTTCGTCAATGCGGGCATGGTGCCGTTCAAGAATGTCTTTACGGGTCTGGAATCACGGCCCTATTCGACCGCCACCTCAAGCCAGAAGTCGGTCCGGGCGGGCGGCAAGCATAACGACCTCGACAATGTCGGCTACACCGCGCGCCATCATACCTTCTTCGAAATGCTGGGGAATTTCAGCTTCGGCGACTATTTCAAGGAACAGGCAATCCTGCATGCCTGGACCTTGCTGACCAAGGAATGGGGCCTGCCGGCGGAAAAGCTGACCGCCACCGTCTACCACACTGACGACGAGGCGTTCGACCTGTGGAAGAAGATCGCCGGCCTGCCCGAAGATCGGATCATCCGTATCCCGACCAAGGATAATTTCTGGGCGATGGGCGACAGCGGTCCCTGCGGTCCCTGCTCGGAAATCTTCTACGACCATGGCGACCATATCTGGGGCGGCCCTCCGGGTTCGCCGGAAGAGGATGGCGACCGCTTCGTCGAGATCTGGAACCTCGTCTTCATGCAATATGAGCAGGAAGCGAACGAGATCGTCTCCGAACTGCCCAAGCCCAGCATCGACACTGGCATGGGCCTGGAGCGCATCGCCGCCGTGCTGCAGGGCGTGCACAACAATTACGACACGGATACCTTCAAGGCGCTGATCGAGGAATCGGGCGCGCTGACCAGGACCGCGATCGATGGCGAACATCAGGCCAGCCATCGCGTCATTGCGGATCATCTCCGCTCGACCAGCTTCCTGATCGCGGACGGCGTGTTGCCGGCGAATGAAGGCCGTGGCTATGTCCTGCGCCGCATCATGCGCCGCGCCATGCGCCACGCCCATATCATCGGCGCGAAGGATCCGCTGATGCACCGGCTGGTGCCTAGCCTCGTTTCCGAAATGGGCGGCGCCTATCAGGAACTGGTCCGCGCCCAGCCGCTGATCGAGGAAACGCTGCTGCGCGAGGAAACCCGCTTCCGCCAGACGCTGGAAAAGGGCCTGCGCCTGCTCGACGAAGCGACCGGTGACCTGAGCGAAGGCGGCACCTTGCCCGGCGAGACGGCGTTCAAGCTCTACGACACCTTTGGCTTCCCCTATGACCTGACCGAAGACGCGCTGCGCTCGCGTGGCCTCGGCGTGGATCGGGAAGGCTTCGACAAGGCGATGGCCGAGCAGAAGGCCGCCGCCCGCGCCGCGTGGAAGGGATCGGGAGAAAAGGCGTCGGACGAAATCTGGTTCGACATCGCCGAAAGCACCGGCAGTACCGAATTCATCGGCTATACGGCGACCGTGGGCGAGGGCGAAGTCCTGGCGCTGGTGAAGGACGGCGCGCGCGTCGATGCCGCCGGGCCGGGCGATGACGTCACGATCATCACTAACCAGACGCCCTTCTACGGCGAAAGCGGCGGCCAGATGGGCGACGCGGGCACGATCAGTTCGCAGGCCGGCCTCGTCGCGGACGTCGAAGATACCGCCAAGCCGCTCGGCCGCCTCCACGCCCACAAGGCGAAGGTCGGCGCCGGCAAGATCAAGGTCGGCGACACGGTGCACCTCAGCGTCGACACCCACCGGCGCGACCGTATCCGCGCCAACCACAGCGCCACCCATTTGCTGCACGCGGCGTTGCGGGGCGAACTGGGCGCGCATGTGACGCAGAAGGGCAGCCTCGTCGCGCCGGATCGCCTGCGCTTCGACTTCTCGCACCCCGAAGCGCTGACCCACAGCCAGATCGCCGCCATCGAGAGCCAGGTGAACGAGCAGATCCGCCACAATGAAGCGGTGACGACTCGCCTGATGACGCCGGACGATGCGATCGCCGCAGGCGCCATGGCGTTGTTCGGCGAAAAATATGGCGACGAGGTCCGCGTTCTGTCGATGGGCAAGGGCAATGGTCAGGATAATGGGCACAACTATTCGGTCGAATTGTGCGGCGGCACCCATGTCCGTGCGACCGGCGACATCGCGGTCTTCAAGATCATCTCGGAAAGCGCCGTCTCTTCGGGCGTCCGCCGCATCGAAGCGCTGACCGGCGAAGCCGCGCGCCTCTGGCTCTCCGACCGCGAGGACCGCCTGCGCCAGTCGGCCGCCGCGCTCAAGACGACCCCGGAAGAAGTCCCCGCCCGCATCGCCGCGCTGGTCGAACAAAGCCGCAAGCTCGAACGCGAACTCGCCGAAGCGAAGAAGGCGTTGGCGCTCGGTGGCGGCGGTTCCGCCCAGGGCGCTGGTCCTGAAAAGGTGGGTAGCGTCAACTTCATCGGCCAGGTGATCGAAGGCCTCGACCCCAAGGAACTGCGCGGCCTCGTCGATCAGAACAAGGCAATGCTCGGCAGCGGCGTCTCGGCTGTGCTGGCGGTGGTCGACGGCCGCGCCAGCATCGCGATCGGCGTCACCGACGACCTGGTGGGAAGCATCAGCGCGGTCGACCTCGTCCGCGCCGGCGTCGAAGCGCTCGGCGGCAAGGGCGGCGGCGGCCGTCCCGACATGGCCCAGGGCGGCGGCCCCGAAGGCGAAAAGGCGCAGGCGGCGATCGAAGCGGTCAAAGCCACCCTCGCCAGCGTCCCGGCCTGAGCGCCCACCTCCCCTTTCGCTGGCGGGACGGGGAAGGGGAGGACGAGAACGAAGCGAGCCTCGCGAGCAGCCGCTCTGGGTAACTTGTGGACGCCAAGCTCAAATATCGCCATCCCCGCGAAGGCGGGGATCCATCTCCAAGCACAGCATCAGGATCGACGTGGGGAGATGGGTTCCCCTTCGCGGGAACGACGAAAAGGGGTGGTTTTCGGATGGTCTGCTTTACGCCCGGTGGCCCGTGAAGCCGCCATCGGTCGGCTCCTCCAATATATCGCTTAATCAAACGGGGTATAGCGGAGCAAACCTACTCGACGCGAATGACCATCATTGTCAACCGGATGATTTATGCCGTCTAGCACTGGCACTTCTGGAAAATCAAACGGGCTGAGGCCATCTAGACAGGCTACATTTATCCCGTATTGGTTTGGAACAGACCTGCGTTGATGGTGTGTGTATATCCCACAATTTGAACAAAAGAAGTGTTGAGCAGCTCCGGTATTAAAGCGATAGGTTACCAAGACGCTCTCGCCTTCGATAAATTTTATCCCTCCAAGCTGGGCGGATACGGCGACCGCACCACGCATGCGGCAATATGAGCAGTTGCATCTACGGATTGTGTTGAAGCCGTCACTAAGCGTCACTTCAAAGCGAACCGCCCCGCAATGGCACTGACCGCGCCTTACGTCTGCACCTGTTGTCATTGAAACTCCGATCATGCTCGCAATATAGACGCTTCCTTGCCACATAAGAGGTCATGCAAACGGCCGCTATTGAGGATTTATAATGTGGGATTGAACGACCGGAACTGGTCGTTAGCAGACGACCACCTGCCGCTACCCGCGACGCATCTCCGAAAGCAAAAGCCCAAACATTATACTGTCCTACAGTCCCGCCTCTGCGCTTTACCGCAATCGGCTCTTTGACCTGTAGGAAAATTTCGCGAAAACGGCGCTTTTCCGCGCCTCTATCGTGTCACTTTTGTCACCCAAATCCCGTCGGAGACGCTGCCCTGCTCAAGGCACTTCATCGGGCCGGAGCCGGCGCAATTTCGGCGCAATCTCCATCTGCGCCGCGTCCTTGATCCCCATGCGCAGATCCTCGCGCGTCTGGTGGATCGAGGCGATCACGGGCCCCATCGCCACGCCCAGGTCCACCAGCGCCGTTTCGGCAAGCTGCAGCGAGCTTTCCAGCGTCTCCGGCACGGCG
>DATFDS010000041.1:0-17615 GCA_035251955.1 Sphingobium sp. | reverse complement strand
GCCGCGTGCCCATCACCAAAAGGATTATGAGCCCGCGCCATGGCGGCGTAGATGGCCTCATCATCCAACAGCGCCAGCACCTGCGCCACGATCCGCGCCCGGTCCGTACCGACCAGCTTCGCCGTCCCCGCCGCCACGCCTTCGGGCCGCTCGGTCGTCTCGCGCATCACCAGCACCGGCTTGCCGAGTGAGGGCGCCTCTTCCTGCACGCCGCCGCTGTCGGTCAGCACCAGATGGCACATGTCGAGCAGCCGCACGAAATGCGGATAGTCGAGCGGCTCGATCATCGCGACATTGGGAAGGCCGCCCAACACCGCCTCCATGACGGGCCGAACATTGGGATTGGGATGGACCGGGAAGATCACAGCGACGTCGGGCCGCGCCGCGATCTCGGCGATCGACCGGGCAATCGCTTCCATGCCGCCACCGAAATTTTCGCGCCGATGGCTGGTGACGGCGACGATCCGCTTGTCCGCAAAGCGCGCCGCCAGATCGTCCAGGCCTCTCGCCAGCGAAGGCATCGCCTTCACCCGTTCGCAGGTGGCCAGCAGGGCGTCGATCACCGTATTGCCGGTGACATGGATGCTCCGCGCGTCGCGATTCTCCCGGTGCAAGGCATCGGCCGCGGCCTGCGTCGGCGCGAAATTCATGTCGGCGATGCAGGCGACGACCCGGCGATTGACTTCCTCCGGCCAGGGATGATGGATGTCCCCGCTGCGCAGACCCGCTTCGACATGCGCGACCGGGATCTGGCGGTAATAAGCGGCAAGGCTGGCCACCATCGTCGTCAGCGTGTCGCCATGCACCAGGACCCGGTCCGGCCGCTCCGCATCGAACGCCTTGCCCAGTTCGACGATCAGCTTCGCGGTCAGGCTGTCCAGGCTCTGGTTGGGCGTCATGACGTCCAGGTCGATATCCGGCCGGATACCCGCAATCTCAAGCACCTGGTCCAGCAGCCCGCGATGCTGGGCCGTCACGATGACGCGCGTATCCACATGCTCCCGCGCCCGCAGCGCATGGATCACCGGAAACAACTTGATAGCCTCGGGCCGCGTCCCGAACACCACTGCAACCTTCATTCCAACCCCCTTGCGCGAGCCTTTGCCGCCACCCCTGCCAGCAAATCGTAACCATCCCCTGAACGACCAAGTCCGACGCGCGCTTTCGCACCCCCGATGACCTATGCTAGGGGCGCGCCAACCTTCAATTTTTGTCGAGGCTGCAGATTTTATGAAGATCACGATGATCGGCACGGGGTATGTCGGCCTGGTTTCGGGTGCCTGTTTTGCTGATTTCGGCCATGACGTCGTGTGCGTGGACAAGGATGCGGGCAAGATCGCCGCGATCGAATCCGGCCGCATGCCGATCTACGAACCGGGCCTCGATCAGCTGGTGGGCAATAATGCCGCGGCCGGGCGACTGACCTTCACCACCGACCTTGCTGCCGGCGTCAAGGGCGCGGATGCGATCTTCATCGCCGTGGGCACGCCCTCGCGCCGCGGCGATGGACATGCGGACCTGACCTATGTCTATGCCGCCGCGAAGGAGATTGCTCAGTCGCTCGATGGCCCGACCGTCATCGTCACCAAGTCGACCGTCCCTGTCGGCACCGGCGACGAAGTCGAACGCATCGTCCGGGAAGTCCGCCCCGACCTTGACATCCAGGTCGTTTCAAACCCCGAATTCCTGCGCGAAGGCGCGGCGATCGGCGATTTCAAGCGGCCTGACCGCGTCGTCGTGGGCACCACCGGCGATGAACGCGCCATCGCCGTCATGGCGCAGGTCTATCGCCCGCTGAACCTCAACCAGGCGCCGGTGATGTTCACCGGTCGGCGCACCGCGGAATTGATCAAATATGCCGCCAACGCCTTCCTGGCGACCAAGATCACCTTCATCAACGAGATGGCGGACCTGTGCGAAGCGGTCGGCGCCGAAGTGCAGGATGTGTCGCGCGGCATCGGCCTCGACAACCGCATCGGCGCCAAGTTCCTGCATGCCGGCCCCGGCTATGGCGGCTCCTGCTTCCCCAAGGATACGCTGGCACTCGTCAAGACCGGCCAGGATTATGACACGCCGATCCGCATCGTCGAAACGGTGGTGCAGGTGAACGACCTGCGCAAGCGCGCCATGGGCCGCAAGATCGTCAAGGCGCTGGGCGGCGAAGCGCGCGGCAAGACGGTCGCGCTGCTCGGCCTCACCTTCAAGCCCAATACCGACGACATGCGCGATGCGCCCAGCCTGGCCATCGTGCAGGCGCTGGAGGATGCCGGCGCGAAGATCGTCGCCTATGATCCCGAAGGCATGGAGGTCGCCGCGCCGCTGATGCCTAGCGTCACCATGGCGAAGGACGCCTATGAGGCCGCGCAGGACGCCGATGCGCTGGTGCTGGTGACGGAATGGGATATCTTCCGCGCGCTCGACCTCAAGCGCCTGGCCGGTTCGATGCACGCGCCGCTGCTGGTCGACCTGCGCAACATCTATCCGCGCGCCGAAGCCGAAGCGGCCGGCTTCTCCCTCATCCGCGTCGGCGGCCAGGGGGTTAACGCCTGATGGCCTCGCTGCCCGAGGGAGGACGGGACGGACCCGTTTTCCCTCGACCCCAGCATTGGCTGATCGCCGCCGCGCTCTTGTTTGTCGTGACGTTGATCGTGCCGGTGATGGCGGGACTGGTCTGACCTCAGGCCTTCAGCTTCCACCCCTTGCGCAGCAGCGTATAGCACACAACCCCCAGCCCCACATTGAGCCCCAGCAGCACGATACTGCCCACCAGCACGTCGCCGTCCGCAGCCGCCACGAAACCATAGCGGAAGCCCGAGATCGCGTAGAAAAACGGATTGGCATGGCTGATCGCGCGGAAAACGGGCGCCAGCCGGTCGATCGAATAGAAGGTGCCCGACAGCAGCGTCATCGGCCCGATGACGAAATTGGTGATGGCAGCGGCATGGTCGAACTTTTCCGCCCATATCGACGTCAGCACCCCGATGAAGGCGGTGAGCGCCGCGCCCATGAGGCCAAACCAGATGATCGCCCAGGGATGCGCCGGCGTCACATGCACGCCCGGCCACAGCGCCATCGCGCCCCACAGGGCGAGGCCCACGCACACCGCCCGCGTCACGGCCGCCCCCACCAGCGCCAGCAGCAATTCGCTGTTCGACAGCGGCGGCATCAGATAATCGATCAGCGTGCCCTGCATCTTGCCCGCCAGCAGCGAGAAACTGCTGTTGGCGAAGGCGTTGTTCATCATGCCCATGATCATCAGGCCCGGCGCGATGAAATCGGCGAAGGGGACGCCCAGCACCTGCCGATTTGCTCCGCCCAGCGCGATGGTGAAGATCACCAAAAACATCAGCGTCGTCACCGCCGGCGCCCAGATGGTCTGCAGCTGCACCTTCATGAAGCGGCGCACTTCCTTGCGGTATAGCGCGCGCGTTCCCGCCCAGTTGATGTTGCGTATGACCAGCTCGCCCGGCTCATGGAAGGGCGGGCGCGCGGGGATGGAAGCTGCAAATTGGGACTGGTCGTTCATGATCGGATCGACTATCGGCTGGTCTGCTGTGCCGCAAGGGCGTTATCATCAAGAAATTGAACCTGAGCGGGCGCCCCCCCATATAGGGCGCGAATTTCAAGAATGTGAGGAGTCATTCATTGTCCTGGACCGACGAGCGTATCGACCAGCTCAAGGCAATGTGGGAAAAAGGCCTGACCGCCAGCCAGATCGCGGACGAACTGGGTGGGGTCAGCCGCAATGCGGTGATCGGCAAGGCGCATCGCCTGGGCCTGCAGTCGCGTCCCTCGCCGGTGAAGGCGAACGAAGCGCCCAAAAAGGCGGTTCCCGTCCGCAAGCCCGCGCCCACCGAAGCAGAAGCGCCCAGGCCCGCTGCGCCGGTGCATCATAGCGCGCCAGCGCCTGTGCGCCCGGCGGCTCCCGCCGCGCCAGCGCCAGCGCCCGCTTCTTTCACGGCAGCCGCCGCGCCCGCCAGCGACACGCCAGCGGCACCGCAGCCGCGCATCATTTCCGTAGGACCGGGCGGCTTCCTGCGCCAGGGTCCGGGCGACCAGCAAGCGCCGATCCCGCCCGCCCCGCCGCGCCGCCTGGTGCCGGCCAAGCCGAGCCCGGAAATCGCCGGCAAGACGACGCTGCTCGACCTGACGGAGCGCATCTGCAAATGGCCGATGGGCCATCCCGGCGAGCCCGATTTCCATTTCTGCGGCGAACAGGTGAACCCCGGCTTCCCCTATTGCGTCGAACATTGCGGCCGCGCCTATCAGGCGCAGCTGCCGCGCGGCACTCGCCGCCCGCCCCCGCCGCTGCCCTTCGGCGGCCCGCGGGTTCGGTAAAATATTCCATACCCCGTTCGCTTCGAGCGAAGTCGAGAAGCCTGCGCATCCGTGTCTCGACTGCGCTCGACGCGAACGGAGGTTTGACCAGAGCATATTGGGCCGGTTCACCGTTGAGCCGGCCCCTTCTTGTTGGGCGGACGCTTGCGCCCGCCGCCTGTCCCCTTATAGCTTGTGCGCATGTCCGATCTGTTCCAGAGCCAACCGCTCTCCTCCCCCGGTTACGACGCATCCGCCATCGAGGTTCTCGAAGGGCTGGAGCCCGTTCGCCGCCGTCCCGGCATGTATATCGGCGGAACGGACGAGCGCGCGCTGCACCACCTCGCCAGCGAAGTGCTCGACAACAGCATGGACGAAGCGGTCGCGGGCCACGCGACGCGGATCGAGATCGTTCTGGAACCGGGCAACCGCCTGACCATCACCGACAATGGCCGTGGCATCCCGGTCGATCCGCATCCCAAATTTCCTGGCAAGTCGGCGCTGGAAGTGATCATGACCACGCTCCATTCGGGCGGCAAGTTCACCGACAAGGCCTATGCGACCTCAGGAGGCCTGCACGGCGTCGGCATCAGCGTGGTGAACGCGCTCTCCGTCGTCACCGTGGTCGAAGTCGCCCGCAACAAGGAACTGTTCCGCCAAAGCTTCGCCCAGGGCTTTCCCACCAGCGGCCTTGAGAAGGTCGGCGCCGCCCCCAACCGCCGCGGCACGTCAGTCAGCTTCATCCCCGACCATGAAATCTTCGGCGAACAGAAATTCAAGCCCGCGCGTCTCTACCGCCTTGCCCGATCCAAGGCCTATCTTTTCGCTGGCGTAGAGATCCGCTGGAAATGCGCGCCCGAACTGATCGGCGACGACACGCCGCCCGAGGCCGTCTTCCAGTTCCCCGGCGGCCTTGCCGATCATTTGAAGGAACAGGTCGGTACACGGGAATGCGCCACCAGCGCCTTTTTTTCCGGCAATCAGGACTTTCCCGAATCGGCCGGCCGCGTCGAATGGGCGGTCGCCTGGCCGCTCTGGTCGGACGGCAGCTACAGCTGGTACTGCAACACCATCCCGACGCCCGACGGTGGCACGCATGAAACCGGCCTGCGCGCCGCGCTGGTGAAGGGCATCCGCGCCTTCGGCGAACTGGTGGGCAACAAGAAGGCGAAGGATATCACCGCCGACGATATCGTGACCTCGTCGGAGATCATGCTGTCGGTCTTCATCCGCGATCCCCAATTCCAGAGCCAGACCAAGGACCGCCTCACCAGCCCCGAAGCCGCGCGGCTGGTCGAAAATGCCGTGCGCGACCATTTCGACCATTTCCTGTCCGACCATATGGAACGGGGCAAGGCGTTGCTCGCCTATGTGCTCGACCGGATGGACGAGCGTCTCAAGCGCAAGCAGGAGAAGGAGGTCAAGCGCAAGACCGCGACCTCCGCCCGCAAGCTGCGCCTGCCCGGCAAGCTCACCGACTGTTCGACCGACGATCCCGAAGGCACCGAAATCTTCCTGGTCGAAGGCGACTCGGCCGGCGGCTCGGCCAAGCAGGCGCGCGACCGCAAGACGCAGGCGATCCTGCCCCTGCGCGGCAAGATATTGAACGTGGCGTCGGCCAACACGGCCAAGATCCTGGCCAACCAGGAAATCGCCGACATGATCCTGGCGCTGGGCTGCGGCACGCGCAAGGACTGCAACCCCGACAACCTCCGCTACGAACGCATCGTCATCATGACCGACGCCGACGTCGACGGCGCGCATATCGCGACGTTGCTCATGACTTTCTTCTTCCAGGAAATGCCGGAACTGGTGCGGCGCGGTCATCTCTACCTCGCCCAGCCGCCGCTCTACCGCCTCACCGCCGGCGGCAAGAGCTTTTATGCCAAGGACGACGTCCATCGCGAGCAACTGCTGGCCAAGGAGTTCAAGGGCAAGAAGGTCGATATCAGCCGCTTCAAGGGCCTGGGCGAAATGAACCCCGGCCAGCTGCGCGAAACCACCATGGACCCCAAGACCCGCATGCTGATCCGCATCACCCTGCCCGACGATATCGAAGACCGGCAGCAGGTGCGCGAACTGGTCGAGCGGTTGATGGGCACCAACCCGGCGCATCGCTTCGCCTTCATCCAGGAAAATGCCGCCACGGTGGACGAGGAAGCCATCGACGCCTGATTGCCGGCAATTTTCGGGCGCAGCCGGCAATTTTTTGCCTACCGCCGCATTAACCAGCGCGGCGCACCCTATATTCAATCTTCGGCGCGATACGGGCAAGCATGTCAGGCTTCGCCCCGCTCCTTCGCCATGCCGCTGTCACCGCCGCATCGATGCTGGTGCTGGCGTCGACCAGTGCACCCGCTCTGGCAAAGGGGCCCTCCGTTTCTGTCATGGTCGGCACGTCCACCGCCTACAGCAATAGGGATGGCGTCGCATCGAGCCTGCTGGCCGGCGGCATGAGCCGCCTCGCAGCGATCAGCGCGCAGCAGGGCGGCATCACGCCCCTGCCCTGGGCACCGGACGACGCCATCGTCAACGACCGCCGCGTCCATGATTTCCAGGGCAAGCTGCCCGGCTGGCAATTGCAGGGCATCCAGCTCAGGGTGGAACAGCCCGCGTTCGCTTATCGCCAGTCCGAGTTGACGCCCAGCTTCATGCGCGACCTGATGGCTGCGCCCGCAGCGCCCCTCCCGCAGACGAACGCGTTCATCATGCCCGCCGGTCCGGCCCCCGCCTGGTCGGGTCAAGTCGCGCCGCGCATGGGTCAGCCCGATGTGTTCGGTTCGGTCGCCATGCCAATCGCGCACACCGCGCTCGACGGAAAATGGGCCGCCGTCTCCGCACCCCTGCCCGGCAAGGGCGCCTGGGACAGCCTCCTCCATGCCGCTCGCGGATCGGCCGGCGAACAGCAGGTCCAGATGGTCAACCACTGGGTCAACCACCGCCTGCGCTTCGTGGATGATCGGCAGGGTGGCGACAGCTGGGCGTCCGCCGGCCAATCGCTGCAACGGGGCGCAGGCGATTGCGAAGATTATGCCATCGCCAAGATGAAGCTGCTCGAAGCTGCCGGATTCGATCGCCGCGCCCTGTTCCTGGTCATCGCCCGCGATCTCGTCCGCCAGGCCGACCATGCGGTGCTGGCGGTGCGGATCGGCGGCGAGTTGATGATCCTCGACAATATGACCGACCGGGTGCTGCCGTCATCCAGCGTCAGCGACTACCGCCCGATCATGAGCTTCAACGCCTATGGCCGCTGGACTCACGGCTATCGGGTAAAAACACCGCAAACGGTGCAGTTCGCGGCGCGATAATCGCTTCCCGCCCGTTCGCCCTGAGCTTGTCGAAAAGCGCTGAGTGAACGGCTTCGACAGGCTCAGGGCGAACCGACCTGTCTCTCAGTCCCTCATCTTTCTCTCAAGGCCTCGTCTCGTGCTTTCATGATGGGTTTGAGGAGGTATGCGAGGACGGATTTGCGTCCTGTGAGGATTTCGACGTCGCAGACCATACCGGGGGTGATGGGGAGCTTGTGGGCGCCGGCGCCGAGCCAGGCGCGGTC
Organism: Sphingobium sp.; assembly: GCA_035251955.1. Taxonomy (GTDB): domain Bacteria; phylum Pseudomonadota; class Alphaproteobacteria; order Sphingomonadales; family Sphingomonadaceae; genus Sphingobium. The sequence continues at coordinate 9,745 of DATFDS010000041.1, read as the reverse complement.
GGTTTCGACCACGACCGTGAAATAGGCTTCGCGGGTGGCTTCGTCATAGACGCTGTCGGCGGATACCTGCTGGACCGTGCCGGTAAGGCCGCCATAAATGGAGAAGTCGTAGGCGGTGACCTTCACCACCGCGCGATCGCCGGTCTTGATGAACGCGATGTCGTTGGGCTTCACGCGCGCCTCGACCAGCAGCTTGTCGCCGATGGGGACGATCTGCATGATCTTCTGTCCCGGGCTGACAAACCCGCCGATGGTTGTAACCTGCACGTCGTTGACCACGCCGTCGACCGGGGATCGGATCTCGGCGCGCTGGGCGCGGCCCCTGGCGCCCCGCAGCGATTCGCTGTTGACCGCGATCTTGGCTTCGAGCTGGCTGCGTTCGTTGAGCGCGTCCTGGCGGAACTGGAAATTCGCTTCGGAGAGCTGCGCCTGCGCCTCGCGGATCGCGGCCGAGGCGCGCGAGGCCTGCTGCTGCGCGGCATTCAAGCGCCCCTGCGCATCGACCTGGTCGCGCCGCGCGTCGAGCAGCTCGGTCTGGGGGATGATCGACTTGGCCGCCAAGGGTTCGAGCATCTCGACCCGCTTGCGTGCCAGCTGCACGCTACCGGTCAGGCTTTCGATCGTCGCCTGCGCTTCGCTGAGGTCCCGGCGGCGCTGGTCGACCTGGGCGGCCATCGCGTCCTGCTTGGAGCGCAGCGCGGACTGGCGGACGGCGGCGAGCGCCTGTTCCTGCGCGCATTCGGGCCCGCCCGATGCGCAGGCCGCGCCCGTGCCGGTGCCTTCCTTCTCCAACCGCCCGGCGCGCGCGGTCAGCGATCGGGTCTCGGCCTGGAGCTGGCCGAGTTCGGAGGCCAGCATCGCATCGTCGAGCCGCACCAGCAACTGGCCCTTGCTCACCTTCTGCCCCGAGCGCACCAGGATTTCCTCGATCGTGGTGGGCTCGGCCGACTGGATGACCTGCGCCTTGCTCGACGGGATCACCCGGCCCTGGCCGTGCGTGACCTCGTCCACCGGCGCGAGGCTCGCCCACAGCAGGAACGCCAGCATACCGCCGCCGCTATAGAGAATGACCTGCTTGTTGCCCGGCTGCCCCCGCAGCCAGCCGATCCAGCGCGACATCATGGTTGCCCCTTTTGGAGAAGTTTATCGTCAGCCGCGAGCGTCACCGGCGCGGCTTTCTGTTGGCTTGCCAGCGTGGCGGCGAGCGACCCGCCGATTTCCGTGGGATCGGGGATGGAAAGGGTCCAGCCCTTGGTCGGATCCATCCGCCCGCCCACATCACTGGCCGCGCGCCGCTCCGGCAGCGCGGCGACCGGCGGATAGGCGATCGCGGGTTCCTTGACGGCAGCAAGGCGCGTGGCATCGAACGCCGGGATCTGCTCGCCGCCCGCATAGCGCCCGGTGAACGCACCCGGCAGGCCCCAGTCGCCCGGCCAACGATAGAAGATATGCGCGCCGATATGCGCGAGCTTGGCCAGATGCGGCGCCCAGCGCGGGAACACATAGTCGGCATGATAATGGGTCGCGGTGCCGACAGCCTTTTCGACATGGCCGGCGAGCGCCTCCGCCGCGATCTTCTGCGCGCGACTCCACAGGGCCGGCACCGGTCGGCGGGCAAGCGACCCGTCGCACACGAAGCTGAACTGGCAGACCGATGCATCGAACCGCTGATAGACCACCCCGCACACCGTCCTGGCAAAGGCGGGATGGCGCACGCGGTTCAGCACCACCTGTGCGACCGCGCGCTGGCCGCTTTCCGGCTCAGTCGCCGCTTCATAATAGACGGCTTGGCTGAGGCATTGCAGCGCACGGGTCTGATCCTCCCCTGTTGCCCCCAGCGCCTGGAAGGGCCTGGCCGCCGCGAGCGCATCCCTGGCAAAGCCGAGCCGGGCATTGTCCTGCCGCGCTGCCTCGCCCTGTTCGACCGTCTCGGCCTGCCCGGTCATCGCGACCAGCGCCAGATAGGGACGCGGGATCGCAGGCTGTGCCTGTGTGATCTTCGTGGTGACAGCAGGGCGTGGCTGCGCATGATAGAACATCGCCGCTGCCAACGCGGCCGAGGCTGCAAGCCCCCCCATGACCAAAGCGCTCCGTGTTCCTGCGAAGGCAGGGACCCCGCTCAGACGGCGGGACTGGGCTGAAGCGAGCCACCTGTCTCGCTTCAGTGCCTTTGCAGGAGCACCTTGTTGCAAGATGCTCATTGCCCCCCTCCGCGCTGGAGCTGGCCGATAATCTCGTCGCGCGGGCCGTCGGCCAGCACCACGCCCTGGTCGATGACGATCAACCGGTCGACGATCCGCAACAGCGCATGGCGGTGGGTCGACACGATCAGCGTCTGCCGCGGCTCCAGCGCCTTGTCGAGATGGTCGATGAACAGGGTCTCGGTCTGATTGTCCATGGCGCCGGTCGGCTCGTCGAGGAACAACAGTTTCGCCGGCTCGACCAGCGCGCGCGCCAGCACCAGGAAGCTCCTCTGCCCGCCCGAAAGGCGGCTGCCGCGCTCACCGATAGAAAGATCAAAGCCCGAAGCGTCGCGCCCGAAGAAGCGCGCCGCGCCCGAGCGTTCCAGCGCGTCGAGCAGCTTTTCGTCACTTGCCTCGCGCGCGCCCAGAAGCAGGTTCTCGCGCACCGAGCCGCTGAACAGCTCGGCATCCTGCCCGACATAGCGGAAGGCCGAGCGCAGCTCATGCGGATGATATTGGCGGCTGTCGATATCGTCGATGGCAAGGCTCCCGCCGGTCGGCGGATAGAGGCCGCACAGCACCCGGCCCAGCGTCGACTTGCCCGACGCCACCCGGCCGATGATGCCGATCCGCTCCCCGGGCTCGATATGAAGATTGATGCCCTTGAGGCTCGGCTGGCTCGCGCCCGGATAGGCGAACTCCAGATCCTTGGCCTGGATCGCGCCCTTGCGGATCTTGGGCACGATCCCCCGCGCCCCGTCGAGCCGCTCGTCGGGCTGATCGATCAGCGTCTGCAGGCTGTTCAAGGTGGTCAGCGCCTGGCGCGCCCGCACGATCACGAAGGCCAGCTGCCCCACTGGCGAGAGCGAGCGCCCCGCCAGCATGACGATGGCGATGATCGCCCCCATTGAGATGCTGCCGGCGGCGAACATGTAGAAGCCGCCGATCACCAGCGCGATGCTCGTCACCTGCTGGCACAAAGCCGCGAGCGTCACGCTGGTCGAGGACAGGCGCCGCAGCTTCTCCTGCGTCGCCGCGCTCATCCGCGCATAGCGGCGCCAGCGATCGAGCATCCGCCCTTCGGCGCGGCAGGCCTTCAAGGTCTCGATGCCGCCGATCGCCTCGACCAGCGCCGCGCCTTGCAGGCTGGCGTCGGCCTGCGCGTCGCGCGACAGTCTGGCCATCGACCGTTGCAGGATAAATCCCGCACCCGCCATGATCCCCATCATGACGACCGGTACGATGGCCAGCCAGCCCCCGAGCAGCGCGATCAGCCCCACGAACACGAACAGGAAGGCGACATCGACCACCAGCACCACCGTGGTCGAGGCGAAGAACTCGCGCACCATCTCGAACTCGGATACGCGCCGGGCGAGCGCGCCGGTGCTCCCCGCGCGGGATGCCAGCGGCACGTTCATGACCTTTTCGAACAGGCGTTGCGACAGGCGCTCGTCCATCTCGCGCCCGGCCTCGTCGACCAGCCTTGCCCTTGCCAGGCGCAGCGCGAAGTCCAGGCCAAAGGCCAGCATCACGCCCACCCCCAGCACCCAGAGGCTGGCGGCCGCCTTGTTGGGGATGATCCGGTCATAGACGTTCATCGTGAACAAGGGCAGCGCGAAGGCGAGCAGGTTGATGATCGCGGCGGCGAGCATGACATAGCCGAACGCGCCGCGCGCGCGCCACAGCTCGCGCCAGAACCAGTGCTGGCGCGCCCGCTCCTCCCAGGGCCGTTCCTCGGCGCGCTCGCGGCCATGATCGGCCATGACCAGCAGCGCCTCGCCGGTGAAATGCGGCTGCAGGTCGCCGACCGGCGCCCAGACCGGCTCTGCCGCGTGGGGCAGATGCACCAGCACGTCGCTGCCCTTGACGTCGAGCAGCAGCAGATAGCGGTTGTTCCTGAGCGGGAGGATGGCGGGCAGATGGCCCGGCCGCCACCTGTCGAGGCGCCCGCGCACCCGATCGGTCAGAAGCCCGATCTGGTCGAGCGCGGCTTCGGCCTGGTGAAAGGGCAGACGCCCCGATTCATCCACCGCCAGCCCCGCGCGCAAGGCCACGATTCCCGGCGAGCGGTCGAAGTGCCGCGCCACATGGGCGATGCAGTCGGCCAGCTCGTCGCCCGGCGTGCCGTCATGCTCCAGCCAGTCGGCCAGAGAGAGAGTGCTTCGTTCCAACATTTGTTACCCCGCGCGTCCGGGACTGGCCCGGACGCCCCCAAAGGTTGAAGTCAGCCCGGATAGCGCCGCCGCTGCAGTTCGGCGGGCGGCAGGTCCGGGACATCATATTTCTTGCGCGCGTAGGGATTTGCGCCCGAAGGCTCTGCGATCCCCAGCTTGTCGAGCAGCTGGTTGGTCGCGGCCAGGATCTGATATTGCGCGAAGATCTCCGAGAAGCGGGCCGTCTCGGTCCGCACCTGCGTGTTGAAGCGGGTGTTCTGGCTGTCCAGAACATCGAGCAGCGAGCGCCGCCCGACATTGAACTGCTCGCGATAGGAGACCAGCAGCCCGTCCGACACCACACCCTGGCGGGACAGGTCGACAAGCCGCTTCTTCTCGGTGTCCCAGCGGTTCCAGGCGGTGCGCACTTCCTCTTCCGCCTCGCGCTGGCGCTGGCTCAACCGGAAACGCGCCTCGCTCGCCCGGCGGGTCATCTCCTGCACCTTGGCGCGGTTGATGCCGCCATTATAGAGTTGCCATTTGACGACTACCCGGCCCTGCACGTCATTGGTGCTGCCGCGAAAACCGTCGACATCCTCGCCCACGCGGCCGCGCCCTTCCAGGCTGACCTGGGGTCCCAATTCCGATTCCGCCTCGTCCACCACCGCATGGGCGGCCTGCACATCGGCTTCGGCCTCGCGGATCAGCGGGTTCTGCGTGCGCGCCGCCGCGATCGCCTCGTCCAGCGTCGGGGGCACCGCGCTGGTCACCGGATCGGGCATGCTCACCTGATCGATGCCGAGCCCGGTCAGCGTGCGGAAGCTGATCGCCGCGTTGGTCAAGTCCTGCTCGGCCTCGCTCTTGCGCACCAGTGCCGATTGCAACCGCTCCTCGGCCTGCTGCTGGTCGGCGATGCTGATCGATCCCTTGGAGACGCCTTCACCCAGGTCGCCGAGCAGCTTGCGGTGGAAGGCGATATTGTCGTCCGCCGCCGCCACGATCCGCTGCTGCAGCATATAGTCGAGATATTGGCGGGTGACGTTCAAGGCCACGAACTGCGAGCGTTCCCCTACCCTGAGCGCCGCCCCGTCGATCCGCGCCGCCTGCCGCCGCTTTTCCGCGCTGCGATAACCCGAGTCGAACACCGTCCATTCGCCGAGCGCGCTCGCTTCGAGCGGCCAGAGCGTCTGATCGTCAAGGTTGAGTTGGCGCCTCGTGTTATTCTCCAGCCGACGCACGCCCGCCGATCCCTCCACGCTGATCCTTGGCCGGAACAGCCCCTTGGCCTGCTCGCGCTCAAACTCGATCGCTTCCTTGTTCTGGATCGCCTGGTTGATCTCGGGATGGCTGTCGATCGCCGCGGCGATCGCGCTCTTCAAATCCGTCGTCTGGGCCCAGCCCGTCGCCGCCACCGTGCCGAGGCAAAGGGCGATCAGGCTGCCGCAGGTCCTGCCTATCTTGGTCATTTGTCGCCTCCCCCTCAGTTCGTACTGACCGTGACTTCGACGCGGCGGTTCATCGGCTCGCGCACATTGTCGGCGGTATCGATCTTGAGCTGCGTCTCCCCCAGGCCCGTGACGCTCACCGCGTCCATCGCGATGCCGCCTTGCGCCATCAACGCCGCGACACTGTTCGCGCGGCGCAGCGACAGCCCGTCATTGTAGCGGGTGCCCCCCGACGTGTCGGTATAGCCGGTCACGGCAAAGCGCTTCCATCCGCACTGGCTCGCCGTCTGCATGAGGCTGCTCACCGTCCCCGCCCCCTCGGCCAGCGGCACGTCCACATTCCAGTCGAAGAAGATGGACACCGCCGGCGTCGTGCAGTCCAGCGCGGGTGGGGCTGAACCGGCAAGCGACACCGGCGGCGGTGGCGGCGCCGAAGCACGCGCCACAAACTCGTCGCACTTGTTGATGCTGTCGGCATCCTTGGTGCCGGACTTCAAAAACCCCAGCGCAATGCCGCACTGGTTCTTGGCCTCGACCGCCCAGGTCCAGCGGCTGTCCTGCGCCGCGCGCAGACCGGCATCGCCGACACCCGCCACCGCCTTGTCATAACGACCGGTCAGCTCGCCCCGAAGCGCCTTCATGTCCAGCTGCAGCAAGGGCGACGCCGGCGCCGCCAGCGCCCCGGTTGCCAGCATCGGCATCACACTCACCGCCGCCGCCAGAACAGCGGCCCTCCCCAAACCATATCGCATTCCCACTCTCCCCGTTCTGCCCCGCGAGAAAATCCGTTCCTCAGCCATGCGCCACCGCCATCGCCTCATGCGCGACCATCGCCGCATCAAAGACCGCCGCCGCCATGTGCCCGGCATCCACCGCCGGACCCGCGTCAGCCAACATGGGGGCCAGCATCGGCGTCAGCATCGGCATCGGCGCATGTTCGCCCCCCGGCAGCGCGGCGAGCAGCGCATCGATATCCGGCCCGCTACCCGTCCCCAGCGCCTGCGCCACAACCTGCGCCACCGCCGCCGGCGCCGCCCCATGCGCCGCCAGCACCGCAGCCGCCCCGTCAAAGGCTGGTGGCAGGTCGATCGACTGCGCCAGCAAAGCCCCATGATCGCCAGGATCAGCCGGCGGTGCTTCGACCGCGACGGCGGCAGTCGGCGCATCACCGCCTTCCGACAGGCCCGCATGCTCCGGCGCGACATCCTCCGCGCCATGGCTGGACGGCGCAACCGGCTGGTCGCTGACATGCGCATCCTGATCCGCGCCGGCGGCAAGGCTGGTCGCCGGCGCGTCGCTCGCCACCGGCTCGGGCGCGGTCGCGACCGGACCGGCCGGAACACCGTCCATGGTAACCTCGCTCTCGGCGGCCACCACCGGCGCAGGCGCCTGCTCCACAGCCTCCGCAGCACCCGCCACCAGGCCCGCCGCTACCAAAGCCTGCGTGAAACCGCTGCCCTCTGCCGGCTTCGCATCCCCCTCCTTCAATGAGGTCGCGAACAACACGTCGCCGAGCGTGCCCTTGCTGCCATCGGTCCGCACGAAGCTCGCTTCGCCCAGAACGGTCACGTCGCCGCCTGCCGCAGCATAGCTCTGATTGTCCGACGTCAGCTCGATGGCCGCGATGCCAGCCTCGGCCAGCGACTTGAACTCGCCCGCATCGACCTGGCCGTTGGCGTTCAGGTCCTGCCAGACGCCAAACTCCGCGAAGGCAGCATCCTTCGCATCGAACAGGCCATCGCCATTGCTGTCATAGGCGAGCCGGAGGCCTTCAAGGTCGCTCCCCGCTCCCGCAGCATCGTCCGAGAAGACGATGTCATGGCCGCCGCCTATCGCATGGGCGAGCAGCCCGTCATCGGACGAAACCCAGGCAGTGTTGACGAGCCCGCTGCCATAATCATGGGCTACGCCCGCCGACAGGCCGACAAATTCGAGGCCATCGCCGTCGAGGTCGAACGCGACCGGCGGCACGCCGCCATTCACTGTCAAGGTGGTGACGGCCGTGCTGTCGCCATCGCTGTCCGTCACCGTTACGTCGATATCGAGTTTGAGAATTTGGGTAGTCGTAAGGGTGGTTACGACCCCAATGTCCGTAATCTTGATGACGTCATTGTCGACTGTTGTGCCGCCAAAGCTCTTTGTATTCGATGTTGAGGCTCCCGTAGCGCCGGTGACGCGATTAAGATCGATCGCGATGTTCGATCCTGTCACCGTTTCGGTCGAAGTCAGCAATTGAGCACCAACAATGACATAATTTTCCGTTCCGAAATTATAGTCATTGCCCTCAATGATGACGACGCCATCGCTGCCGTCAGCAAAAGTGATGCCGTAGGGGTTGGACTCCGATGATTTATATATATCGCCAGCATCCACCACGATCGCTCGGGTGGTGGGACTGTTGCTGCCGTCAGGGTCCACCAGCTTGAGGATGACAACCAGATCCTCGTTGCCGGTCAGCCCGTCCAGCTTGAGGTACATGCCGGTAGCCGTCGCTGTGCCGGGACCCGGGTTGAGATTGCCATTGGGACTTGCCGTGTAGAAGTCCATGTTGAGCACTTCGCCGGCCTGCAGCGTGTCGCTCGACACACCATTGGCGCCTCCCGAAATGCTCACCCAAGCCTGGGAACCGACAAATGTCTCACCATGCGCAAAAGCCCCGTTGCCGCCACTATCCGTGAAAGTGGTTGACGGCCCGGACGCTTCCTCGCCGCCTGTAAAGCGGACGAAGAACTGGTCGGCGAGTTTCGAGACGACAACCTCAGGCTGCGACTCCGATTGTCCAACCAGATTATAGCTTTGCTTTGAAAGCGTCTGGCTGGTCATCACCGTCGAAAAGCCGACAATTTCCTGATCCAGCGTCAGCGTATATTGGCCCAGATCCTTGTCGAAGCCGAGCGTTCCGGTTTCATGCACCAGTGGGTTCGACGCGTTGGTCGGGTCGGGATCATAATCGAAGGCGATTTTGAACACCGCCGAATGCGCATCCTCCGATGCCCAGACAACCTGATGGTTGGTGGTTGGAGTCGATCCGATCAGCCCGGACATCGCCACGTTGAGATCGGAATTGCCCGCAGAGAAGGAGGTGCGAGAATCTGCGCCGACTACAAATTTAAAGTCTCCCGTCGCACTCAGATTATTGGCTGCGAGGGCGATATTGCTGGAAGTGACCACGATGGGCGCATCATCGATCACCGTGACCTGCGCGGTTGCGTCGATGGCGTCGCTGTCGCTGTCGGTCGCCGTCACCTTGACGCCGGTGATCACGATGTCGCTGGTTCCGCCAAAGACATGCGGGAAATTGTCGCTGATCGTGACCGCCACGCCCGCCGATCCCGACGCACCGGCAAGGATCGGCAAGGTCGGCGGCGTCAGCGTCAGGGTGATGGCGAGAATGCCGCCGATGCGTCCCGTGATCTGGGTCGCACTGTCCAGCGTCCAGGCGATGTCGGCCACGCCATTGCCATTCACATCGGCCGTGATGCCGGCGATCGTGGTGAAGGCGATGCCGGTGATATTGTCCGACCCCGCCAGGAACGTGACGGTGTCGCTGCTCGTCTCCGCTGTCGACGACGGGTTGGTGCCGGTCGCATTGAGCGTGCCAAGCGCCTCCTCGTCGACGATGACCGCCGCATTCCTGGTCACGGACGGGTTCGCGCCGTCGGTGATGCCGATCGTCTGGCTGTCCTGCGCCACGTCATTGTCGGCATCCGTCACCCTGACGGTGAAGCTTACCGACTGGGCGACGCTGTTATTGAGATTGTGGGCGGCGACGAAGGTCCAGGTGAAATCGCTGTTGACCGTCAACGTGCCCTTGCCCGTATTGATCGGGCTGTCGAGATCATAGGTCGAACCGTTGACCACAACCTGGATGGCGCCCGGCTGGTCGGCGCCGATCGTCTGCGACCAACTGCCGGTGACGGTTCCGCCTTCAGCCACCGTTTCGGGACCGAATACCGACAGCAGC
>DATFDS010000040.1:0-3046 GCA_035251955.1 Sphingobium sp. | reverse complement strand
GGTGACGTCGAGCCGCTGGCCGGGCTTGGCGAAGGCGGGAAGATCGGCCGTCACCAGCACGGCGGCGGCGTTCTTGAGCGCGGGGTTGATGCCCTGCGGCAGCGTCAGGCCGAAGCGCGAGACGACGCCCTTCACGCCCTGTGTCGCATAATCGAGGCTGTCATCGCCCGTGCCCGCGAGGCCGACGACGATGCCGTAGCCGGTCAGCTGGTTGGGGCGCACGCCCTGGAAGGTGCCCAGGTCCTTGATGCGTTCCGCATGGGCGGGGGTGGTGAATGTGAGCATCGCGGCGAGGGCGATGATCGCGCGTCGCAGCAGGCCCTTGCACTCTTTCTCGTCATTCCCGCGGAGGCGGGGATCCATCTTCCAACCTATCGACTGGGGATGCGGCGGGAGATGGGTTCCCGCCTTCGCGGGAATGACGAAGTTGAGAAGGCGAGCCATGAGCTTGGTCCGTTCCATCAGAAGGGGCTGATCATCGTGAAGAAGCGCTGCAGCCAGCCCTGGCGGCTGGCGCGGGCGATCTCGCCCTTGCCGGTGTAGATGATCTTGGCGTCGGCCACGCGGGTCGATGCGATGCGGTTGTCCGGGCTGATATCCGCCTGGCGGACGAGGCCGCTGATCTGGATGAACTCGTCGCCGCGGTTGAGCGTCAGCGCCTTCTCGCCCTTCACCAGCATCGTGCCGTTGGGATAGACTGCCGCGATCGTCACGGTGATTTCGCCGCTCAGCGCATTGGACTGGGTCGCATTGCCCTTGCCGGTGAAGGCGTTTTGGCCGCTCGCTTCGATGTCGCTCGACGAGAAGAGTTTGGAGAGCGGGCCGGTGCTGGGCGGCGTCAGGCCGATATTGCCGCTGCGGCTGGTATCGGCGCTGTTGCTCTTGGTCGCCTGCGTGCGTTCGACCAGCACGATGGTGATGATGTCGCCGACGCTCTGCGCGCGCGCGCCGCTGGTAAGCGGGGTGTAGCCCATCGACGCCTGGAAGATCGAGCCGTTCGCCGGCGGGGCGGCAGGCTGCGCGACCACGGTGGGGGCATAAAATTGCCGCTCGGTATCGCGTTTCTTGCCGGCCATTGCCGGGGTGGCGGCAAAGGCGGTTAGAGCAAGCGCTACCAACACCGTTCGGGCTGAGCTTGTCGAAGCCCTTCTCTTCTTTGAAGAAGCAGTAGAGCCCTTCGACAGGCTCAGGGCGAACGGTTTATTAAAACCAGTCATCATCAACCTCACAGCTGCTGGTTGACATACTGGAGCATTTCGTCGGTCGCCTTGATCATCTTGCTGTTCACCTCATAGGCGCGCTGCGTTTCGATCATGTCGACCAGTTCCTCGACGACGTTGACGTTCGAGGTTTCGAGATTGCCCGAGCGGATCACGCCGCGCCCGTCGAGCCCGGCGACGCCAACCTGGGGCGCGCCGCTGGCCGCGCTTTCGGTGAGCAGGTTGCCGCCGATCGGCTGGAGCCCTGCGCTGTTCATGAAGCTCGCCAGCTCGATCTGCCCGAGCTGCGTCGGTTCGGCCTGGCCTTGGAGCGTCGCGGTGACGGTGCCGTCATTGCCGATGGTGATGCCGGTCGCGCCCTGCGGCACGGTGATCTGCGGGACCAGCGGCAGGCCGTCGCTGGTGACGATCGTGCCTTCCGCCGTGGTGCTGAAATTGCCGGCGCGGGTATAGGCGATGGTGCCGTCCGGGCGCTGGACCTGGAAGAAGCCCGAACCCTCGATCGCCATGTCGAGCGCGTTGCCGGTCTGGCTCAGCGTGCCCTGCGTGTTGATCTTGCTGGTGCCCTGCATCGCGACGCCCGAGCCGAGATTGAGGCCGGTGGCGAACTTGTTCTCGCTGTCCGAATTGGCGCCTGCCGCCACTATCTGCTGATAGGCGAGGGTCTCGAAATCGGCGCGGTCGCGCTTGAAGCCGGTCGTGTTGACGTTCGCCAGGTTGTTGGCGATCACGCGCATCTTCGTGTTCTGCGCGTCGAGGCCGGTGCGGGCGACATGAAGGGCTGCGTTGGTCATCGTCTTGTCTTCCTTGCGAAGTCAGTCTTGCCGGATCAAAAGCAAGGTTCGTGCCAAATTAACCATCAAGCCGCATGAGCGATGCGCCGCCGTCATCGAGCTGCTTGGCGGTGTCGATCAGCTTCACCTGCGTTTCCCAGGCGCGGCTCGCCTCGATCATCTGGACGAGCGCCGAGGTGGCGTTGACATTGGAGCCTTCGAGCGAGCCGCCGGTCACGGTCGCGAGCGGGTCCTGCGGCAGGGCGCCGCCGTTGGTCTCACGGAACAGGCCGTCGGTGCCCTTGGCGATGCTGGAGCCGGTGGCGTTGACCAGCTTCAGCTTGTCCACCTGCTGCGGGTTCGCGGGGTCGCCGCCCTGGGGCACGCCCCAGATGCTGCCGTCCTGCGAGATGGAGAGGCTGTCCATCTGCGGCAGGGTGATGGGGCCGCCTTCGCCCAGGACCGGCAGGCCGTCCCCGGTGGTGAGCAGGCCGCTGTCGGAGACCTTCAGGTCGCCCCGGCGCGTATAGGCTTCGCTGCCGTCCGCGGCCTGAACGGCGAGCAGGGCATCGCCGTTCATGGCCACGTCCAGCGGATTGCCGGTTTCGGTCATCGCGCCTTGCGCCATGTCGGACGCGATCACCTGTTCGGACGCCTGCGCCCGCGTGTCGAAGCCATCGCCCTTGATCCAGCGCGTCTCGGCATTGGCGATTTCCGCGCGAAAGCCGACCGTGTTGACGTTCGCGAGGTTGTTGGAAATCGCCGCCTGCCGCGCCATCGCGCCGCGCATCGCGGTGAGAGCCGTGTTGACGAGCCGGTCCATGGGGGTGTCCTGTTCGTGGGGGTGCCGAAACAATGTCCGTCATCCCCGCGTAGGCGGGGATCCATCTCCCGACCTTGCACCAAGCGGAACGGGCAGGAGATGGGTTCCCGCGTTCGCGGGAATGACGGGTTATTTTTTAAGTGCGCATATTCACGATGGTGGTCGACAGCGTGTTCGCCGCTTCGATCGCCTTCGAATTCGCCTGGAAGTTGCGCTGGGCCGAGATCAGC
>DATFDS010000039.1:0-4981 GCA_035251955.1 Sphingobium sp. | reverse complement strand
GACGCCGCATTCTTTGTGGGCCGCAATCCATGCTGAGGCTTGACGACGCAACGCTGCTGAAATCGGATGCCTGGATCGACGGCCAATGGGTCGGCGGCGCGGCGCGTTTCGCGGTCACCAACCCGGCTACGGGCGCGACGATCGCCGAAGTTCCTGATCTGGGCCGTGTCGAGGCTGAACGAGCAATCGCCGCGGCGGACGCTGCGCTGACGGGCTGGCGCGCGCTGGCCGCCAAGGAACGGTCACGAACGATACGCCGCTGGTACGACCTTATTGTCGCCCATGGCGAGGATTTGGCTCGGATCATCACAGCCGAGCAAGGCAAGCCTCTCGCCGAGGCGCGCGGAGAAATCGGCTATGCGTCCTCGTTCGTGGAATGGTTTGCCGAGGAGGCCAAGCGCGTCGCAGGGGACGTCTTGGCGCACCCCGACTCCGCGAACCGGATCGTCGTGCTCAAGCAGCCGGTCGGCGTCTGCGCCGCGATTACGCCCTGGAATTTTCCTGCTGCGATGATCACCCGCAAGGCCGCGCCGGCTCTAGCGGCGGGTTGTACCATGATCGTCAAGCCCGCGGCGCAAACACCGCTGACCGCGCTGGCATTGGCGGAGCTGGCGATGCGCGCGGGCGTGCCTGCCGGTGTGTTCAACATCGTCACCTGCGCTTCCTCGAACACGCCTGAGCTTGGCGCAACGCTCACCGGCAGTGCCGTAGTGCGCAAGTTGACCTTTACAGGCTCGACGGGCGTTGGGCGCATGCTGATGCGCGACAGCGCCTCGACCATCAAGAAGATCTCTCTGGAATTGGGCGGGAACGCATCGTTGCTGGTTTTTGACGATGTCGACCTTGATGCAGCGGTGGCGGGCGTGATGACCGCGAAATTTCGCAACACCGGCCAGTCCTGCATCGCGGCCAACCGAATTTTCGTACAAGCATCCATCCATGATGCCTTTACAGAGAAGCTGGCCGCTGCAGTCGCCGCGCTTACAGTCGGACCAGGCGACCGCGACGGCGTGGCGATCGGGCCGCTCATCGACATGGCCGCCGTCGCCAAGGTCGAAAGCCACGTCGCCGATGCAATCGAAAAGGGTGCGAAACTGGTGGCGGGTGGAGTGCGTCATCCTTCTGGCGGCACCTTCTTTTCCCCCACGATCCTTTCCGGCGTTACCCGCGAGATGCTGGTCTTTGGGGACGAGACCTTCGGTCCGATCGCACCCTTGATCCGGTTTGAGACCGAAGCCGAGGCGGTGGCAATGGCCAATGATTCGCCATTCGGCCTGGCATCCTATGTGTTCACTCACGATCTCGCGCGGACATGGCGTGTGACGGAGGCCCTGGAGGCAGGAATGGTCGGCGTGAATACGGGGATGATCTCCAACGAGGTCGCGCCGTTCGGCGGGATCAAGCAGTCCGGGCTGGGACGCGAGGGTTCGCGTTACGGGATCGAGGAATATCTCGAGACCAAATATGTCTGCCTCGGCGGTGTTGGTCAGCCCCTGTAAAAAATGAACCTGGGAGACGGATTATGGCGATTATCGGTATAAAGCGACTGATATACGCGGTTGATGATCTTGCGGAATGCACGCGATATTTCGAGGATTTCGGCTTGCCGCTCGAAAACCGTGCCGCCGACTCAAGCATCTTTCGTTTGCCCGAAGGCTCGTCGGTCCACCTTTATCAGGCCAACGACGCGCGCATTCCAGCGTCCGAACTGATCGGTGGCGGTGTCCGCGAGGTAATATGGGGTTGCGACTCGCAGGCCAGCCTCGACCTGCTGGTCGCGGGCCTGCGTGCCGACCGCGATGTCAATGTCGACGAAGAGGGCGTCGCACATTTTCTGGCCGATGGCGGCATTGCGATGGGCCTGGCGGTGTTTGTCCGCGCGCCCGTCGTTTACGCGCCAGATCCGGTCAATGCGCCGTTCCGCACCAATCGTATCAACCAGACACGCAAATGGCGCCGGGCCTGCCTGCCGAAATGTATTCAGCACGTCGTATTCGGGGTGAAGGGCCATGAGGCGGCGGGCCGTTTCATGATGGAGCGGCTTGGGTTTCGACTGAGCGACGTGATGCGCGATACCGGATTGTTCCTGCGCTGCGACGGCAATTACGACCATCACCAGCTATTCCTGGTCGAATCGGACGCAACGCTGGAAGGTCTCGATGGCCAACCACGTTTTCACCACGCCAACTTCGGCGTCGAAGATATCGACGAACTCATGATCGGCGTAAACCACATGGAACGCCAGGGTTGGCCGAAGTCGAGCGTGGGCCTGGGTCGCCACCGGCTGAGTTCTGGCCTGTTCTGCTACTTGCCCTGTCCTGCCGGTGGACAGGCCGAATACGGGACCGATTTCGACGCACTGGACGACAATTGGATTCCGCGCATCTATGAGGTGAAATTCTCCTTCTCGACCTGGCTGTCGGTGCTACCTTCGTTCCTCCTGCAAGAGCCCGAATGGGATTGGTCATTCCATCCCGACCATCTTCCTGCCGCGCGCCTTGGCGAGGCTATGCCGATGGCCAAGCCTTATCCCGGCGAAATTCTCTGACCAATGGGCGCTTTGTCGCATCTGAGGATCCTCGATCTCTCGCGAGTTCTTGCGGGACCGTGGGCGGGGCAGTTGCTTGGCGATCTTGGCGCGGAGGTTGTCAAGGTCGAGCGGCCCGGAACCGGCGACGATACGCGCCATTGGGGCCCGCCGTTTGTCACCGATCCTACCGGCAGGACGAAGGGTGATGCTGCCTACTTTCTTGCCGCCAACCGCAATAAGGCCTCGGTCACTGCCGACATTACGTCGCCGGAGGGTCAGCGCCTCGTCCGGGCGCTGGCCATGGAAAGCGACGTGGTTATCGAGAACTACAAGGTTGGTGGACTGGCCGCTTATGGCCTGGATGCGTCCAGCCTGCGCGCATTAAACCCACGCCTGGTCTATTGCTCGGTAACTGGTTTCGGCCAGACTGGGCCATATGCGTCGCGTGCCGGCTACGACGTGCTGATCCAGGCAATGGGCGGGCTGATGAGCATCACCGGCGGCCGTGAAGGGGAGCCCGGCGCGGGACCCCAGAAGGTTGGCGTCGCTCTGGTCGACATCATGACCGGATTATACGCCACGGTCGGCATCCTGGCCGCGCTGGCGCACCGCGATCGGACCGGCGAGGGGCAAATTATCGATATTGCGCTGCTCGACGTTTCGGTTGCGGCTCTCGCCAATCAGGCGATGAACTATCTGGTATCGGGCGTCTCGCCGCAGCGGATGGGCAATGCGCATCCCAACATTGTGCCATACCAAGATTTTCCGACTGCCGACGGCGCAATGATAGTAGCGGTCGGGAATGACGCGCAGTTCGCTCGCGCCTGGGGAGCGCTCGGTCTCGCGCCCGATGCAACGCTAGCGACCAACGCCGGGCGTATCGCTCGTCGTGCCGATGTGATCCTGGCAATCACCGCAAGGACGCTGACGCAGCCGACCGCGCACTGGGTCGCTGAACTGGAAGCGGTGGGCGTACCTTGCGGGCCGATCAACACGATCGCCGACGTCTTCGCTGATCCCCAGATCGTAGCCCGGGAAATGCGCCGCGACCTCGACCATCCGCTGGCTGGCAGCGTGCCGACCGTCGCAAACCCGCTGCATCTGTCTGCCACGCCGGTCACCTATCGCACTGCGCCACCGGTACTCGGTGCCGACGAGGCCCGTATCCTCGCTCGTCTCAAGGAAATGCCATGACCTCATTTGTCGATCTGGTGGTGAACGATCATGTCGCGACCTTGACCCTCAATTCGGCTGAGACCCGCAACGCGCTGGGCAGTCAGGCGCAATATGCCGCGATCGAGCAGGCCTGCCATCGGATCGAAGCCGATATGTCGATCCGCGCCGTCATCCTAACAGGCGCCGGGCGGGCATTTTGCGCGGGCGGCGACATCAAGCAAATGGCGGAGCGTGGCGCGGACGCTTCGTTGGAAGCCGTGGACGACCGTTACCACTACAAGCATGGCATACATCGCATCCCGCTGGCCCTGTACCAAATGGAGGTGCCGGTGATTGCAGCAATCAACGGACCGGCCATCGGTGCCGGCTTGGACCTGGCGTTGATGTGCGACATTCGCATCGCGAGCCAATCCGCGCGCTTCGCCGAAAGCTTCGTCCGCCTTGGCATCATTCCGGGCGATGGGGGCGCGTTCCTCCTTCAGAAGGTTATCGGAATTGCCAAAGCTTCGGAACTGACATTCACCGGCCGGACCATTCTTCCTGACGAAGCCTTGGCGTGCGGATTGGTTTCCGAGGTGGTTGCGGACGACTTGCTTTTGCCCAGCGCACATCACCTGGCTTCGCAGATCGCCGAGAATCCACCGCAGGCGCTGCGCATGGCCAAACGCCTGTTGCGGGAAGCCCAAACCGCGCCGATCGGCAGTATTCTCGAACTCTCGGCTGCGTTCCAAGCGCTGGCGCACGCAACCGGCGAACATCGCACGCGCATCGACAGCGCGGTATCCAGACTGGGAGGAAAATAATGCGTGAGGAAACAATAACGGTTCCGATGCGAGACGGCTCGATGACTGGCTGGCTGGCCTTACCGGATGGCAAGGCCAAGGGCGCTATCATCGCGATCATGGAGATCTGGGGCGTTAACGAGACGATGCGTGCCCATGCCCGCGAATTCGCCCAGGCTGGCTACGTCTGCTTCGTGCCCGATCTTTTCTGGCGGCAGGAAGCGGGGGTCGAACTCTCCGACCGCAACCCTGCTGACGTCGAGAAGGCGTTCGATCTTTATTATGGCTTTGATTACGACACGGGTGTCGAAGACATGGTGGACTGCGCTGAGTGGTTGCAACGCGAATTCGGTCTTCCTGTCGGGGCGGTCGGCTATTGCCTGGGCGGTAAGCTTTGCTACCTGATGTGCTGCCGGACCGACATCGCCTGCGCGGTTGCCTATTACGGCACCTATATCGAACATGAGATTCGAGAGGTGGGCAATCTGCATCG
>DATFDS010000038.1:0-6100 GCA_035251955.1 Sphingobium sp. | reverse complement strand
CTCCGCGTCCGGCCAGGCCTCCAGTTGTTGCACCGGATGGACCACATGCTGGACGACCTGGACCAGCGTTGGACGATCCGGCATCTCGACCGTCCGGATCAGGGCCTTGAGCCGCAGCAGATTCTCGCCGCGCAGGGCAGCCAGCAGATCGATCCATTCAAGGACGACAGACTGCGGAACCGGAGCGTCCAGCCAAAGCGAGCGCGAACAAATTGTGGAAGAATGCGCATGATCATGGCCATGATGCGCATGATCCATCGCGAGCGGCACGGCCAGCGCCTGCCGCAGGTCCGACGACGTCAACAGCGAAGCCAGACCGTCCCAATCGACCCCCACCCGCTTGGCATAAGGGTTCAATCGAGCGACCGCAGCGTCAACGGCGGCCATCTGATCGGCCGTCGTTATGTCGCCCTTCGTCACGACGACGAGGTCCGCCAGCCCGACCTGGCGCGGGGCTTGCTCGTGCCGGGCCAGCGTCGCTACCCCATTCACCGCATCCACGGTCGTGACGACGGCGCAAAGTTCCCAATCCGCCGTCAGCGCGGAGTCGACCGCGAAGGAATGAAAGATCGGCGCGGGATCGACCAACCCGGATGTCTCGATGAATATTCGGGAGAAGCCGATTTCTCCCCGCGCTCTGCGATCACGAAGGTCGACAAGCGTATCGATCAGATCCCCGCGCACCGTGCAGCAGACGCATCCGGTGTCGAGAAGCCGGATATTCTCATCCACATGGGTGATGAGCAGATGATCGAGCGGGATATCGCCAAATTCATTGACGATGACCAGGCTGTCCGACAATGCCGGATCGCAAAGCAGCCGGTTGAGCAGCGTCGTCTTGCCGCTGCCCAGAAATCCCGTGAGCAGAAGGACAGGGCTTCTGCCGTCCATCATCGTTCATAGACTTTCCTGCCGCCGAACCAGGTCGACAGAACCTTCGTATCGGCAATGTCCTCCGCCGGGCAAGTGGCGGGGTCCTGATCGAGAATGACGAAGTCGGCCGCCTTGCCGACTTCGAGCGAACCGATGTCCTTTTCCAGGCCGATGGCGCGGGCGCCGTACAGGGTGAAGGCCCGCATGGCATCAAGGACCGGAATGGCCTGTTCCGGCCGCAGCGCGCCAGGGAAAATGCCTTCCGGATCGCGACGCGTCACCAGCGTTTCAATCCCGATCCAGGGGTCGGGCGACGGCGCGACCGGCCAGTCGGACCCGCCCGCGATCACCAGTCCGCCGGCAAGAAAATCCGCGATCGGGAAGGATTTCGCCAGAACGGCGTCTTCCAGCACTTCGCTCACGGCGGCGCCCAATATGTTGGGATACCATATCATGGGCGACAGTTCCGCCGTGATGTTGAGCTGCGCCATGCGCTTGATTTCATCGCCGTCGATCAGGCTTGCATGGGCGATCTGGTGGCGCACATCGGATGGGCCGTTGAAATCGCGGATAATCTCGATCGCGTCGATGGCGAGCTTGGTCGCGGCGTCACCTGCGCAGTGCATCTTCGCCGCCAGGCCGGCTTTCTCGATGTCGGCCAGAAGGCGCGAGAGTTGAGGAAGCGTCATCGTGGTCCCGCCGCGATAGCAGCATCCGAAACCGGCCGATGCCTTATAGGGATCGATCATCGCGGCGGTGCCGGTCATCGGAACCCCGTCGAGCAGGATCTTGGCGAAATAGGGACGAACATGCTCCGTCGCGAACTTGTCCTTGATCGCGAACAGTTCGCGCCCGATAGGGCCGGGTATGTAAAGCGGCGCCTCGTGCGCAATCAGGCTGGCGACGACCCAGGCGTTCAATTCCCCCTCCCGATCCAGCGCCGCAACGGCTTCCGCCATTGGCGAGGAGGTCAGCGCATCCTGGATCGCGGTGATGCCATATTGGTTGAGGATGGATACCGCATGCCGCGCCACCTTCCGGTTCGTCGACTGATCGAACGTCTGATGTTCCATCGCGGCGTCCGCGATGCCGCACGCCGATTCCATAAGGAAACCGGTCGCCTTCCCCGTCGCCGGATCGCGGGCGATGGTGCCGCTGACCGGATCCGGCGTTTCGTCGGTGATCCCGGCGGCCGCCATCGCGGCGGAGTTCGCCCAGCGATTATGATAGGACATGTCGCGCAGGACAACGGGCCGGCCATCGGAGGCGGCGTCCAGATCGGCCAGGGCAGCCGCGCTGTTCAGGCGATCGGCCAGGCCGATGTCGAACATGCCGCCGAAAATCCATTTCCCCGGCGGGGTCCTGCTCGCCGCCTGGCGGACATATCCCAGCAACTCATCATAGGTTGCGGTGGGCGGAACATGCGTTTCGAACAGCGCGGCGCGACCGCCCAGCGCGTGATGATTATGTGCGTCGACAAGCCCCGGCATCACGGCCTTGCCGTCAAGGTCGATCACCTCATGATCTTCGCCGATCGCAGCACGGGCACTACCGGCGCTCCCGGCTGCGACGATCCGCCCATTTTCGATGGCCAGCGCTTCGACCGTACTCCCGGCGTCATCGCAAACTTGAATAGGACCGTTAACCACCAGGAGTGAGCGCATTAGGGATGCTCCAATTGCCGGACAGATTGAGGGCAGTGAGTCAAGAAACCCGAACCATCGGGCGTCTCACCATTTCCAATCAATAACATGTTAAATAAATATGCGGCGCGGTTCGCCCGTTGTCAAGCTAGGTGCCGCAACAGCAGGAGGCCCCCGCTGCCCCGACACTGCTGCCCCGACACTGCGGCACGCATCGGACGTTGATTACCGCCTGACCGTCTCCAGCAAGGCAGTTGCACCCTTCGACAGGATACCGATGTCGGTCCCGACCGACACAAATTTGAACCCTTCGTCGATCCTGCGCCGCGCGTCCTCGGCCGACAGCGCGAAAATGCCCGCTGGTTTGCCGGCCCTGTCGATCGCCGCCTTGGCCTTCGCTATGGCGGCCTGAACGTCCGGATGCTGCGCATGCCCAAGATGCCCAAGGGAGGCGGCAAGGTCACCTGGACCGATGAAAAGCGCGTCGATTCCCTCCACCGCCGCAATCTCCTCAATCTCTGCCAGTGCGGCGCGGCTTTCGATCTGGGCGATGACCGTCACCTTCAGATGCGCTTCCGCCAGGTAGCGGGCATCGGCGCCGAAGCCCGAAGCCCGGCTGGTGGCGCTGGCCACGCCCCGGGTGCCGAGCGGGGGAAAGCGGGTGGCCGACACGACCGCCCTCGCCTGCTCCGCGCTGTCGACCATCGGCACCAGCAGCGTCCGATAGCCCAGGTCCAGATATTGCTTGATCGCCACCGGCTCGCCCAGCGGCACGCGCGCGATCGGTTCCACCGGAAAGGGCGTGACCGCCTGCAACTGCGCGAGCAACGTCGCTGCCGTATTGGGCGCATGCTCGCCATCGATCAGCAGCCAGTCGAAGCCGGCACGCGCGCAGATTTCGGCGGTATAAGAGTTTGCCAGCGCCTGCCACAGGCCGATCAGCGGGCGGTCCCCCGCCAGGGTATCGCGGAACACGGTCATACGAACCGCACCGATATCGCGCCCAGCGGACCATAGTCGACATGGAAGCTGTCACCCGGCCGGGCGAAGACGGGCGCGGTGAAGCTGCCGCCCAGCACGATCTGGCCGGGCTCCAGGGACTCGCCATGCGGAGCGAGCTTGTTCGCCAGCCAGGCGGGGCCGGTCGCGGGGTGGTTCAGCACAGCCGCCGCGACGCCCGATTCCTCGATCACGCCGTTGCGGTACAGCAGCGCACTGACCCAGCGAAGGTCGACCGCGTCAGGGCGCACCGGGCGCCCGCCGATGACGATGCCGGCATTGGCGGCATTGTCGGAAATCGTGTCGAACACCTTGCGCGTCACGCCGGTGGCCTTGTCGATCCGTTCGATGCGCGCGTCGATGATCTCGATCGCGGGCACGACATAGTCGGTCGCGTTCAGCACGTCGAACAGCGTGCACCCCGGACCTTTGAGGCGGTCCTTGAGGATGAAGGCCAGTTCCACCTCGACGCGCGGTTCGATGAAGCGATCGATCGGAATATCCTGCCCATCGGGAAAGAGCATGTCGTCGAGCAGCGTGCCGAAGTCGGGCTCGGTGACATTGGACGAACGCTGCATGGCCCGCGACGTCAGGCCGATCTTGTGTCCGATGACCGTGCGGCCTTCAGCCAGCTTCATCTTCGTCCAGGCCCGGCTGATGGCGTAGCCGTCGTCCAGGTCCATTTCCGGATAGTCCAGGGAAAATTGGCCGACCTGCGTCCGTGCCTTTTCCGCTTCGTGCAACCGCGCCGCGAGTTGTTCGACAATCTTCTGATCGAGCGCCATGCTCTACTTCCCCAAACGCTTATGTATGCTGTTATGCTTCCATCCTTCGGCCTCTTCCACATAGAGGGACAAGGCGAAGGGACGGCGATCGAACAGATCGCCAAATGAATCGCGCACCCGGACGAACAGCGCGTCGAAATAGCGCTGGCGGAACTCGGCGCTGCGGCCCGCGCCCATCTTCACGTCGATGTTGATGAAGGCGTCCTGTGCGGATGTCCCGTCCGCGATCACATAGTCCGTCACCTTGTAGGCGCGGACGCGGATGCCGCCGATCGGGAACACGCCATCGGCCCGTTCGCGCATGTCCTGCGCGATCATTGCCATCAGCGCCTGAAGGTCGAATTCGCCCTCCAGATTGTCCGTCCATTCAATGGTCACATGCGCCATCAGGCGATCTCCATCGTCGCGACGGTGCAGCCGACCGCAAAGATCGGGATAGGCTGGAAATAATGGAGCGTGCCCTTGCCCCGCGCGGCGGCGGCGGCGGCGATGAAGGTGCGGATTTCGAACCCGCCCTGCCCGGCGTCGCGATAGGTTTCCTCATCGGTGTAGGCCAGCAGCCGATCCCGATCGTTGCTGACCCAGCGATCGAGGAAATCACGATCCCATGCCTCGTTGATCTTGCCGCTGTCGGGCGTGGCCGGCCAGTGCGAGATGCCGCCGGTCGCCACCAGCGCAATCCGCTCCGGCACGCTGTCCGCCGCGCGGCGGATCGCTTCGCCGAACGCCCAGGCCCGCTTGAGCGGCGTCAGCGGCGGTCCCTGGCAGTTGATGTTGACCGGGATCACCGGCAGTTCGTTGTGCGGATCGAGGAAATGAAGCGGCACGATGATGCCGTGGTCGAACTGCCATTCCTCGCAATAGGCGACGTCGATGGTGTTCAGCATCTCGCTGACCAGGCGACGGCCGAGATCGGGATTGCCTTTGGCCTCCCGCACCGGGATGCGCAGCCAGTCCGGGTCCTCGATCGGCCCTTTGTAGCTTTCGCCCATGCCGACCGCATAGGCAGGCATGTTGTTCATGAAGAAATTGGCGAAATGCTCGGCGGCGACCACCATGATGGCGTCGGGCCTTGTGTCCGCGATGGCCTCCCGCATGCCGTCCATCGCGGCGTAAAGCGCGTCCTTCTGTTCGGCGGGGGCAAGATCGGCCCGGGCGGTCATGCCGGGCGCATGGCTGCAGATGCCGGTGAATACCAGGGTCATAGGCCTGCCACCTTTTCGTCGGTTGCGGTTGTCATGGCATAAAGGCCGGCGCGCACCGGTCCATGGCGGGTCACGCCGTCGCGCATCTGCTGGAGGTAATCGGCCCAGGCGATGCCGCAGAAAGCCGCGAAATGCATCAATATCTGGCCGTTGACGCCCAGCACGTAGAGCAGGCCGATATCGTGATCGACCAGCGCCTTGCGCTCCTCGCCGGTGAGGACATAGTCGCGCGTCGCCGCTTCAGCGTCTTCGCGGAACCGCGCCTTCGCATGGTCGTCGCGGTTGAGCACATAGAGGAATTTGGAAAGCTGATAGAGGCTCATGCTGCCACCAGATGATTGACCAGGCGGCCGACGCCGTCAATCTCGCAGACGACCTCGTCCCCCGCATTGCAGAAATGCACCCCATGCGGCGTGCCGGTCAGGATCATATCACCGGGCATCAGCGTGGTCACGGCCGACAGGTAGGAAATCAGCGCCGCGACGCTCATGATCATATCCGCCGTCGATCCATGCTGCACCTCGACACCGTTCACAGTCGTGCGGAGCGACAGCGCCTGCGGATCCGCCACATCGGCCGCATCGACGATCCACGG
>DATFDS010000037.1:0-11702 GCA_035251955.1 Sphingobium sp. | reverse complement strand
TCGTGCCGCTACGCCGTGCCCTCTCGCCTGAGACCCCAGCCTTCGCTGGGGTGACGGAGAACCGTTGATGGAAACCAAAGCCGGCGATCCCGCCGCCTTCGCGCATTTCGACCTGAACCGCGTCCCCTCACCCGCCTTCGTGGTGGACGAGGCCGCGGTGCGCCGCAACCTGTCCATCCTGCGGGACATTGGCGACCGCGCGGGCATCAAGGTGCTGGGCGCGCTCAAGGCCTTCTCCATGTGGTCGCTGGGTGGCGTTGTCGCGGAATATCTTGACGGCGTCTGCGCATCCGGCATCTACGAAGCCCGCCTCGGCCGCGAGGAATATGGTGGCGAAGTCGCGACCTATTGTGCCGCCTACAAGGCCGAAGATCTGGCGGAAATCCTGAAGATTTCCGACCATGTCATCTTCAATAGCCCCGGCCAGATCGCCCGCCTGAAGCCCGTCATCGAAGTGGCCCGTATGAACGGTGTGAACTTCGACATCGGCCTGCGCATCAATCCCCTCCACGCGGAGGGCGAGGTGCCCAAATACGACCCCTCCCAGCCGCACAGCCGCCTGGGTTTTCCGATCGACCAGTTAACGGCGGAACATCTCGAGGGCGTCGACGGCCTCCACGTCCACAACCTGTGCGAACAGGATTTCCTGCCGCTCGCCAGAACCTGGGCCGCAATCGAAACCCATGTCACGCCCCATGTCGGCGGCCTCAAATGGCTGAACTTCGGCGGCGGCCATCATGTCACCCGCGCCGACTATCAGATCGACGACCTCATCGCCTTCCTCCACCGCATCAAAGCTGAAACGGGCCTTGAACTCTATATCGAGCCCGGCGAAGCCATGGCGCTCGATGCGGGCATATTGATCGGCGAAATCCTCGACGTGATCGACAACGGCATGCCCGTCGCGATCACCGACATCTCCGCCACCTGCCACATGCCCGACGTGATCGAGGCGCCCTATCGTCCCGCCATGTTGGGGGAGGAATCGGACGGCCAACCCACGCGACTCGGTGGCCCCTCCTGCCTCGCCGGAGACATTATCGGCGACTATCGAGTCCCCGGCGGAGCGACTCCGGGACGGCGGGTCGCCTTCCTCGATCAGGCCCATTATTCGATGGTAAAGACCAACACATTCAACGGCGTGCCCCTGCCCGCCATCTGGTTGTGGAACTCGCAAACCGACGAACTCAAGCAAATCCGCCAATTCTCCTACGAGGATTTCAAGTCCCGTCTCTCCTGACGCACGTTTCATAGCCGTCTGCGCAACAAAATTTACGCATCCGCTTTACAGGGGGGGCAGCCGGGCATATATCGGCCCTCCGCTGCCCCATGGGACTTCCACCGCAAGGCAGCTTTTATGCCAACGAACTACACTGGAGGTCCCTTGAGTTGCACAAGCATCATAGCGCGCTGGGGGTAGCGACCACCCTCACACCGGCAGCACCGGTAACGCTGATTCGTCCCCAGGCAGCAGCTAGGGCCGCCCGCTTCTTTTCCGAGAAGTTTCCGGGGCGCTCGCTCTATGCGGTCAAGGCGAATCCGTCTCCCGATCTGATCCGCACGCTGTTCGCTAGCGGAATCACGCATTTCGACGTGGCGTCCATCGCGGAAGTGCGCCTCGTTGCGGAAACGCTGGCCGATGCCGAACAGGGTCAGGCGAAGCTCTGCTTCATGCACCCGGTCAAGGCCGAGGAAGCGATCGCAGAGGCTTACCATGTCCATGGCGTGCGCACCTTCTCGCTCGACACGATGGACGAGCTGGAAAAGATCCTGCGCGCCACGGACAATGCGGCCGACCTTGAACTGTGCGTGCGCCTGCGCGTTTCGTCCGAACATTCGGAACTCAGCCTTGCGTCGAAATTCGGCGCAGAACTGGGCGAAACCCGTGAACTGCTGATGGCGACCCGCCAGGCGGCCGATGCACTGGGCATCTGCTTCCATGTCGGCAGCCAGGCCATGTCGCCCCAGGCCTATAGCGATGCCATCGAACGTGTCCGCGCGGCGATTGTCGACGCCGCGGTAACAGTCGATATCATCGATGTCGGCGGCGGTTTCCCGTCCATCTATCCGGGCATGGAGCCGGTCGCGCTCGAACGCTATTTCGACGCGATCCACCACGGCTTCGAAAGCCTGCCGATCAGCTATTCGGCGGAACTGTGGTGCGAACCCGGCCGTGCGCTCTCGGCTGAGTACAGTTCGGTCGTCGTCCGCGTCGAGCGCCGTCGCGGCACCGAACTCTACATCAACGACGGCGCTTATGGCGCGCTGTTCGACGCGGCGCATATCGGCTGGCGTTTCCCCGTGGCCCTGCTGCGCGAGGAAGAGAGCGGGGCGGAACTGACCGGCTTTTCCTTCTACGGTCCGACCTGCGATGACATGGACCATATGGTCGGCCCCTTCATGCTCCCGGAGGATGTGAAGCCCGGCGACTATATCGAGATCGGCATGCTCGGCGCCTATGGCGCGGCGATGCGTACCGGTTTCAACGGCTTCACGTCGGAAACGATCGTCGAGGTGGAGGATGAGCCGATGGCCAGCCTTTATGCCGAACCGGTCCCGGCCCGCCGTCGCGCAACTGTCATCAAGCTGGGCTAAAAAGGCTCAAACTCCCCTTTGGAGAGGGTGCCTGTCCTTCGCCGCAAATATGCGGCGGGGGACAAATTTTATCCGCGGCGGAAGATGCCGACCAACTCGACATGGGTGGACCAGCGGAATTGCCCGACCGGCTTCACGCTTTCCAGCACATATCCCGCCGCGACCAGATGCGCCGCATCGCGCGCGAAGCTGGCAGGGTTGCAGGACACATAAGCGATCAGCGGTACTTTTGATTGCGCCAGCTGCAATATCTGCTCGCGCGCGCCGGCTCGGGGCGGGTCGATGACGACCGCCGCGAATTTATCGAGCTCCTCCGGCGTCAGCGGCCGTCTGAACAGATCGCGATGGTCGACCACCATCCGCCGCTGCGCGCGATTGGCTGCCGACTTGAGCGAAAGGACCAGATCGCGTGCCGCCTCTGCCGCATAAACGGGACGCGCCTGTCCCAAGGCCAGCGCGAACGTGCCAAGGCCGCAGAAAAGATCGGCTATGACGCCTCGATCGGGAAGCACCTGCCGCACGGCTTCGACCAAAGCGGCCTCGCCGTCAGGAGTGGCCTGCAGAAAGGCGAAGGGCGGGAAGCCAACCGAAACCCCACCGAAGCTGACGGTAACCGGCTCGGGCTCCCAGCGGGTCTGCTGCCCCTCGCCCTCGTCGATCGTCACCCGCGCCAACCGATGCGCGGCGGCGAAATCAAGCAGCGCCTCGTCAGCCGCCAAGCCTTCAATCCGCACGCCTTCCAGCAGCAGGTCGACGCCCTGGTCGACCAGCGACAACCGCACATGCGCCGCACGCCGATCAGGCAGGATGAGCAGCAGCAGCGAACGCAAGGGGCCAAGCAGCGCAAACAACCGCGGGTCGAGTATCTCGCACATGGCAAGGTCGATCAGCTTATGGCTGCCGGACTCGACGAAACCGATGACGATCGTTCGGCCGCTCCTGGCCGCACGCAGGGAAGCGCGGCGCCTGGTCCTGGGCGGCGAGACATGGGCAAGCAGCACCGTCTGCGGCCTGACCCCCTGCCCTGCCAGCGCGGCCGTCACCCGGCCAGTCACGAAGTCCGCCAGGCTTTCCTGGTCAAGCTGTTGCAGTTCGCACCCACCGCAGGCCGGGAAATGAATGCACGGAGCATCGACGTGATGCGGCCCACGCAGCAGCGCGCCATCGCTTGCGATCCGGTCGCCCGGCGCGCTCAGCGGGACATGGCGGCCATCGGCAGTCACGCCGTCGCCCTTTGCGGCGATGCGGACGATCAGGTCAGTATCTTGGTCGGTCACAGGCGGCAGGCGATAGCCGCAGGCAGTTGAACAAGCAAATCGTCCGCGATGAAAGCGGCACCGGCCCGGCGCGCCGCCTCACCATGCAGCCAGACAGCTTCGCACGCGGCCTGGAAAGGATCGCGCGTCACCGCCAGTCGGCCAGCCGCCAGCCCGGCCAGCACATCGCCTGTCCCGGCCGTCGACAGCCAGTGCGAAGCCCCTCCCGCAATCGCGGCGCGGCCGTCGGGCGCGGCAATCACGCTGTCGGCGCCCTTGTAGATCACCACCGCGTCCGAACGCCGAGCCGCTTCCAGGGCGCGATCGACCTTACTGCCCGGCAGACTGCCGAAAAGCCGCTGAAATTCACCCTCATGCGGGGTCAAAATGGCGCCGGCCGGGATCTGTTCGACCCCGAGTTCGGCCAGCAATGTCAGCGCATCGGCATCGAGGACGAGGGGATGACCACTGCTCAGGACCGGCGCCAACCGCGCCTTCGCGGCTTCGTCCGTGCCGAGTCCCGGCCCCGCTAGTACCGCCGCCAGTCGGGGATCGGCGAGCAGGCGCCTAAGGTCCGCCGAAGCCGGCGCCCGTTGCGTCACGATCGCATCCGCGCCGCCATTTGCTTCGCGCGCGGCAAAATGCCGCACCATGCCAACCCCGGACCGCGCAGCCGCCTCTGCGGCCAGCCGCGCCGCGCCGGCCATGTCCCCACCGACCACGCCGACGAGGCCGCGGCTATATTTATGGGCCCCAGCGGCAGGCCTGCCCAATCGCGGTGATGCGAGCCGATGAACCTTGCCGGGCGCCTGGATCCCGATATCCGCGCAGACCAGCCTGTCCCACCGATCGGCCGCCGGCTGCAGCAGATGGGCAGGCTTGAGCGCACCAAGGGCGATGCAGATGCCAAAGTGCGGGACTTCCGACAGCAATTCTCCGCTGTCGGTATCGACGCCGCTGGGCAGGTCGATCGCATAGCTGAAACTCGCCGCCGCCGTCAGCGCGCAGAGTTGCGCGGCAACAGCCGGATCGAGCCCGCGCGACAGCCCGGTTCCGAACAGGGCATCGACAAGCTGGGTGGCCGGTGCCGCCTGCAGCAAAGGTTCGACCGGACCATTCCACGCTCGCCGGGCGGTGCGGCTCGATTCGGTGCGGCTCTCGTTCAGTGCTGCGACCCGCACCGGCACGCCCCGTCCGCGCAGCAACCGCGCGATCACGAAACCGTCGCCGCCATTGTTTCCCGGACCGCACAGGACCAGCAGATCGCGCTTGTTCCCGGCCCGCCAGATGAATTCCGCCGCAGCGGCGCCGGCTCGTTCCATCAGCGCATGTTCGGCCACGCCGCCGGCGAAGATCGCCTGTTCCGCCGTGCGCATTTGCGCCGCCGTCAGGATCGACGTCCCAGTCATTGCCCCGCCGCTATCGTCGCCGGCATCCGGTAGTGATCCCTGCCGACGCTCAGTTCGATCCGCCCCTTGCCCATGACCGCTACCGACGCCTGTTCCGCGCCATCCGCCGCGACCAGGCCGTGCCCGTCCTTCACGATCCTGAAACGGCGGAAACCGCCATCGGCATGGCGGATGGTAAGAATGTCGCCATCCTGCTCCACCGAGCAGTTGCGGTGCCAATCGGCCGTTCCGCCCACCGCGCAATCGGCAACGCCGTCTCGTTCGCCGTTACGGGATGCGAACGGCCCCTTGGGCAGTGCGGCGCCTTCATCGCAAGCGGTGAGGGCAAGGCATAGCAGGCCGATGCCGGCAACCCGTTCAGATATCGGCATAGACATGGGTTTCGGCTCTGGCTCCGGGATGCGTGACCGCTCCCTTGTACGCCGGCCCGACATTCCGTGCATAGCGCCACAGCGCGCCGGATTGATAATCATTACGGCGCGGCTGCCATTTGCGCCGGCGTTCCGCCAATATCGCCTCATCGACCGCAAGGTCGATCGTGCCCGCCTCGGCATCAATGGCAATGATGTCGCCATTTTCCACCAGCGCGATGGGGCCGCCCTCCGCTGCCTCGGGCCCGACATGGCCGATGCAGAAGCCCCGGGTCGCGCCGGAAAAGCGGCCGTCTGTGATCAAGGCGACCTTCTCTCCCATGCCCTGGCCATAGAGCGCGGCGGTGGTCGCCAGCATCTCGCGCATGCCGGGGCCGCCCTTTGGCCCTTCATAGCGGATGACGATCACCGATCCTTCGGCGATGTCGCGCGCCTCTACGGCCGCGAACGCTTCTTCCTCGCATTCGAAGACGCGCGCGGGGCCGGAGAATTGGAGGCGGTGCATGCCGGCGACCTTCACGATCGCACCATCGGGCGCCAGCGAGCCCCTGAGGCCGACGACGCCACCTGTCGGGGTGATCGGCGCCTTGGCGTCATAGATGACCTTCTGTTCCGGATTCCAAATCACTTGCTCTATATTCTCGGCCAAAGTCCTGCCGGTGACGGTCATGCAGTCGCCTTGCAGCAAACCGTTATCGAACAGCGTCTTCATCAGCATATAGACGCCGCCTGCATCATACATGTCCTTGGCGACATATCGGCCGCCCGGCTTCAGGTCGGCGATATAGGGCGTCGATTTGAAGATTTCCGCGACGTCGAACAGATCAAAATCGATCCCGCACTCATTGGCCATGGCGGGCAGGTGCAGCGCGCCATTGGTCGATCCGCCGGTCGCCGCGATGATGCGCGCGGCATTTTCGAACGCCTCGCGCGTGCAGATGTCGCGTGGACGGATGTTCTTCGCCAGCAACTCCATGACCTGACGCCCTGCCGAAACGGCGACTTCCTCGCGGCTCTTATATGGCGCTGGCGCCATGTTGCTGTTGGGCAGCGACAGGCCGATCGCTTCGCCGACGCAGGCCATGGTATTGGCGGTATATTGGCCGCCGCACGCGCCATGGCCGGGACAGGCGACCTTTTCCAGCGCGATCACATCCTTGAGCGGACAGGCGCCGGCCGCATATTTGCCGACCACCTCGAACACGTCGACGACCGTGACGTCGCGCCCTTCGAACCGTCCCGGCAGGATCGACCCGCCATAGACGAAGATCGACGGCACGTTGAGCCGCAGCATGGCCATCATCATACCCGGCAGCGACTTGTCGCACCCGGCGAAGGTGACGAGCGCATCATAGCAATGGCCGCGGACCGACAGTTCGACCGAATCCGCGATCACCTCGCGGCTGGCCAGCGAGCTTTTCATGCCCTGATGGCCCATGGCGATGCCGTCGGTCACGGTGATGGTGTTGAAGCGGCGCGGCATGCCCCCGGCTTCGTTGACGCCCTTGCGGCACCAGTCTGCTTGCATGTCGAGCGTGGTGTTGCAGGGCGCGCTATCATTGCCCGCCGATGCGATGCCGACAAAGGGCCGGGCGATCTCCTCTTCGGTCAGGCCCATCGCATAATAATAGCTGCGATGTGGTGCGCGTTCCGGCCCGACCGAGACATGGCGGCTCGGCAGTTTGGATTTGTCGAAGATATGAGACATGGAACCTACCTCTGGCGCCCCGTATCCATCTTCAAGAAATCCGCCGCATTAGGCAAGGCTCTTGCGGCACTCCAGCACGATGGGGCCCAACAGGTCGGCAAAGCGCCGCTGCCCTGCGGCGTCCGTCACCAGATCCTGCCGCATTTCGATACCGAGATAGGGAATGCCATTGGCTTCGGCATGACGGTTCATCGTCGCGTTAAGGAGTTGGCCCGAATAGGGAAGCTGATCCCCCACGATCAGGCCGGCAGCCTCCAGCAGGGGAATGGCGATCCGGGCGGCGCGATCGTCGCCATTGTAGAGGACGCCGATATCCCATGGCCGCTCCTGATGCGGATCGCTGGCGAGGCTTGGAGTAAAGCTGTGCGCTGACAGGATGAAGGGCGAATCCATTTCGTCCAGCAGCCGACCGATATGGTGATGATAGGGGTGGTGGAAACGGATCATCCGTTCGGCAAGATCGGCGTGGCGGTTGCCGGGGATGGCGTGACCGTCGCTCATGACGGGGAGCAGGCCGGGGGCGTCATCCTCCCGGTTCAGGTCGATGACAAGCCGCGATACGCCGCCCAGAATGGCGGTGCAGCCAAGCTGCTCGGCCAGAAGCGCGCTGACTTCCGCCACGCCGATGTCGATGGCGATGTGATTGGATAGCAGCGCGGGATCGATGTCCAGATCGACGTCGGCCGGCACATGGGCCGACGCATGGTCGCCGATGATCAGCAGATTGAGATCGCCCCCGTCGATCTGGGTGAAAGCCTCGTTCACGCTACCCTTATCTCCGTCTCCATGACCCACCAGCCGCGCTGTTCTTCACGCAGCGCGTCGGCTGCCGCTGCCCTCTGGTCGTTGCTGTCGAACAGCGCGAAGCAGGTCGCACCCGATCCCGACATGCGGGCGAGGCGAACGCCCTTGCAGCCTTGGAGGCGGACCAGCACGTCGGAAATGACGGGTGCAACGGCGATCGCCGGTTGCTCCAGATCGTTGCGTCCCTCGGCGATCAGATCGTCCAGATTTTCCGCCGTCAGCGCACCCCGGTCGATCCCGTCCCACCCTTGAAATATGCGCGCAGTAGACACCGCCACGCCCGGATTGACCAGCAGCATGGGCCTATGCGCCAACCCGTCGACGGCGTGCCTTTCCAGATGTTCGCCCCGCCCGCGCACCATCTGGGTGACGCTGGACAGGCAGGCGGGGACGTCCGACCCCAGCCCGAGCGCGATCTGTTCAAGCTCGGCGGTCGGCAGGTGCGCGTCCCACAAGCGCAGCAGCAGGCGCAGCGCCGCCGCCGCATCCGCCGATCCGCCACCGATCCCCGAAGCCACCGGCAAATTCTTGGTGAGCGCGAGCGCCGCGCCGCGCGCCTCGGCCAGATGGTCCCGCAACGCGCGCGCGGCCTTGACCACGAGATTGTCCGACCCGCGATCCAGCCCGCTCCCGAACGGACCGTCTATCGTCAGGCTGATCGTCCCGTCGGCAGTGCAGCGCCCGCCAAGCCGGTCGCCATCACGCGCGAAGATGAACAGGCTTTCCAGCGCATGATAGCCATCGGCCCGCCGCTCCCGGACGTGGAGGGCGAGATTGACCTTGGCATAAGCGGTTTCGATCCGTTCCCGACCGCCGCGCAGCCTGTCCGCGTCAGGGAGCGGCATATTCGGGCTTCATCCCTTCCTTCGTCTTCGCCGCCAGCCGAACAGCAGTCTCTCCTTCGGCGAAGACCGCCGCCGCGCGCCACGCATAGCGCGCCTCATAACGACGTCCGGCAGCCCAGAGCGCATCGCCCAGATGCTCGTTGATCGTCACATCGGCAGGGGCGCTGGCCGCCGCCCGTTCCAGCACCGGCACCGCCTGCTCGACATTGCCGGTCACGAACTGCGCCCAGCCGAGCGAGTCGGTGATCGAGCTATCGTCGGGCTTCAGCGCGCTCGCCTTCTTCAGCAGCGCCAGGGCTGCTTCGACATTCTGTCGCCGCTCGATCTGCGCATAGCCGAGATAATTGAGCAGGACCGCCTCGTTCGGCGCGAGCTTCGCGGCGCGTTCCAGCGTCGCGCGCGCTTCCTGCCACCGGTCGGCCTGTTCCAACGCGCTGCCTTCGAACAGCAGCAGGGCCCAGGGGACGGCATCGGCGGCATAATGCGACTGCGCCGCATGGAAAGCCTCTGCCGCGCCCGAGAAATCCTTCGCCTGGGCCAGCAGACGGCCGAGGCGCACCTGGCGTTCGGCGTCGGCTCCGGGAACAGCCGCCAAAGCGCGCGCTAGGGCGACAGCACCGGCCTGATCGCCGGTTTCGTTCAAAGCATCCACCAGGATGGCCTGCCCCAGCGCCCCGAACCATCCATCCGCCGGCACCTTATGGGCTTCAACAACAGCATAGCCGCCATGATCGGATTCGGTCAGCAATTGTGCCAGCGCGATGTGGGCGTCGGCGCCTTCGGGATTGGCGAAGGCGGCAATCCGGGCGAGACGGATGCCAAGCAGGCGCGTCACGCCGTCGGACGAAATATCCACCGCCAGACGCGCCAGCAACCGGCCAAAGCCCTGTCGCGGCGCAAGCGGCGCGCCCGGCTGTCCCGACCCCTTGCCGCGCATGATCTCCGCGCGGGCCTTCGCATAATTGGCCTCGCCTTCGGGCAGGAGCGTCAGCGCCTGCACTTTCGCGCCCCGGGCGGCAAGTTGCGCCGCGAAGGATATCCGCAGTTCCGCCAGGTCCACCGTCCGCAGCGCAAGCGCCCGGTTGACGGCCGCGCCACCTTCCTTGAGATCCCCGCGCGCGAGCGATTGAAACGCGATATGCTCGTCGACATAGCGCCGGGCGAGCGAGGCGAAGCGATCGCTCGTATCGAGTGCGGGCGGCACATAATGGCCTTCGCCAAGAGATATCCAACTCCGGATGATCGGCGCCAGGAAGGCGAAATTGCTTTCGCTCGCCAGCCGATCGGTGAACTGCCGCGCGGCGCGCCAATCCTTGCGGTTCAGCGCATTGCAGATGAACAGCAGCGTACCGTCTCGCGGCAATATGCCGTTGGCATCCAGCAGCACGGCCGATTGCATCGCCAACGGCATGTCGCCGCTGACCAGCGCATGCAGATAGGAACGCCGCGCGACATCCAGGCTGGCCGGGTCGGAAGCCAGCGCCTGGCGATAGCCGGCCAGCGCCACGCCGGGCGCTCCGTCGCTATCGGCCAGTCGGGCGCGCGCATAGGCGTGCAACGCGCTGGCCGGATCGACCGACGCGCCGGCCTGGACCGGCAGCATCAGCAACGCCATGGAGACGAGACGCCTACATGTTGGGATAATTGGGTCCTCCACCACCTTCGGGCACGACCCAGTTGATGTTCTGGGTCGGGTCCTTGATGTCGCACGTCTTGCAGTGCACGCAATTCTGCGCGTTGATCTGGAAGCGGGGATTGCCCTCGTCCAACCCGACCACCTCATACACGCCCGCCGGACAATAGCGCTGTGCCGGCTCGTCATAAAGGGGCAGATTGTAGCTGATCGGAATCGACGCGTCCTTCAGCTGCAGGTGGACCGGCTGATCTTCCTCATGGTTGGTGTTCGACAGGAATACCGACGAGAGGCGGTCGAAGCTGATCACGCCATCGGGCTTGGGATAGTCGATCTTTCTTGCGTGGTCCTTGGTCCAGAGCTTCTCGCAATCGGGCTTGTGCTTCATCGTGAAGGGCAGGCCGATCTTCCATGTGCGCATCCACATGTCGATGCCGGCCAGCATCGTGCCGATGGTGTTACCGAACTTGCTGAGCAGCGGCTCCGCGTTCTTGACGAGTTGCAACTCGGTCGCGACCCAGCTTGAGCGCAGGCGATCGTCATAGTCGTGTAGCACGTCGCGCGCGCGTTCATCCAGGATCGCCTCGAACGCCGCCTCGGCCGCCAGCATGCCCGACTTCATCGCTGTATGCGTACCCTTGATGCGCGGCACGTTCACGAAGCCCGCCGAACAACCGATCAGAGCGCCGCCGGGGAAGACCAGCTTAGGGATCGACTGCCAGCCGCCCTCGTTGATCGCGCGGGCGCCATAGGAAACGCGGCGGCCACCTTCGAGATATTTGCGGATTTCCGGATGCTGCTTCCAGCGCTGGAACTCCTCGAACGGGTAGAGATAGGGGTTGCGGTAGCCAAGGCCGACCACGAAGCCCAGCGCCACCTGTCCATTGGCCTGATGGTAGAGGAAGCCGCCGCCATAAGCGTCGGTCAGCGGCCAACCCTGGGTATGGATGACCAGCCCCGGCTTGTGCTTGGCGGGATCGATATCCCACAGCTCCTTCATGCCGATGCCGTAGACCTGCGGTTCGGCGTCCTTGTCCAGTTCGAACTGGCGCTTCAAGATCTTGGTCAGGTGGCCGCGCGC
>DATFDS010000036.1:0-48477 GCA_035251955.1 Sphingobium sp. | reverse complement strand
CGGACGTTCGTCAGTCGTCACCCCGGACTTGATCCGGGGTCCCGCTGTTCTTTCAAACTGCTGAGCAAGCACATAAAAAGAAGAAGCGGGATCCCGGGTCAAGCCCGGGATGACGCGAGATTTTAGGGCGGCAAATAGCCGAAACGCGACACCCCCTCAAAAGCGCCACCGACCCTGCCTTCCACCATTGACTTGCCTGCGCCTTTTGCCTATCGGACGCCCCCTGACATGCGGTCGCCCCACCGGCGGCCCTTTTTTGTCACGCCCGATTCTTTAGTATGTTGAGGAATGAACGATGAAGCGCACCTATCAGCCGAGCAATCTGGTTCGGAAGCGCCGTCACGGTTTCCGCGCCCGCATGGCGACCCCCGGCGGCCGCAAGGTGCTGCGCGCCCGTCGTGCCCGCGGCCGCAAGAGCCTGAGCGCCTGAACGACGCGCCGCCGACCAGCGCGCCCGCCATATTGAGCCGGCGCGCCGATTTTCTGGCGGCGAATCGCGGACGGCGCGCGCCCATGCCGGGCTTTGTCCTGCTGGTGCGCGAACGCGGCGATGGCGATCCGGCGATGCGCTATGGCATCACGGTCACGAAAAAGATTGGCGGCGCTGTCATCCGCAATCGGATGAAGCGCCGTTTTCGCGTCCTGGCGCGCGAGCTTCTGCCCCAGCATGGCGTGGCGGGCGCCGACCATGTGCTGATCGGCCGGTCCGATGGCGTGGAGCGCGACTTCGGCCTGCTGCGCGCCGAACTGGAAAAGGCGCTGCGCAAGGTGATGAGCCGGCCTGCAGGCGATACGCGTGGCCGCCCCGGTAAGAGAATGGATCGACCCTCAAACGACGTGCTCCTGCGCGGGCAGGAGCCCAGTTCAAAGAGTGCCGAGACTGATGAGGGCGGAACTGGGTTCCTGCCTGCGCAGGAACACGGGGAAACGCAAAAAAGGGGCGGGACCAAGCCGTGATCGCCCGCCTCCTCATCCTCGTAGCGCGCTCCTGGCAGCTCGGCCCCTCGCGCATCCTGCCGCCCAGCTGCCGCTATGCCCCTTCCTGCTCGCAATATGCGATCGAAGCGATCCGCAAATATGGTGCGGTGAAGGGTAGCTGGCTGGCCACGAAGCGGCTAATGCGATGCCACCCATGGGGCGGGTCGGGCTACGACCCCGTCCCCTGACACAGATTTTCACCTGAGATACGGCGGAGCCGACAAGCGTGGACGACAAGAAGAATATTGTTCTGGCGGTGCTGCTGACCGCGGCGATCCTGTTCGGCTGGCCCTATATCGCCAACCATTTCTTCCCCGCGGCCAATCCGCCGGCAACGAAGATCGAGGGCGGCAAGACCAGGCCGATCGCCCAGCCCGGCACAGTCGACGCGTCCGCCGCGATCCGCGACCGCGCCGCCGTGCTGAAGGACAGCCCGCGCGTGGCCATCCGCACGCCCAAGCTCACCGGATCGATCAACCTCAAGGGCGCGCGCATCGACGATATCGTGCTGCCCACTTATGGCGAGACGATCGCGAAGAACGCGCCGTCGGTCCGCCTCTACAGCCCATCGGGTACGAAGGATGCCTTCTTTGCCGGCTTCGGCTGGCAGGGCGAGGGCCTCAAGACGCCGGACGCCAACACGGTGTGGACCGCCGAGGGCAAGGAATTGACCCCGACCAGCCCGGTGACGCTACGCTGGAACAATGGCGCGGGCCAGGCTTTCGAGATCCGCCTGTCCGTGGACGAAAATTACATGATCACCGCGCAGCAGAAGGTATCGAACAGCGGCACCGGCGCGGTGGCGGTCAAGACCTATGGCTATGTCAGCCGGGCGACGCCGTCCAAGGACCCCGATACCTGGACCATCCATGTGGGGCCGATGGGCGTGTTCAACGGCGCGGCCAATTATGACGTCAACTACAAGGATCTGAACAAGGGTCCCTCGACCCAGAGCTTCCAGTCGACCGGCGGCTGGCTGGGCTTTACCGACAAATATTGGCTTTCCGCCCTGATCCCCGATCAGAAGACCGCCTTTGAAGGCCAGTTCCGCAAGGGTGCCGGCACGCAATATCAGGCCGATTACAGCCTGAGCCCGACCATGCTCGCGCCCGGCAAGGCGATCACCCAGACCGCCCGCCTGTTCGTGGGCGCCAAGGAAGTGAAGACGCTCGAAGCCTATCAGGACGCAGGCATTCCGCTGTTCGACCGGGCGATCGACTGGGGCTGGTTCTACTGGTTCGAAAAGCCGATCTTCGCGCTGCTGCACTGGCTGTTCGAGCATATCGGCAATTTCGGCGTGGCCATCATCTGCCTGACCTTCGTCGTCCGGGCGCTGATGTTCCCGGTCGCCCAACGCCAGTTCGCCAGCATGGCGGCGATGCGCGCGGTGCAGCCCAAGATGAAGGCGCTGCAGGAGAAATATAAGGACGACAAGCCCAA
Source organism: Sphingobium sp. (assembly GCA_035251955.1). Taxonomy (GTDB): domain Bacteria; phylum Pseudomonadota; class Alphaproteobacteria; order Sphingomonadales; family Sphingomonadaceae; genus Sphingobium. The sequence continues at coordinate 46,059 of DATFDS010000036.1, read as the reverse complement.
GCTGCAGCAGGAAATGATGGAGCTGTACAAGCGCGAGAAGGTGAACCCCCTCGCCGGCTGCCTGCCCATCTTCATCCAGATCCCGATCTTCTTCGCCCTCTACAAGGTGCTGCAGCTGACCATCGAAATGCGGCACCAGCCGTTCGTTTTGTGGATCAAGGACCTGTCCGCGCCCGATCCGCTGCACATCGTCAACCTGTTCGGCCTGCTGCCCTTCACCCCGCCCGCTTTCCTGGGCATCGGCGTGCTGGCCCTGCTGCTGGGCATTTCCATGTTCTTCCAGTTCAAGCTCAACCCGGCGCAGATGGACCCGATGCAGCAGCAGGTGTTCGCGTTCATGCCGTGGATGATGATGTTCATCATGGCGCCCTTCGCGGCGGGCCTGCTGGTCTACTGGATCACCAACAACTGCCTGTCGATGCTGCAGCAGTGGTGGCTCTACAAGCGCCACCCCGTGCTGAGCAACGCGGCGGAGGCGAAGTAGGTCAGCCAACGGCACCACGCCCGTTCGTTTCGAGCTTGTCGAGAAACGGGTACGCCACGGTTCTCGACAAGCTCGAACCGAACGGAGTGTGGGATGATCGAAGACCAGGATCTGATCGAGGAAGCGCGCAAGGTTTTTGCGGGACCGATCAGCTTCCTCAAATCCGCGCCGGACCTCAAATTCCTGCCCGACATGGCGGTCAATGAGGTCGCCTTCGCCGGCCGGTCCAATGTCGGCAAATCGTCGCTGCTCAACGCGCTGACGGGCCGCAACAGCCTGGCCCGCACATCGAACACGCCGGGTCGGACGCAGGAACTGAACTTCTTCGACGTCGGCGATCCGCTGCGCTTCCGGCTCGTCGACATGCCGGGCTATGGCTATGCCAAGGCGCCCAAGGACATGGTGCGCAAATGGCGGTTCCTGGTGAACGACTATCTGCGCGGCCGGACGAAGCTGAAGCGCACGCTGGTGCTGATCGACAGCCGCCACGGCATCAAGGATGTCGACACCGATATTCTCGACATGCTGGATGCCGCCGCCGTCAGCTATCGCATCGTGCTGACCAAGGCGGACAAGGTGAAGGCGAGCCATTTGGCCGAAGTCACCCAGGCGGTGGCCGAAGCGATCCGCAAGCGGCCGGCCGCCCATCCCGATATCATCGCGACGTCGAGCGACAAGGGCATGGGCATTGCCGCCCTGCGCGCCGCGGTGCTGGAAAGCGTTACCCAGGGGTGATGATTTCGCTGCGGTGAAACACCGGCCATGGTGGCGACAGGCCATGCGGCGGGTTGCGGCCAATGTCGGACATATTCCCCCTCCCGCTGGCGGGAGGGGGTTAGGGGGTGGGAATGGGCTAGGCGCTGCGCTGGCCCACCCCCCGGCCCCCTCCCGCTTGCGGGAGGGGGAGTGTCTGCCTCCCACCCAAAAGCACCCGTCTTCAGAACAGGCTATATTGGCCGTCGCCCTTGAGCGGCCATGTCCCCAATATCTCGTGGCGCGTGCGGCCGACATGGCTGCAGAGCAGCAGGAATTGCTCGACGCGCCAGGTGAAGCCGTCGACGCGTCGCGTTTCGGGCCGCCCTTCCCGATAGAAGAGCGTCTGATGCGGGCGGAAGCTCCAGTCGGGCCGCAGCCCGATGCCCTGCCCGCCCATGGCCACGACGATCTCCCGCTGCAGCGCATGGAGCGGCGGTATCCTTCGAGAGGGACGCAGCGCGGCGGACCGGTTGCTGAAACTCAACCGATCGAGCGGCAGGTCGAACGGTTCGGCCCTGACGCCCGTCCCGGCGCGCAGCAGCGCCTTGATCGCCTCATAGGGATAAACCGGCTGGTCCGCCGTGATGGCGAGCGTGACATGCTGGTGCTCGAGCCGCACGCGATGGCCGCTCATGCCGAGCGTGTCGGCAAAATGATCCGTCTGCCGCGCGATCCGCAGCGTGGGTTTCAGCGCGTAAAGCAGGCGATACAAAGGCTTGCTCTGCAGATCGTGGCGCATGGCCGCTCCTTCCGACTCGGGAGAGTTTTGTTCACTATATGTTCCAATAAAAAAGGATGCGAGTCCCTTGGACCCGGCACCCCCTTCATGCGTTACGCGCCTGTTACGAACAGGAGGGTGCGCCATGGTTCAGCGGACGCTTGCACAGCTTGCCAAGACGATGAAGGATATCGATTTCGCAATGCTTTCGACCCATGCGGAAGGTGGCCACATCAGCGCCCGACCGATGAGCAACAATCGCGACGTCGACTATGATGGCGACAGCTATTATTTCACCACCGACGACACGCTGATGGTGAAAGACATAGCGCGCGAGCCCCGGGTCGGCCTGTCCTTCCAGGGATCGTCCGGGCTGCTGAACCAGCGGCCGCTGTTCGTCGCCATCGAAGGCCGAGCCGACCTGATCCGCGACAGGGCACAGTTCGATGACCATTGGAACAGCGATGTCGAACGCTGGTTCGAAGATGGGCTGGACACGCCGGGCCTGGTCATGATCAAGGTGCATGCGGAACGCGCCCATTATTGGGACGGCGAGGATGAGGGGGAAGTCGGTCTTTCAGCGTTCGCCAACGAAACCTGAAACGGGTCGGGCGCGGCATGGCGACAGCCGCGCCCGCAAGGCCGCGCGCTGGCTGGTCTCCGCCTTCTACCTGATCGCCGGCATCGCCCATCTGGCGCGGCCGGCGGGATTCATCGCGATTACCCCCGCCTCAGTGCCCTGGCCGGCCGTCGTGGTAACGCTGACCGGGATGGCCGAACTGGCGGGCGCCGTTGGCCTGCACATTCCGCGTCTGCGTCGCGCCGCCGGGATCGGCCTTGCCCTCTACGCCCTGTGCGTCTGGCCCGCCAACATCAACCATGCCGTCAACGACATCGCCCTGTCCGGGGTACATTTGGGCTGGGGCTATCATGGGCCGCGCCTGCTGTTGCAGCCGGTCATCATCTGGTGGGCGCTGTGGGCGAGTTCGGCCATCGATTGGCCGTTCGCGCGCAAAAGCTGAATTCGCCGGCAAGGGCGATTGTCTTTGAAGATCACCGCCCTACTGTGGCGCCAACGTCCAAAGACAGTCAGAGAGAGCGATGACCCGCCACATTCCATGGATATTGATCGCGATTGTCGGGGCGGCGGCGCTGTCGGTGGTGGCGGTATCACGCGGTGAGGCAGTCAATGCGCTGTGGATCGTGGTGGCCGCGGTCAGCAGCTTCCTGGTCGCCTATCGCTATTATGCGCTCTACATCGCGCGCACGGTGATGCGGCTGGACCCGAGCCGCCCCACGCCGGCGATCCGGCGGGCCGACGGCCTGGACTATGTCGCGACCGACCGGGTCGTGCTGTTCGGCCATCATTTCGCGGCGATCGCCGGCGCGGGCCCGCTGGTCGGCCCGGTGCTGGCGGCGCAGATGGGCTATCTGCCGGGCACGATCTGGATCATCGCCGGCGTGGTGCTGGCCGGCGCGGTGCAGGATTTCATGGTGCTGTTCATCTCCATGCGCCGCGACGGCCGGTCGCTGGGCGAACTGATCCGCATGGAGATGGGGCAGGTCGCGGGCACCATCGCCTTGTTCGGCGCCTTCATGATCATGGTCATCATCCTGGCCGTGCTGGCACTGATCGTGGTGAAGGCGCTGGCCGAGAGCCCCTGGGGCATGTTCACCGTCGCCGCCACCGTGCCGCTCGCCATGCTGATGGGAATCTATACCCGCTGGATCAGGCCGGGGCGGATCGGCGAGGTGTCGCTGATCGGGCTGGTCGGGCTGCTGGCGGCGATCGTCTACGGCCAGTCGATCGCGCAGTCGCCGGTCTGGGGCCCGGCCTTCACCTTCACCCCCGTGCAACTGTGCTGGATATTGATCGGCTATGGCGCGGTGGCGTCGGTGCTGCCGGTCTGGCTGCTGCTGGCGCCGCGCGATTATCTGTCGACCTTCCTGAAAATCGGTGCGATCGCCGCGCTCGCCATCGGCATCGTCATCATGGCGCCGCCACTCAAGATGCATGCCGTCACCCAGTTCGTGAACGGAAACGGGCCGGTCTGGTCGGGCGGGCTCTTCCCCTTCCTGTTCATCACCATCGCCTGCGGGGCGGTGTCGGGCTTCCATGCCCTCATCGCCAGCGGCACCACGCCCAAGCTGATCGCCAGCGAAGCCCATGCGCCGATCATCGGCTATGGCGCGATGCTGATGGAGGCGTTCGTGGCGATCATGGCGCTGGTCGGCGCGTCGATCCTGGATCCCGGCATCTATTTCACGATGAACAGCCCTGCCGCGGTCATCGGCAAGGATGCGGCCAGCGCCGCCGCAGCAGTAACGACCATGGGCTTCCCGATCGCGCCCGACCTGATCCTCCAGACCGCGAAGGATGTAGGCGAGCACAGCATCATCTCGCGCGCGGGCGGCGCGCCGACCCTGGCGGTGGCGATGGCGGAAATCTTCAGCCATGTCGTGGGCGGACCGGCGATGAAGGCCTTCTGGTATCATTTCGCGATCCTGTTCGAGGCGCTGTTCATCCTGACCGCCGTGGATGCCGGGACGCGCGCCGGGCGCTTCATGCTGCAGGACCTGATCGCACTCGCCGCGCCGGGCTTCAAGGAGACGAAGAGCCTGCTGCCGGGCCTCGTCGCCACCGGCTTGACCGTGGCGGCCTGGGGCTTCTTCCTCCATCAGGGCGTCACCGATCCGCTGGGCGGGGTCAACACGCTCTGGCCGGTGTTCGGCATTTCCAACCAGATGCTGGCGGCGATCGCGCTGATGCTGGCGACCGCCATATTGTTCCGCATGAAGCAGGATCGCTATGCCTGGGTGACGATGCTGCCGACTGCCTGGCTGCTGGTCTGCACCCTGTCGGCCGGGCTGTTGAAGCTGTTTTCCGCAGACGCCAAGGTCGGCTTCCTCGCCCATGCCGCCAAGTTCAGCGCGGCGGCGCACAGCGGCGCAGTGCTGGCGCCCGCCAAGTCGATGGCAGAGATGCGGCAGATCATTTTCAATGACCGGGTGGACGCGGCGCTCGTCGCCATCTTCCTGGCGGTGGTCCTGTCGGTGCTGTTCTTCACGATCCGTACCTGTCTCGGCGCGCGGCGGATCGCGGCGCCGACAGCACGGGAAATCCCCGCCCAGTTGGTGCCGGCGGAATGAAGGGACTGTTCATCGCCGCCCGGCGCATGGCCCATATGATGGTGGGGATGCCCGACTATGACGCCTATCTGCACCATATGCGCGCGCATCATCCCGGCCAGCCGGCGATGGACCGCATCCAATTTTTCCGCGAACGGCAGGAAGCCCGCTATGGCGGCCGGAATGGCGGCAAATGCTGTTAGGCGTTGAGGCTAGAGCGCGCTGCGTTAAATCGGACGCAGGTCGCGCGCTCCAGTTCTTTGTGGTCGCATCGTTTTAGAGCGGGATGACGTTAGATGGATTCAAGTTGCCTCCGTTCGTTTCGAGCGAAGTCGAGAAACGCAAGCGCAGTTCTTGCTGTTTCTCGACTTCGCTCGAAACGAACGGATCAAGGTAAAATCATCCTACTCTAGCGGAAAACCGGTTCCCACTTTTCCGCACGATGCTCTAGACCAGCCGGCGCCCGGTCCAGACCACCCGCCCGACTATGGCCACCAACGCAGGATCGATGTCGATCCAGTCGCGATAATGGGCATTGTCGCTGAGCACGCTGAAGGCGCCCCGGCGGGGACCGAGCGCGATTCGCTTCACCATCAGCACACCGTCGAGCCGCAGCACATAGACCCCGTCACGCAGGCGCGCCGCGTCATCATCATGATCGACCATGATCTCGTCCCCGTCATTCAGCGTCGGTGCCATGGATTCGCCGTCCACCCGGATGATCGACACCCGCTGTGGCCGGACGCCCAGATGCCGGAGCCAATTGGCATCGAAGGCCATCGCGCCGGTCGCCCGCTCATCTTCATCCAGCGATCCGGGGCCGGCCGACGCGCCTAGAGACAGCCGGGGAATGGTGACGACGGCAGGCAGGGCGCGCGCCTTGCGCATTTCCGCGAGCGGCGGCGTGCGGCCGCCCAACATCTCCTCGGTCACGCCGAAATAGCGGGCGAGTATGCGCCGATCCTCCTCATCCAGTTTGCGCGGCGTGCCCCGCTTGATGAATTGCTGGATATAGGCGGGGTTGCGCTTCAGCAGGCGGGAGAGATCAGCATAGCTTTCCCCTCGCTCGGCGATCAGCCGTTCCAGCACGACGCGCGGATCTGCTCCATTACCGACCATGTTTCATCCATAATGATAGGAATTTCCCTAGACAAGTAGGAAATAGGGCAACAGATAGGAATTCACCTACAGATTCGCGCCGGGCGAGTCGGATTGAAGAGGGAGAAACAAGGGCATGCTGCTTCGCGCTGTCGAGAAATTCCTGCGAGACAATGGCATCCCGCCGACCCGCTTCGGCTGGGAAAGCGTGCGCGATCCCCGATTGGTATTCGACCTGCGCAATGGCCGCGAACCGGGCGAGCGAATCAAGAGGCGAATAGAACATTTCATGAACACATATCGCAGGAGCATCGGTCAATGACAAGCATCGATCCTATTCGGCCCACCGGCAATTTGATCAGAAATGAAGGAAATAGGGAGAATGATCCCCTGCCCCGACTGCTTGTCCAGCTCGCGGAGCGGGCGGGCAGCCCCAGCGCGGTCGAGCGCGCGGCCAGCCGGCCCTGGGCCAGCGCCCTGTTCGAAGGGCGGCGGCATGTCATCGCCCTGCGCCTGACCGGCGCCGATGCGGCGGAGCGGCGCGCGCGCTTTGCCGAGGGGCTGGCGGATGCCGAATGGACGCTTCACGGCCATTTCGTCGCTGACATCTGTATCGATGAAAGCCGCTCCGCCGCTGGCGAGGAATGGCTGGAACTGTCGGCCTTGACGATCAGGGACTGGTGAAATTTCCTATCGGGTGCGGCTCGCCATGGCACGCAGGGTGCTGAGCGCCGCGCGCAGGGCTTCGTCGACATCATCCTCAACCTTTGCGCGGACCGGAACGGCGGGCTCGATCGGCATGTCGGCGAGGACAGTCCCGCCCCGCGTCCCGCGCTCGCGCCGGGCAAGGCCGCGTTCGAGGCGCGCGGTGAGTTCCGACAGCGTCTGCGCGCGCGGCGGGGCCTCTTCCACCGGCGCGGCGGCGACCGGCGCGGCAGGTGGGGCGATGTCCCGGTCGGCCGCTACGGCTTCGATGACCTCTTCCGGCACGGGTGGGACCATGCGCGGAAGGGAGAGGACGACCGACGCCTCTTCAGCCTCCATCGCCGTCGGGCGCACGGGCGCGGCGGTCGGAAAGATGTCCAGCCCGCCGAAATCCCGGCTGGCGAAGATCGGACTACGGACCGGGGCGTCCGGATGCGCGTCGGCGCGGCGCAGCGCCGGACGTCCCCCGCGCGCGGCGGCCCCATTGCGGCTGCGTGACAACCAGCCCAGCTTCGACAATGCAAAACCCATTCTACTCACTCCCGGAACGCGATCGGCGCGTCCAAATCCTGTCCTTTGCGGCGCCGTGGCGCCTTTTTCCAAACGGCCGGCCCAGACCAGCCCGATCGCCATCAAGGCCCCGAAGCCCGCCAGCAACAGCCGCGCCTTGACGCCCAAGGGCGGCGCCGCAGCCGGCACGCTTTCGCTGATCCCGCTCGACGCGACGACCAGTTCGACCACGCGCACCGGCATCGCCAGCAGGATCAGCGCAGCCCCGACGCCGCCGAGCGCCGCCATGGTCCACGCTTCCCGGTGCCGGCTGGCTGCACGCATGGAGTCAGGCCGCCGCCCGCTCGCGCTGCGGCCGTTGCAGCAACTGCTGGTAAACCGGCTCGTAACGCAGAATATTTGACGACCAGTTACGCTCGCGCTCGACGAAAGCACGGGCAGCTTCGCGCCGCTCGTCCCAGAAGCCGCGGTCGGCGAACATGCCCGCCAGCGCGGTCGCGATCGCCCCCGGATCGCCGGGCGCGAACAGCGTGCCGGTGACGCCGTCCTCGATCAGCTCGCGATGGCCGCCGACGCTCGACGCCGCGACCAGCCGGCCCTGCGCCATGGCTTCAAGCGGCTTGAGCGGCGTTACCAGATCGGTCAGCCGCATCGCCTTGCGCGGATAGGCGAGCACGTCGACTTGCGCATAATAATCCTCGACCTGATCGTGCGGCACGCGGCCGACAAAGACGATATGGTCGGCAAAGGGCGAGGCCGTCGCCTGGTCGCGCAAGGCCTGCTCGCAAGGCCCGCCGCCGACCAGCAACAGCTTCACCCTGGGACGCGCGCGCACGAGTCGCGGCATGGCGGCGATCAGGTCGTCCAACCCTTCATAATCGTAGAAGCTGCCGATGAATCCAACCACGTCGGCGCCCTCCAGCCCGAGTCGGGCGGTCAGCGCCGGATCGCGCGGAACGGGCGTGCCGAACTGTTCCATGTCGACACCATTGGGCGACACGATGATCTTGGCCGAATCGATGCCGCGCGCGATCAGGTCCGTGCGCAGTCCTTCGCAGATCACCGCGACCGCATCGGCGGCGCGCACCGCATGGGTTTCCAGCTGGCGGGTCAGCCAGTAACGCGGGCTGCCTTCGGTGCCTGTGCCGTTGCCGACCGCCGCATCCTCCCAGAAGGCGCGGATCTCATAGAGCAGCGGGATGCCGTGCCGCTTCGCCACGCGCTGCGCCGCCATGGCGTTCAGCACCGGCGAATGGGCGTGGATGATGGCGGGGCGCCAGCGCGCGACCAGCGCATCGATCGCGTCGGCATGGGCGGAAATGTCGCGCCATTCGCGCAGCAGCGGATTGCCGGTCGCGGGCTTCCCCGGCGTCCGGTGGAAGCGCAGACCGTCGACCAGTTCCTCCGCAGCGCCCCGCGCGCCGTGGCGAAGGCCGGTAATGCCGCGCACATCCCAGCCGCGCGCCATCTGCGCCCGCAGGATCGCACGCGTGCGAAAGGTGTAGCCGCTGTGCAAGGGCAGGCTGTGATCGAGCACATGAAGTATCCGAGTCATGAGCGTGAGATTGGCGGAAAAGGTTTAACGGCCCGTCAACTCTGCTTCGCTACACCAACCCTGTCCGGCGACACATGCACCGTGCTCCCGCGAAGGCAGGAGCCCAGTTCAGCCGTCGGATCTGTGCTCCTGCCTTCGCAGGAGCACAGGATGATAACGGACATGTCACGCGCAGGATGATCGACGCCCTTTCCCTTCTCATCAGCCATGGCGTGATCATGCTGGCGGCATGGCGCCTGCTGTCGCGCGCCGATCTGGACGACGAATCGCAAGAGGAGCGCGCATCCGATGCGTGACCTGTTCTTCGTCGCCTTCCTGGGTGCCTTCTTCCTGTTGGGTCTCAGGCGGCCGTTCCTGCTGGTCGCCGTCTATGCCTATATCGATATCGTCTCGCCGCAGCGGCTCTCCTATTTCCTGCTGAACAGTATTCCTATCTCCGCCATCGCCTTCCTGCTGGCGGTGGGGGCTTGGGCGATTGTCGACAAGAAAGCCGACTGCCGCTTTTCCGTGCGGCAAGTGCTGCTGCTGATCCTGCTCGCCTGGTGCGGCTATACCACCGCCCATGCCGACTTCCCGCTCAATGCCGCGACCAAATGGGCCTGGGTGTGGAAGGCGATGATCTTCGCGGTCTTCCTGCCGCTGACCCTGCGCACGCGGTTGCGGCTGGAGGCGCTGGCGCTGCTGATGGTGCTGTGCGCCAGCACGATCATCATCAATGGCGGCATGAAGACCGCGTTGTCGGGCGGCGGCTATGGCGTGCTCAACCTGATGGTCGACAATAATAGCGGCCTTTACGAAGGCAGCATCATCAGCTGCGTCGCTATCTCGCTGATCCCGCTGATCCTGTGGCTGGCGAAACATGGCACGGTTTTCCCGCCGGACTGGAAAGTGCGGACCTTCGCCTATGCGCTGTGCCTTGCCTGCCTGCTGATGCCGATCGGGACGGAGGCGCGCACCGGCCTCGTCTGCATCGCCATATTGGCGGGGATGATGCTGATGCGGTCGAAGCGCCGCTTTATCTATGCGCCGCTGATGGCCTTTGCCGCGCTCGCCGCCATTCCCTTCCTGCCGGCCAGCTTCACCCAGCGCATGTCGACGATCGAAAATCACCAGAGCGACGAAAGCGCCTCGACGCGCCTCGCAGTGTGGAAGTGGACGCTCGACTATGTGAAGGAACATCCGGCGGGCGGCGGCTTCGACAATTATCTGCAGAACAGCTTCAGCTATTATATGCAGGAGCATGTCGTCGACAGCGGCGGCGCGCGCATGGAGCGGCGCCTCGTCACCGACAAGGGCCGCGCCTATCACAGCGCCTATTTCGAGATGCTGGGGGAACAAGGCTATTTCGGCTTTGCCGTCTGGGCGCTCATCCACCTGATCTGCTTCATCCGCACCGAGGCGATCCGCCGGCTCTACCGCAACCGCGACGGTCCGGGCGAAGCGTGGATCGCGCCCTTCGCGCTGGCGCTGCAGCAAGGGCACATCATCTATATGGTGGGATCGCTGTTCGTCGGCATCGCCTATCAACCGTTCATCTTCATGATGCTGTCGCTGCAGATCGGGCTCGACACCTATCTGACCCGCAAGCGTGGACAAGCGGCGCGCGGCAGCCTGTTTCCATTGCAAAATCTGAAGCCCGTTAAGGGGGGAATCTCATGAGCGGAGAACTCCGCATTTTGGGCGTGGCCCATGGTCTGCTGCTGGGGCTGGTGCTGGCGTCGCCGATGATCGGGCCGACGATCGGCCCCGCCCTGCTGCCGTGGGGCGTCGAAGCCCTGTTCATTATCGCCGCCTTCCAGCTGCGCCTGGCCGACCGGCGATGGGAGATGCGCGCGGGATGGCGCGGCTGGGCGAGCCATATCCGCATGGCGCCGGCGCGGCTGGTGCCCTGGGGGGGGATTGCCGTCGTCGCGCTGATGGCGGACCCCGAACAGGCGGCGCGCGCCGGCGCCATCCTGACGGCGGTGCTGCTGGGCGAGCTGCTGATCTACCCGGTCGGCGCGAACCTGCTCGGCCGCCTGCCCCGCCGCGGCCTCGCCGGCGCGATCCTGCTGCTGCTGATCGGCTGCGGGCTGGGCGAGCCGGAACAGGCCGGGCGGCTGGCGGTCGCCTTCGCGCTCGGTATGGCGGGCTGCGTCTTCTGGATGCGCGGGCCCGATGGCGAGCCCCGCGCCACGGCGCTCAGCGCGGCGTGCAGCATCGCGGCCTTCGCGCTGGCGTTGCTGCTGCCTGCGACCGCGCGTTTTGCCCTGCCTGCCGCCATATTGGCCGCCACCTTGACGCTGGCGCATATGTCGGTCGCGCGGCGCCATCCGCAGCATTGGCGGCTGCCCGCAGGCCTTCATGGCCTGCGCTGGCGGTTGAAGGGATCGGAACGAAGCTGAACAAGGCGGGTTTTCGGCTAAAGCATTTTGAAGTCGGCCGGAACAGCTGACGGCTCGCAAAATGCCGAAACCAAAGACTCTTAGAGCCCGATCCAATTCAATCCAATCGGATCGGGCTCTGGGAAGGAAGCCATGCTGCCTGCCTATCGCGACCGCTGGTTCTGTCCCAAGCCGCACGGCCGATCACATCGGGCGACTTCACCGCCAGGCATTTCCGCACCTGGGGCGCGTCGGCCATCGCGTTCGAAACGCTGGCCGCGGCTTCGGTCTCGCTCAACCAGATGATCGCGCCGGTGGTGGAAGCGTCGGGCAACACGCCCGCGATCAGCCGCAAAAGCCATATCCACCCTGCGCTCATCGAATTGTGCAAATCGGGGCAGGATGAATGGCGGCAGGGGCTTCGCCTGCCGCGCGGCAGGCGCTATCTGTCGCGCTACGAACGCGGGCTGATCGCTTTTCTGGAAGGATGCGACGGCGCCGCCGCGCTTCCCCTGGCGGCCTGATCCGCTGCAGAATCAAGGACCTTCATGGCTGCCAAGAAAGACCCCGCCCTGCCCGAAATCACCGTCCGCCCGCCCAATCCGGGCGAGATGTGGCGGGCGACGATGCACTGGTTCTCGGTCCATTCGCTGCAGATATTGATAGCAGTCGGGATTGCGGTCCTGATCTATCTGGCGCTCGCCGCGCTGGTGGGCTTTGGCAAACGGATCAAGGGCAGGCCGGGCGACACGATCGGCTTTTCCAACGTCGTGGGCCGCGCGATCGCGCGCACGACCCATTTCTTCATGGTGATGGTCGCGGCCCGGCTGGTGGTGAGCTACGCCAATCCGCCGCAGATGGTGCTCAAGACGATCGCCTTCCTCTTCACCATCGCCGCCGTGTTCCAGGCGGCGATCTGGGCGCGCGAAATCATCCTGGGCCTGATCGAGCGCCGCACCGCCGCCGATGACGGCCATGGCGAGACGCTGGCCAACGCCATGGGCCTGATCCGCGTGCTCGTGACGGTCGGGCTGTTCGCCATTGCCGCCGTGGTGGTGCTGGACAATCTGGGCGTCAACGTGACCGGCCTGGTCGCGGGCCTCGGCATCGGCGGCATCGCGATCGGCCTCGCCGCGCAGGGCATCTTCTCCGACCTGTTCGCCGCGCTCTCGATCATCTTCGACAAGCCGTTCCGCCGGGGCGAGGTCATCACCTATGACCAGACCACCGCGCGGGTCGAGAAGATCGGCCTCAAAAGCACGCGCCTGCGCGCCATGACCGGCGAGAAGAAGGTCATTTCCAACGCCAATCTGCTGCAGAAGGAGATTACCAGCCTGCAGACGCTGACGCAGCGGCGCGTGACCTTCGCGCTCGGCATCATCTACCAGACCAGCGACGAACAGGCCGATGCCCTCCCCGCCCTGCTGCAGGAGATCGTCGAGGCGGAGGGCTTTCACTACGTCCATGCGGGACTGGTGCGCTTCGGCGCCAGTTCGCTCGATTATGAGCTGAGCTTCGACGTGCCCGATCCCGACAGGCACGATTATTTCCTGTCGCGCCACCGCGTCGGCCTCGCGATCTGGAAGCGGTTCAAGCGCGAGGGCATCGAGTTCGCCTATCCCACCCAGACCAGCTTCACCGCCGCGCCGGACGGGCGGACGATCATGCCCTATCCCGATCCGGCGGAACTGGATGGCGCGCCCCGGCCTTCGCTCACCTGATCGGATTTTCGATTCGCTTCGTCCATCCGGCCCTTGCCCGAGCCACCGGTCGCGGCTCAGGCTGGAGTCATGATGTTGAAAAAGCTGGCGCTCGGCGCCGTCCTCCCCCTGCTGACCCTCGCCCCCGCTCATGCCGAAGGTCTGGGCGCGGAACTCAACTATGGCCGCGCCGATGGTCATTGGGGCACCGAAATAGGCGCCGGCTATGCAATGGATGTCGCCGGCTTCAGCCTGACGCCGGGCGCCGGCGTCTATCTGCGCGACGGCGACACCAAACTCTATGGCCGGGTCGAGGCGACCTATTCGCTGCCCGCCTTCGCCACCATCGGCGCCGGCGTGCGTTTCAGCGGCGACAATACGCGCCCTTACGCCACCATCGCCATGCCGCTGATCCCCAAGCTGCGCGCCAAGGGCAATATCGGCCCCAAATATTACGCGCTGGGCCTGACGCTGGGCTACTGACCTGTTCCCCATAGCGTGCCGGGACGGAGCAGGCCGTCGTGCAGGACGAGCCCGCCGTCCCGGTCCTTCGCCAGCAGCAGCGCGCCGTCCAGGTCGATCCAGTCCGCACCCTGCGCCACCAGCGCCGCCGGCGCGATGCCGAGCGAGGTGCCGAGCATGCAGCCCACCATGATGCGAAAGCCCCGCGCCCGCGCCTCCTTGGCGAGCGCCAGCGCTTCGGTAAGGCCACCGGCCTTGTCGAGCTTGATATTGACCGCGTCGAAATCACCGAGCCGGTCGAGGTCGGCGCGGCTATGGCAGCTTTCGTCGGCGCAGAGCGGCAGCGGCGCCCTCACCCCCGCCAGCCTTTCCTCGCGGCCGTGAAAGATCGGTTGCTCGACCATCTCGACCCCCAGCGCGGCGAGCGCCTGCGCCTCGGCGGCGATGTCGAGATCGTGCCAGCTTTCGTTCGCATCGACGATCAGCCTTGCATCGGGCGCGCCCTGCCGCACGGCGGCGATGCGCGCGCGGTCGCCTTCTCCGGTCAGCTTGCATTTGAGCAGTGCGAAGCCCCGCCCCGCGGCCGCGCGGGCGTCCGCCTCCATCTGCGCCGGATCCTTGAGGCTGATGGTGAAGGCCGTCGGCAGCGGTTCGGGCGCGGACAGGCCGGCCAATTGCCATACCGGCACGCCCGCCTGGCGCGCTGCCAGGTCCCAGAGCGCGCAGTCGAGCGCATTGCGCGCGGCGCCGCGCGGCATCGTTTCCAGCAGGATCTGCCGGTCGAGCGGGCCCTGATAAGCGTTGATCGCCGCCGCGCAGGCTTCGGCCGTTTCGCCTTCATAATAGATGGCCGTGCCCTCGCCCCGGCCGACATGCTCTCCGTCGCCGACCGTGCAGGTGACGACATCCACCACCGTCTTCGCGCCACGGCTGATGATGAAGGCGCCCGCCACCGGCCAGCGTTCAACAGTCGCGGAAATTATGCGGGTCATCGGGCGTTTCCTGTGACGAGAATTGACGGGGTGAACATCGGCTCTATGCGAAAATCCAAAGCCGCCGCATAGTCCCGCCGGCTCCACTTGAAGGATAGGCGTTTCGTGACCTCCAGAGAATTGACCGGCTTCCTGCCCCTGGCGGAACATCAGGGCGAAACAGCGCAGCGTCGCCTGTCCGACTTGGCCTGGCGCCTGGGCTTCGGCGCGATCAGCTGGCCCTGGCTGCTCGCCAGCCTTTCGGGCGGGCGCAAGGCGGACAAGCGCGCGCTGCTCGATGAACTGGGCCTGCCGCATGACGCCCTCCCCCATCTGGGCAGCTGGAAGGCGGATGTCGGCTTTTTGCGCCATATCGTGCGCGAAATCGCGCGGTTGCGGCCCGCTCATGTCGTGGAACTGGGCGCCGGCGCCTCTACCCTGATCGCCGCCCGCGCGCTGGCGCTGCATGGCGGCGGGCGGCTGACCAGCTTCGACCAGCATGGCGGCTTTGTCGACGCGACGCGCAACTGGCTGAGCGAGCATGGGCTGAAGGCCGATCTGCGCCATGCCCCGCTTTCGGCGGAAAGCGACGACTGGCCGGGCCGCTGGTATGCCATCGACAGTTTGCCGGAGCGCATAGACCTGCTGATCATCGACGGACCGCCCTGGTCGGTCCATCCGCTGGTGCGCGGCGCGGCGGACAGTCTGTTTTCGCGCCTGTCGCCCCATGCCGTCGTCCTGCTCGACGACGCGGCGCGACCCGGCGAAAGGCTGGTGGCGCGGCGCTGGCGGCAGCGCTGGCCGCATATCGATTTCCGGCTGCGGCATGACGGCACCAAGGGCACTTTGGTCGGCCGTCGCAGGGATACCAGCATTCCCGTCGCCAACGACGATGAAGCCTCGCGAGGCTGGCGCCATCTCGGCCGCGCCGCCACGATCGCCGCGCTGATCGCCACCGGCTGGATCGCGCGGGGAGCGCTGGGCGAATTTCCGCAGGCGGCGCAGGCGAGTCCCTTCGTGGATGAGGCGCTGGCCTCCCATCGCGCCGGGCTGCTGCGGCAGAATATGGTCTCCCAGGTCGAAAGCGCTACCCTCAATGCCGAGGAGATCAAGCGATCGACCGGAATCGTCCTGCCCCGGCTGCCGCAAAACTGGCGCGTGACCGACGTACAACTGGTCCCGACGCCCGACAGCCCCGCGATTGCCGTGTCGCTCGTCACGCCGGCGGGAGAGCCGTTGTCCTTCTTCGCCGACCGGGCCGAAACCCCGGCGGAAGCTCGGCCGCTGCTCGCGCGGCGGGCCGGCGACATCATCGCCTATTGGGAAGCGGGCGACATGGCCTATGCCTTGACCGGACCGGCCGCGCCGCGCCGGATCATGACCCTCGCCGCCGAAATTACGCCGCCGCTCTGAGGCTGCGTCACGCCAATCATCGTTGAGGGTTGCGGAGCGGGCTGCTAAGCGCGCCGGCATGAACGATGTGCAACAGCCATCCCCGCGCGACGACGCGCGTCCCGCCCTCGGCAGCCTGGCCATGTTGTGGCGTTTCGCCGCCCGCTATCCGGGCCGCATCGCCGGCGCGCTGATCGCGCTCATCATCTCGTCGGCCGCGACCCTGGCGATCCCCAGCGGCTTCCGCCTGGTCATCGACCGCGGCTTCATGGGCGGCGGCAATATCAGCCGCTGGTTCGAATATCTGCTGCTGATCGTGCTGATCCTGGCGATGGCGACGGCCGCGCGCTTCTATTTCGTGTCGTGGCTGGGCGAGCGGGTCGTCGCCGACATCCGATCGGCAACCCAGGCCAATCTGTTGCGGCTGGAGCCGCGCTTCTTTGAGGAAAACCGCCCTTCCGAAATCGCGTCGCGGATGACGGCCGACACCGCCATCATCGATCAGGTGGTCGGATCGACCGTGTCGGTGGCGTTGCGCAATCTGGTGACGGGGGTAGGCGGGCTGATCTTCCTCTTCGCGCTGGCGCCCAAGCTGGCGACACTGCTGCTGCTGGGCATTCCCGTCATATTGCTGGTCCTGATCAGCCTGGGGCGGCGGGTGCGCAACCTCTCACGCGCCAGTCAGGACCGGCTGGCAGCGGTCGGCAGCGTCACGTCGGAAGTTCTGGGCGCGATGAAGATCGTGCAGGCTTTCGGCCAGGAAGAGCGAGAAGCTGCCCGCTTCGACGCCACGGTGGAGGAAGGCTTCGCCACGGCGCGGCGGCGCATCCTGCTGCGCGCCTTCATGACGGCGGTCGTCATCGCGCTGGTGTTCGGATCGATCACCGCCGTCATGTGGCAGGGCGCGCTCGACGTGGCGGCGGGTCGCCTGTCGGGCGGCAGCATCGCGGCCTTCGTCCTGACCGGCGGGTTGGTGGCCGGCGCGTTCGGCTCCCTGTCGGAAACCTGGGGCGATCTGCTCCGCGGCGCGGGTGCCGCGAGCCGGCTGTACGAACTGATGACCGCCACCCCCGATATCGTCGCGCCGCCGGAGCCCACGCCAATCCCCCTGCTTGCCTCGGGCGCGCGGCTCGCGTTCGAAGACGTGCATTTCAGCTATCCGACGCGCCCCGATCATGCCGCGTTGCACGGCCTGACGCTGGACATCGCAGCGGGCGAAACGGTGGCGCTGGTCGGCCCTTCGGGTGCGGGCAAGTCCACGCTGATCCAGCTTGCACTGCGCTTCTACGATCCGGACGCCGGCCGCATCCGGCTCAACGGCGTGCCGCTGCCTGAGGCGGCCCCGGCCACGGCGCGCGACATGATGGCGGTGGTGCCGCAGGACAGCATCATCTTCGCCGCCTCCGCCCGCGACAATCTGCGCTACGGCCAATGGAACGCAACCGATCAGGAGATATGGACCGCGGCCCGCGCCGCCAATGCCGAAGCCTTTCTGCGTGCCTTGCCGCAGGGCCTCGACACCTATCTGGGCGAAGGTGGCGCGCGCCTGTCCGGCGGTCAGCGCCAGCGCCTGTCGATCGCGCGCGCCCTGCTTCGCAACGCGCCGATCCTGCTGCTCGATGAAGCGACGTCCGCGCTGGACGCGGAATCGGAGCGGCTGGTGCAGGATGCGCTGGGGCGGCTGATGGCGGGCCGGACGACGATCGTCATCGCGCACCGGCTGGCTACGGTACGCGCGGCTGACCGCATCATCGTGCTGGACGAAGGCCGAATCGTCGAACAGGGCGACCATGGAACGCTGATGGCGGCGCGTGGGCTCTATGCACGGCTGGCGAGCCTGCAGTTTCAAGACGCGCCGGCCGCCTGAACCGCAGGCGCCTATGACCGGACGGCGAACGGCGCCCGCTCGCCCGGGGAGCCCGCTGTTACCAACGGAACGCGCGACCGTCAGCCTGACTGCGGTTCAGGCGGCCGGGTGCGATGCTATTGGCTGATCCTGAGGATATGGTCGAGAATTGCGGGGTGTAGCGGCCGTTCGAAATGGCAGCCGGCCTCATGCCCCCGCGTCCACAAGACATGCGCGCGGCGCCCTTCGAATCCGGGCAGCATGATCCACAGGACATCCCCGCCCATGAGCTTCATGAAGCTCTGCAGGCGAAAGCCGGTGACGGAAAGATCGGTGATGTGGCTCTTGAACCAGGTTTCGCCCGGTCGGCGCACCTTGATCGGAACATGCACATGGCGCCGTTCGGCGAAACGGCCGTTCTTCCTGTTCAAGTCGATTTGAAACTCAGCGCCCATGGCCCGTCGTCGCGTCCTTCGCCGCGACTATCGCTGATCACGGTGAAGAAATCATTAATCGCGCGTCGGCGGATCGACGGCTGCGCGATGCACAACCGCAAGCGAGCGATGAGGGACGCCATAAAATAAGGGGCCGCGTCAGCGGCCCCCTGGAGTGGCGGTCAATCGCCAGGCTGGTTGCGTCACCCCAGCCGCGCCCGGAAACGGGAAGTCATATCCCCGGCCCGGCGGCGGCGGCGTCCCCAACCTGTTTAGAATTTACCGTATTGTTCGTTGCCGACAAAGCCCAGCTTCGTCACGCCCGCGCGCTTGATTTCGGCCAACACCTCGTCAACGACGACGTAGCGGGTCGAAGCGTTCGGCTGGAACTGCAGTTCGGGCTCGACCGGCAGCCGCAGCGACTGCTGCAGATACTGACGCAGGGTCAGCAGGTCGATGGCCGAACCATTCCAGGTGATCAGACCAGCGGCGTCGATCGCGACCTTGTTCTTCACAGGGTCGATCACGCTGTCTGTCGGCGGCGCATTCTGCGGCAGGTCGATCTTGACCGCGTGGGTCTGGATCGGGATCGTGATGATGAACATGATGAGGAGAACGAGCATGACGTCGATCAACGGCGTCGTGTTCATTTCCACCATCGGCTCGCCATCTTCACTTCCGGCGCTCATTGCCATGGGGCGATACTCCTAAAACTTAAAGCCGCTGCACATGCGAACCCGGTTCGGGTTCGGAGATGAAGCCGACCTTCGGGAAACCGGCGCGCTGCATCGTGTAGATGGTGCCGCCGATGCACCGATAGGGGACGTTGATGTCGCCGCGGATGTGCACTTCGGGCAGATCCTCGGGCGTCAGATTTTCAACGCCGCCTGCTTTCTTGATGTCCGCTTCGAGCTTTGCGACCGCGCGGTCGAGCAACTCGTCCGAAGACACTCTGGTCAGGTTCCAATATACCGCACAGCTGCCGTCCGAGCCCTGCGTGATCGACAGGGAGACATTTTCCGGCTTCGTCGTCGTCGGCTCGAACGCGACCTTGGGGAGCTGCAGCTGAACCGTCTGGACGACGACCGGGACCGCGATGAGGAAGATGATGAGCAACACCAGCATGACGTCGACGAGCGGCGTCGTGTTGATGTCGGACATCGGCTTGTCATCACCGCCGTCGGAGCCAACACTCATTGCCATTGATTAATTCCTAACATGCTTGTCGATGGCGCCCCGTGAGGCAGGGCACGTCCGGTGGGAAACCGGGCAGTCGCAGCCGCCGCCCGGTCCCACCGGCATCCCAGCCTATCAGGCCTTGGTCGGAGCCGCGGCCGGCTTGGCAGCCGGAGCAGCCGGAGCGGTGGCGAACGAGGGCTTCACGGCGCCGTTCGACACCAGGTGAGCCAGCAGGTCGACGGTGAAGCCGTTGAGCTGCTCGGCGATCGACTTGTTGCGGCGCTGCAGGAAGTTGTAGGCGAGCACCGCGGGAACGGCCACGGCCAGACCCAGGGCGGTCATGATCAGCGCTTCACCGACCGGGCCGGCGACGGCGTCGATCGAGGCCTGACCGGCGGCGCCGATCTTGATCAGGGCGCGGTAGATGCCGATAACCGTACCGAACAGACCGATGAACGGCGAGGTCGAACCGACGGTCGCGAGGAAGGCCAGACCACCGCCCAGCTTCGAGTTGATCGCGGCTTCCGAACGCGCCAGCGAGCCGTGCAGCCAGTCATGGGCTTCGACCGGGTCGGTCAGCTTGGTATGCTCTTCCTGCGCCTTGATGCCGTCATCGACGATCTGCTTGTAGGCGGAGTTCTTTTCCAGCTTCGCCGAACCTTCCTTCAGCGTCGCGGCGCGCCAGAAGGTCGCGCGGACCTTCTTGCCCTGGTTGAGGACCTTCTGCTGTTCGATCAGCTTGGTGAACAGAATGTAGAAAGTGCCGACCGACATACCGCAAAGGATGATGAAAACGGTCCAGGCGATGGTGCCGCCCTGCTGAAGGGCTTCCATCAGACCGTAGGGGTTCTCCGGCTTCGGCGCGGCGGCAGCAGCGGCTGCGAGATACGTCAACATGTTCAAGACTTCCCTCTCAAAGGATCAATACAAGGGGAAGGCGGCGGCGCCTGCCTTCCCATCACGATTATTCGGGTAGGCGCCAGGTGATACGACCGTTGTACGTATCCGACATCGGACCGCCCCCAGCTGCTGTCGCCGGCTTGAATTTCGCGCGCCTCGGCAACAAGCGACAGGTCGCCTCGTCGAGGTCGGCATGACCGGTCGAGGAGGTGATGGTGCAGTTGGTCACACGACCATCCGGACCGATTTCGAGCCGGAAACCGGCCGTACCCGAGCGTTCTTCACGCTGCGCGCGGCTCGGATAGTCGGCGTCGCTGAGCCAGCTGCCCGGGGCACTGCGCGGCGAGGCACGAGAGGCAGGCACCGCAGGCGGCGGCGGAGCCGGCGGCGGCGGAGCAGCGACCGGCACCGGGTTGAATACCGGCGGCGGGGTCCGAACGGTCTGGATCGGCGGCGCGGGGGCCGGCGTCTGAACGATCGGCGGGGGAGCAACGACCGGCGGCGGCTCGACCGGCTGATCCGGCGGCGGCGGCGGCGGCTCCTCATCGGGTGGTGGCGGTTCCTCCTTCACGTCGATCACGTTCAGCTGTTCCGCCGCCTTTTTGACATATTTCATGCCAAGACCGGTGACGAAGGCATAACCCAGAACAGCGTGAATCAGGGCGACGATAATGATCGAGATCGTGCGACTCGATCCTTGCGAGTGGTCAGCATAGGCCATTCGGCAACGACACTCCTTAACTCAGCTTACCAGTTGATTATCGGCAAATAAGCCAAAAACGGCCCTAGTTGGCCGGGTTGCCCCGGTCAGCTTGGCCCCTATCCGTTCATTTGCTACCGTGCGAACTCCTATCGCGGCGCATCGTGGCACGCAAACGCTTTATCGATATCCACATTTGCGATTACCATTTTGCATCGGAATGACTTGCCTGTGATAACATTGCAACGGACTGCTCTCCATAGGACGAACATGAAAAGCAAATCCCCCACTCCCCTTCCGATCGCATTCGCCGCATGCCTTTTTTTCGCCGCATCTCCGCAGGTTTCGGCGGCTCGGCAGGCTGGAACCGCCCCGGCGGCGGAGGCGGGCGCAGCGCTGTCCTACGCCGACATTGCCGACCTTGCCGATGCCGCATCGCTGGTAGCGGTGGCGCGAATCCGCAACATCATCGAAATCCCGCCCGAGCGGGTCGGAAGCCTATCCAATGGTCGTCGACGCCTCTATGTGGAGGCCCAAGTGAGCAGTTTGATTCGCGGCGAAGGGGGTATCAGCCCCACCATCCGCTATCTTTACGACGCACCGCTCACCGCTCGGGGCAAAGTGCCCAAGCTGAAGAAGACGCAGGTGATCCTGTTCGCGCGACCGGCAGGCCGGCCGGGCGAAGTGCAGCTGGTCGCGCGCGATGCACAGATTCCCGCAACGCCCGCCACGGTGAGCCAGGTAAAGGCGATCCTGTCGGAACTGGTGGCCAATGGCGCCCCGCCCCGCATCCTGGGCCCGGGTGATGCCTTTCATGTTGCCGGCACGGTGGCGGGCGAAGGCGAGACCCAGATATTCCTGCGCACCGAAACCGGCGATCCGGTGTCCCTGTCGGTGCTGCGCCGGCCCGGTCAAGACCCGCGCTGGGCCGTCGCCCTGGGCGAGATCGTCGACGAAGCCGCGCGGCCGCCCGCACCGGGCAGCCTGCTCTGGTATCGCCTGGCCTGCGGCCTGCCGCCAACCCTGCCGGCACAGTCCGTGCGGGCGCTGCTGCCCCAGGATGCCGAAGCCGCGCGCGCCGATTACGCCTTCGTCATACAGGCGCTGGGCCGGTGCAACCGCACGCGTTCCTGATCTGATCGTCCGCACTGCCGGCGCGCCCTGTCCTTTTCCTTGGACAGCGGCGCATTGGCGGCTATCAGCGCGGCTTCATGCCAGCCTAAGGACAAGAGAGAGTCATGACCAATCTGCATCGCCATGCCCCGCTGCGCGTCGCGCTTGTCGGCCTCGGCACGGTGGGCGGCGGAGTCATTCGGCTGCTGCAGACCAATGCCGACCTGATCGCGCGGCGCGCCGGCTGCCCGATCCAGATCGTCGCCATTTCCGCGCGCGACCGGAACAAGGATCGCGGTGTCGACCTCACCCCTTACGAATGGGTGGACGACATGACGACGCTGGCGACCCGCGACGATATCGATGTGGTGGTCGAGCTGATCGGCGGCGCGGACGGCCCGGCGCTCACCCTGGCGCGGCAATGCCTGAACGCCGGCAAGCCCTTCGTCACCGCGAACAAGGCGATGCTGGCGCATCATGGGCTCGATCTTGCGGCGCTCGCCGAAAAGGCGGGCATCGCGCTCAAATATGAAGCCGCGGTCGCGGGCGGCATCCCGGTCATCAAGGGCATGCGCGAAGGTGCGGCCGCGAACGAGATCAGCCGCGTCTACGGCATCCTCAACGGCACCTGCAACTACATCCTGACCACCATGGAAAAGGAAGGACGCGGCTTCGACGAAGTGCTCAAGGAAGCGCAGGAACTGGGCTATGCCGAAACCGACCCGAGCTTCGACATCGACGGCGTCGACGCCGCGCACAAACTGACCATCCTCGCCAGCCTCGCCTTCGGCACCGAGCTGGATTTCGCCAATGTCGCGACCACCGGCATCCGCCACGTCATCGCCGCCGACATCGCGGAAGCCGCCGCGCTCGGCTATCGCATCCGCCTGGTCGGCATGGCGGAGAATGGCACGGACGGCCTGTTCCAGCGCGTGCATCCGATGCTGGTGCCGCTCGACCATCCGCTCGCCCATGTCGACGGGTCGCTCAACGCCGTGGTGGCGGAAGGCAATTTCGTCGGCCGGCTGTTCTTCCAGGGACGCGGCGCCGGCGACGGTCCGACCGCCTCTGCCGTGGTGGCCGACCTGATCGACGTCGCGCGCGACGAATATGGCGACGCCTTCGCCATGCCGATCGCCGCGCTGGCGCAGCAGCCGCCGGCCGATGCCGGCCGCCGCGTCGGCCGCGCCTATCTGCGCTTCAAGGTGCAGGACCGCCCCGGCGTTCTGGCCGAGATCGCCGCCGCAACGCGCGATGCCGGCGTGTCGATCGAGAGCATGATCCAGCGCGGCACCAATCAGGAGGATGGCGTGCTGGTGGCGATCGTCACCCATGCCGGCGAAGAACGCTGCGTGCTGAACACGTTGGAACGGCTTTCCGGATCGGACAGCCTGCTTCAGCAGCCGATGGTCATGCATATTCTGGACTGAGGCTGCAGTTCAACGCGGCCCGAAGCTGCGCGCCCATGTATCGCGCAGCGGTTCACCCAGCCTGAACAGCTGCAGCCGCGCCTGCTTGGGGCAATCGAGATTGCCCACCACCCGACAAGGGCGCGGATCGAAGCGAAAGGCGCGCATCTTGCTGTCCGTTGCCGGGGCGCCGCGCTCGCTCGGCAGGTGCGCGCGCTCCTCCTCGCCGGTCAGGCAGAGGGCAGGTACGGCCTGGCAGGATGCGGCTGATGAACGGAATGGGCAACGAGACTGGCGGCGATGAGCGCGACAATCATTTTTGCGCCCCTCCCCTCGATAGCTTTACCGTTGCAACGCGAAGGGCGGCTTTCCGTTGCATGGGCGCCGCGAAAAGCAGGCCCATGGCTCGACAAGCCGGGGCGGACTCCGTATCGCCAGCGCCGACACCTATAAGCAGAGGGATTCCCAATGGTGCAGGCTAGCTCGACACTCGACCGCGTCTTGGTGCTGGAGATGGTGCGCGTCACCGAAGCGGCTGCGATCGCGGCTTCCAGGCTGATCGGGCGCGGTGACGAGAAGGCGGCGGATGCCGCCGCGGTCGAAGCGATGCGCCTGGCCTTCAACGATCTCTACATGGACGGCACCGTCGTCATCGGCGAAGGAGAGCGCGACGAAGCCCCCATGCTCTATATCGGCGAAAAGGTCGGCAGCGCGATCGGCACGGGCCCCCGGATCGACATCGCGCTCGACCCGCTGGAAGGTACGACGATCACCGCCAAGGCCGGGCCCAACGCCCTCGCCGTCCTGGCGATCTCGGAAGAAGGCGGCCTGTTGAACGCCCCTGACGTCTATATGGAAAAGCTTGCCGTCGGGCCGGGCTATCCGGAGGGGGTCATCGACCTCAACCGATCGGTGAAGGAAAATGTCGAAGCGGTCGCCGCGGCCAAGGGCGTCGATCCGCACGAGATCATCGTCTGCGTGCTCGACCGCCCGCGCCACGAAAAGCTGATCGCAGAGCTGCGCGCGATCGGGTGCGGCATCATGCTGATCCCGGACGGCGACGTCGCCGGGGTGATCGCGACCACCAATCCCGAAACCAATATCGACATCTATATGGGTTCGGGCGGCGCGCCCGAAGGCGTCCTGGCCTGCGCCGCGCTGCGCTGCGTCGGCGGGCAGTTCAAGGGCAAGCTGCTGTTCCGCAACGACGACGAACGCGCCCGCGCGCGCAAATGGGGCATCACCGATCTCGACAAGGTCTACGACCTCAAGGAATTGGCCAAGGGCGACTGCATCTTCGCGGCGACGGGCGTCACCGACGGCTCGCTGCTTGGCGGGGTGAAGCGCCTCCCCGGCGGCAAGCTGACGACCGACAGCGTGGTGATGCGCGCCAGCACCGGCACGGTGCGCTGGGTGAAGGGCGAACACAGGCTGGAACGCAAGCATCTGTGATTCGCCGCGGACGAATGGGAATGCGAAAGGGGACCCAGGCCGGTCCCCTTTTTCATGGAGAAAGGCGAGCCTTAGCGCCCGGCGCGATGATTGAGATCGTGGCCTAGCGCGAGGATGGCGACACCCATGAGCGTATAGGCGCTTTCCTGCCAGCCATGGTCGAGCGTCAGCGCGCCGGCCATGATGCCGAGTCCGAGCGATCCGATCGCCGCGGGCATCATGAAGCCATGGACCAGGGCGCCATGGCCGAGCGCGACGGCGCCGAGCAGGATCGCCAGCGCCAGCCCCGCTTCATGGAAGATCGGGCTTTCCAATATGCCGCCGGCCGACGCCAGCACGCCCAGCAGCACCGCCGTCCCGAAACAATGCGCCACGCACATGCCCGACAGCGTGATCGCAAGGCGATCGAGGCGGCCATTCAACAGGCTGGAGCGGAGGCTGATCGGCATGGTAGCCGTTACATAGGCCAGCGCAGATGAAGTTACAATATATCATCCGCGAAATTTCGGGTGCGTCTACGCTTTCCCTCCCGGGACGGAGAACGGGCCGTCGCGTCGCCTGTCAGGCCGCGAGCCGCAAGCAGTTCCGGCCACTATGCTTGGCGCGGTAGAGCGCCTTGTCCGCCGCCTCCAGCACGTCGCGCTTCGCCGCGCCGCTTTCCAGTTCGACCAGACCGGCGCTGAAGGTCACGCAGATCGCCTCCCCTGCGGCGGTCCGTATCGGTTCGGCTGACACCAGGCTGCGCAGCCGTTCGCACACCATGCTGGCGCGCTGGATGTCAGTGCCGCTCAGCAGCACGGCGAACTCCTCGCCGCCGAGCCGCCCGATGCTGTCGACGCCGCGCAGCCCCGGTCGCAGGCGTTCGACGAAATCGGAAAGCACCTTGTCCCCTGCCCCATGGCCGTAGCGGTCGTTGACCGCCTTGAAATGATCGATGTCGATCAACAGCAGGCAGGCGCGCGCGCCCCGGTCGACCCGCAGGATTTCCTGTTCCAGCTTCGAAAGGAAGGCGCCGCGGCTGTCCGCTCCCGTCAGCGAATCCACGGCCGCCACCAGTTGCAGCGCGCGCTGCTTGGCCTTGTGGCGGGACATGTCGCGGATCGTACTGACCACCCCGGTCGGCTCGCCATGTTCATCGAGCATCGCTCGGCTCACCATCTCGCACCAGTCGAGCCCTTCGGTGAAGCGCAGCGGGCGAAACTCGACCGTCTGCACGTCGCCCGGCCGCGCCAGGGCGCCGCGGTGCGCGGCGATGACATGCGTCCGATCCATCGGATCGACCAGGTCCGCGACCGGCTTGCCCAACAGACTGCCGGGCGCGCAGCCGATCTGCTCCGCAGCGGAGGGCGACGCATATTCGATGAGGCCATTCACGCCGACATTGAGCACCACATCGCCGCTATGTTCCGCGATGGCGCGGTAGCGCGCTTCGCTGTCCTGCAGCAGTTGGAGCAGACGGCGCCTGCCATTCAGCTCTGCCGCGATCGGCATCGACAGCAGGAAGCTGAAGGCGAGGAACAGCTGAAAGAACTGCGTCCGCTCTCCCAAGGTGCCGGGAACCATGTGGAACGGTCCATGCCCGGTCAGCGTCGCCGCGCCGCCGATGGCTGCCAGCAGGCCGACCGACGCAGCGGCGCCCAGATGGCCGACGCGGAAAGCGATGGCCACCAGCGGCAGCAGCAGCACGAACAGCATCGGGTAACGCGCGACATAGAAGACGAAGACCGCCATGAGCGCGAACAGGATCAGCAGACCCAGCGCTTCCACCCGGCGGCGCACCGGCGTCTCACGCATCCAGCGGCCGAGTTCACCCTGCAGCAGCATCATCAGGATCGGTGCGCAGGTCAGACCGCCCAGCACATGACCGCTATACCATTGCAGCCAAGCCGCGCCGGGGGAGACGCCCGTCTGCTGCGCGGCAATCCAAGCGGCGCCAAGACCGACGATGCCGTTTGCCGGGCCGCACAGCGCGACCATGAAGATGAGGAGCGGCCACATCGACCCGTCGGACAATTTCCAGCCGGGCACGAAACGGCGGCACAGCCCCGCCACGATCAGCGATTCGGCAATATTGACCACCGCCATCGGCACCGCGGCGGCCGGCCCCATGCCGAACAAGGCGGTCGATATCATGCTGGCGAGCCCGCAGGTGGCGATGACGCGCGGCCAGTGGGCGGCGCGGCATGTCATCAGCTCCGCCATCAGCAAGGCGTTGGCGGCCCAGATGAAGGCCAGCCCCCCTCCAAAGCGCGAACTTATCAGCGCCAGCGACGCCAGCAGCATATAGCCGCCGCCGATGAGCATCGGCTCCAACCAGGCTGCAGGATGGCGAAGGACAAGTGGCATAAGCGCGAACGGCTTAGCGCAACATCGTTAACATAGGATAACCGTATTGATGCAGCGGCGCGGCGAACAAGGCATGGCCGCGATCGGCCGGCGCGCGCGGGAAGGCTGGAGCGCGATCAGGCCTTTTCCAACGTGCACTGCAGCGGATGCTGGTTCTGCCGGGCGAAATCCATGACCTGGTTCACCTTCGTCTCGGCGACCTCGTAGCTGAAGATGCCGCATACGCCTACCCCGCGCTGGTGAACGTGAAGCATCACGCGCGTGGCTTCTTCCATATCCATGCGGAAAAATTGCTGGAGCACATGCACGACGAACTCCATCGGCGTATAATCGTCATTCAGCATCAGCACCTTGTAGAGCGAGGGCTTCTTCGTCCGGGCACGGGTACGCGTAGCGATCCCGACATTGGGGCCTTCGCCCTGGTCGTCCTGATCCCTACCCGCCATCGTCACGGGATATGCCGCTATGCTGATGCTGCTCATGATGGCTGAGAATATGGCGATTCCACCGCCCATGGCAAGGGCAGGCATGACGAGTCATCACGCGATGCCCGCGAACAGGGCAAAAGAAAACGGCCTTCACCTGGATGAAGGCCGTTTTCCGGCGATATCAATGCCTTCTGGACCTTGTCAGGCGGCGAGCGCCTTCACCTTGTCGGTCACGACGGTGACGCGGGCGGTCAGCGGCTGGGCCACTTCGCCGGCCAGCTTGATCAGCGCTTCGCTGCTCTTGGCCGCTTCCTTGGTCAGTTCGTCAAAGCTGCTCGAAAAGAGCTGGCTCTGCAGCTGGAAAAATTCGGTCGGCGTCTTCACGGTCGAGAAGCTCTTGAGCGAGGCGGTCGCCTTCTCGAAATTCTTGCGGCTGTAATCGACGGCTTCCTGGCCCAGGGTCTCGAAACCCTTGGCAGCGATCTTGCCGGATTCCACCAGCGCCTCGACATTGCCCTTGGCGATGTCGCTCAGTTCCTCGATGGCCTTGGTCGACTTCTCGACGCTCGCCTTCGCCTTCTCGTTCAGGTCGGCATAGACCGTTTCGAGCTTGGCCTTGGTTTCTTCAGCGAACTTCTTTCCGGTTTCGATCACATCGTTCATCACATTGGTTCCTTCTGTGGCGGCCAGCGATTTGGGCTCTACCGGCCCGGCCTTGGGTGACAGGCTCTTGGATTCCGTGAATTCAACCGGCGGCACGCTCGCCGCTGGTGCCGGGGCGGAGGGAGCCGGCTCGACCACCGGCGTTTCAGCGACCGGGGGTTCGGGCGCTGCGTCGACCGCCGTGGTAGCGGCAACGATCGCGACCGGATCAACCTTTTCCGCAGGTGTGGCCTTGGCTTGCGGCACCGGGGCCTTGGCTTGCGGGGCCGGGGCTTTGGGCGCGGCCGGCTGAGGCGCGGGTTTCGCTTCCTGACGCGTTTCGATCGCCGCTTCCGCCGCCTTCAGCGCCTCACTGGCGGAAAGGGTGGTCGAAGACTTTTTGGTCACCGCCTTGCGGGGACCGGGCTTGGGAGTCACTGCCATGCACACCCTCCGTTTGTTGCAGTGCACAATATAGCCGCCCCAGCGATTTTGCAAGCGCTTTTGTGCGGTGCAGCAAAGATATGTCGGGCCACTCGCCGCGCTGGAGCGGCAACTTACCGCAAACGCCTGGGAAAAGAGGGTTTACCTTGCCTTTACGTAGCGTCCGGGCGCGTCTTCGACCGCCTTGAGCTTGCCCTTGCCGGGGACTCGCGCCCCTTTTTTTGCCGGCACCTGCGAATCACTCAGGCCGCGAATCCAGTCGATCCAGTCCGGCCACCAGCTGCCCCTGGTTTCCCGCGCCTGCTCAATGAAGTGATCGAGCGAGGGTTGCGGCCCGGCGCAGGTCCAATATTGATATTTGCCTGCCGCCGGCGGATTGATGACCCCGGCGATATGGCCTGATCCTGCCAGCAGGAACCGCACCGGCCCCGCCAGCTGCGACGTCAGCTTCCACACGCTTTCGGGCGGCGCGATATGATCTTCCCGCCCCGCCTGCACATAGGCCGGCGTCTTGATCCGACGCAGGTCGATCGGCGTGCCGTCGACGCTGATCGCGCCGGGCTGAACCAGCAGATTGTCGCGATAGAGCTGGCACAGATAATCCCTGTGCCAGCGCGCCGGCAGATTGGTCGTGTCGCCATTCCAGTAGAGCAGGTCGAAAGGCGGATAATCCTGACCCAGCAGGTAATTGTTGACCACATAGTTCCAGATCAGGTCGCGCCCGCGCAGCAGGTTGAAGGTCGCGGCCATATAGCGCCCGTCCAGGAAACCGCCCGACGAGATCTGCTCCACCAGCTTCATCTGTTCGTCATCGACGAACAGGCCTAGGTCGCCCGCCTCGCTGAAATCGACCTGCGCGGTGAAGAAGGTGGCGCTGGCCACCTTGTCCGCCTCTCCCCGCGCCGCCAGCAGCGCCAGCGTTGCGGCGAGCGTCGTGCCCGCGACGCAATAGCCTATCGTGTGGACGCTGGGCACGCCAAGCAGATCGCGCACCGTGTCGATCGCGTCGATCTGACCGCGCAGGATATAATCATCCCACAGCAGATCCTTCATCGACGCGTCGGCGGACTTCCACGACACCAGGAAGACGCTCACCCCCTGATCGACCGCCCATTTGACGAAACTCTTCTCCGGCGCGAGGTCGAGAATGTAGAAGCGGTTGATCCACGGCGGGAAGATGACCAGCGGCGTTTCCAGCACCGTTTCGGTGGTCGGCGCATAGTGGATCAGCTGGTAGAGCGGCGTTTCCTTGATCACCTTCCCCGGCGTCGCGGCAAGGTTGCGCCCGACTTCGAAGCTGGAGCCATCGGTATGCGTGAGCTGCCCCTTCTCCAGGTCGGCCAGCATATGCTTGAGGCCCCTGACCAGATTTTCGCCGCCGCTCTGCAGCGTCGCCTCCATCACCTTGGGATTGGTGAAGGCGAAGTTGCTGGGGGCCATGGCGTCCAGCAGGCCGCTGGTGGCGAAACGCAGCTTCGCCTTCTGCTTGGGCTCCACGCCGTCGACCGCGTCACTGAGCTTGAGCAGATAGTCCGCCAGCAGCAGATAGCTTTGCTTGATGAGGTCGTAAAAGGGATGGGCCGTCCAGGCCGGGTCGGCAAAGCGGCGATCCTTGCGCGCGGCAGGGCTGCCGGGCGGCGGCGGTTCGGGCTGATCGCGCAGCATGCCGCCCGAATCGAGGAAGCGTTGCCACAAGGCGAGCCCTTCATCGGCGAAACTGGTCTGGATGCGCGATACAGCCTGTGCATCGAAGGGCAGCGTCTGGCCGGTGGCGCCTGCCGCCTGCTCCAGCAATAATTGCTGAGTGCGGCCAAGCACATCGGTCCATTGCTGCATCTGTTCCAGGGTCGGCAAATGCGGTTCAACGAGGTCCTGTGCTTTCATGGCCACCTTCCCCTTCCTGGCATCGCCGGGCGTTGCGCTTTCACTGGCGCGAGGCAGTTGAGCGGGTTATAGCCGAACCGCGTCGCGCCGCAGCGCACGCACCTTTATTCCCTACGGAGACCTTTCAGGAAAGCCCTATAATGTCCGAAGAATTCTACCGCATGAAGCGCCTGCCGCCCTATGTCATCGCCGAAGTCAATGCGATGCGGGCCGCCGCGCGAGCCGCGGGCGAGGACATTATCGACCTTGGCATGGGCAATCCCGACCTGCCGCCGCCCGACCATGTGATCGCCAAGCTGTGCGAAGTCGCGCAGAAGCCGAGCGCACACGGCTATTCCCAGTCGATGGGGATTCCGGGGCTGCGGAAGGCTCAGGCCAATTATTATGGCCGCCGCTTCGGGGTCGACCTCGATCCCGAAACAGAGGTGGTGGTGACGATGGGGTCGAAGGAGGGCTTGGCCAGCCTCGCCACCGCGATCACCGCGCCGGGCGATGTCGTGCTGGCGCCCAACCCCAGCTATCCGATCCACATGTTCGGCTTCATCATCGCGGGCGCCACCATCCGCTCGGTGCCGACCACGCCGGACGAGCAATATTGGAAGTCGCTGGAACGGGCGATGGCCTTCACCGTGCCGCGCCCATCGATCCTGGTGGTCGGCTATCCCAGCAACCCGACGGCCGAGACGGTCGACCTCGCCTTTTACGAGCGGCTGGTCGCCTGGGCGAAGGAGAACAAGGTCTGGGTACTCTCCGACCTTGCCTATTCCGAGCTTTATTATGACGGCAATCCGACGCCTTCCATCCTGCAGGTGCCGGGCGCCAAGGATGTGGCGGTCGAATTCACCTCGCTCTCGAAAACCTATTCGATGGCGGGCTGGCGCATCGGTTTCGCGGTCGGCAACAAGCAGTTGATCGCGGCCTTGAAGCGGGTGAAATCCTATCTCGACTATGGCGCCTTCACGCCGATCCAGGCGGCGGCCTGCGCCGCGCTCAACGGACCGCAGGACATCGTCGAGAAGAATCGCGAACTCTATCACAAGCGCCGCGACGTGATGGTGGAGGCGTTCGGCCGCGCCGGATGGGAAATCCCCCCGCCCAAGGCGTCGATGTTCGCCTGGGCCCCGCTGCCGCCCGCGCTTCGGGAGATGGGGAGCCTGGAATTTTCCAAGCAACTGCTGACCCATGCCAAGGTCGCGGTGGCGCCGGGCGTCGGCTATGGCGAGGATGGCGAAGGCTATGTGCGCATCGCCATGGTGGAAAATGAGCAGCGGCTGCGGCAGGCCGCGCGCAACATCAAGCAATATCTGAAGTCGATGGGCATCAACACGCCGTCGACCAAGGGCGCTGCCTGACCGGAGAACTGCTTTCTATTCCAGAGCTCCGAGCACTAAAATATAACCGTTCGTTTCGAGCGCAGGTTCGAGCCGGTCGAGAACCGAAGTCGAGAAATCAGCGCTGTGCCAGCATTCTCGATACGGCTTCTCGACCGGCTCGAAGCCTACTCGAACCGAACGGAGTGGGTCTGATCTAACGCAGCGCGCTGTAGCTCGTCTTGCCGAAACGAGTTGCCGGAGCACATGATGGCTTGCCATTTCCTTCCGCATGCGCTGCATGGTGCGGCATGGTGAAACCGCCTCGATCATGATCCCCATCCCGCAAGTCTCCCAGGTCGCGCAGACGATCCAGCTCGCGCTCGCGCCGGTTTTCCTGCTGGCGGGTATCGGGGCGTTCCTGAATGTCTGCGTCGGGCGGCTGGCGCGGATCATCGACCGCGCCCGGCTGGTCGAGGAGAAAATCCTTACCTCCCGCGGCAAGGAGCATGACCGGATGGTGAGCGAAATCCGGGTGCTCGATCGGCGGATGAGCGTCGTCAACGCCTCCATCTTCCTGACGGTGGCGTCGGCCTGCGCGGTCTGCCTGGTCGTCATCCTGCTGTTCGCGGGCAATCTGTTCGGCGCGCATCTCGGCACGCCGATCGCGATTCTCTTCAGCCTGGCGATGGTGCTGCAGGCCGCCGCTTTCGGCACGTTCATCCAGGAAATCCGCCTCGCCTCGCGCACTATCCACATCCGCAACGAGGTACTCTACCATAAGGTGGAGGGGGACGAGGTGGCATGACCAAATTCACCGTCAACGATCGCCCGGTCCAATATCGGATGGACCCGGACACGCCGCTGCTCTGGGCCTTGCGCGACGCGTCGAACCTCACGGGCACCAAATATGGCTGCGGCACCGGCGATTGTGGCGCCTGCACCGTCGATATCGACGGCGAGGCGGTGCGATCCTGCCAGGTGTCGATCCGCAACACCGAAGGACGCTTCGTCACGACGATCGAAGGCCTGTCGCCCGATCGCGGTCATCCCCTGCAACAGGTGTTCGCCGCCGACAATGTCTCCCAATGCGGCTATTGCATTCCGGGCGTGATCATGGCCGCCGCCGTGCTGCTCAAGCGCAACGGCAATCCCGACGACGAGCAGATCGACGCCGCCATCACCAATCTCTGCCGGTGCGGCATCTATCCCCGGCTGCGCGGCGCGATCCAGCGCGCGGGCCGGGTCATGCGCGGCGAGGAACAGGTGGAAGCCGCCCCGCCCCCCGGCGTGACCCCCGATGAAGCGGCGCGATCGGTTCCGGCTTTGCGGCGGCCCTGAAGGGCATCTACCCGAAACGGTAGGCCGAAACGGTCCAGCCCAGCACCGTGCTGCGATGGTCGAGTTGCGCGCTGTCCTCACCTCCTGCCCCGAGCGCGACCATGAGCGGCAGCAGATGTTCCTCCCGCGGGTGGGCGAAGCGCGCTTCGGGCAGTTGTTCCCAGTCGCTGACACGCTGGGCCCGGCGAGTGGGATCGGGATCGGTCGCGGCATCGGCCAGTGCCTCGTCCCATAGCAGCGATGGCGCGGTCGCCTGCGGGCCGCGGATGCGCAGATTGTGGAAGCTCATGCCCGATCCGATGATCAGCACGCCCTCGTCCCGCAGCGGCGCAAGCGCGCGCCCTGCGGCTATGTGAAGTGCCGGGTCGAGGCTCTGATGCAAGGACAGTTGGACGACCGGAATGTCGACCTGGGGAATGGCGACCTTCATCGGGATGAAGACACCATGGTCCCATCCGCGCTCGGTCTCCTCCGCGACCGGCAAGCCAGCCTGCTGCAGCAGATCTGCGGCGCGACCTGCCAAGGCCGGCGCACCCGGCGCGTCCCAGCGCAGCCTGTAGGTATGCGGCGGAAAGTTATAATAGTCGAACAGCAGCGGCGGCGCCTCTCCCGCATGTACCGTGAAGGCCGGCGTTTCCCAATGGCCCGACACGATCAGCACGGCGCGCGGCCGTTCCGGCAGGGTCGCGATCAGGTCCGCCAGATAGGCCTGCATCGAATGCCACATGGGATCGCTGTGCGGCCGGTCGGGATCGGCCGGGTCCATGAAGAAGCACGGACCGCCGCCATGGGGGATGAATAGGCTTGGCTGTTTCATGCCCCCTATATCAGGCCACAGATTGCCCCGCGCAACGATGGCCGGCGAAACAATCCGTTTCCGGGATGTTAGAGCGATTTCCAAGCGATCGGAATCGATCGCTGGTTAAGAAATCGCGGGAAAACAAAGAAATAGAGCGGTCGATCTGATGCAATCAGATCGTAAACCGCTCTAGCCCGCCCCGGCAAGTATCGGCCCGATCGCCTGTGCCAGGGTAGCGCCCGAATAGGGCTTCTTCAGCAGGGTCACGTCGCCGAACCGATCGGGCAGGTCGAGCCCGTCGCCATAGCCCGTCGCAAAGAGAAAGCCCACGCCGCGCTCCGCCAGCAGGTCCGCGATCGGCAGGCTCGTCTCCTGGCCGAGGTTGAAGTCCAGCACCGCAAGATCGACCGGATGGAGCATGATCGCTTCGCGCGCACGGCCCACGCTGGCAGCGGTGATCACCTCCGCGCCCAGATCGCGCAGCGCATCCTCGCCGTCCATGGCGATGATCATATTATCCTCGACCAGCAGGACATGGCGGCCCTTGAGCAGTTCGGGCGTGGGCGCGAGCACGGGCTTGCTCCGCTCCGACCCGGTGACGTCGGGCAGCACCGACACCACATGAGCGGACGGGACGCAGAAATGCGCTTCCAGTCCCGCCAGCCGATAGGAAATCTCCGCCTTGCCATCCAGGTCATAGGGGATGGATCGCTCGATCACCGTCGACCCGAAACCGCGACGGGTAGGCGCGACGACCGCCGGGCCGCCATTTTCCAGCCAATGCAGCAGCAGGCTGCCATCTGTATCGACATGCCAGTCGATCGCCACATTGCCGCCGTCCGACAGCGCGCCATATTTGGCGGCATTGGTCAGCAGTTCGTGGATCACCAGCGCCAGCACGGTGAAGGCCGAAGGGGTCAGCAGGACATTGGGGCCGGTCAATTGCACCCGATCCCGCTTCTCGCCGAGATACGCCCCCGCCTCGACCTCGATCAGGTCATGGAGCCGCGCGGGCGCCCAACGGTCCGCCGTGATCTGGTCATGCGCGCGGGCCAGCGCCTGGACGCGGCTTTCCAGCGTGCCGATGAAATCGTCGATCGACCGCGCGCTGTCGCGCGTCTGGGAGATCAGCCCCCGGATCAGCGACAATATGTTGCGCACGCGGTGATTGAGTTCGGCGATCAGCAGTTCCTGCTTTTCATGCGCCTTCTGCCGTTCCTCATTGGCCGAATCCGACAGGCGCAGGATCACTTCCAGCAGCGCGGTGCGCAGCGCTTCGGCGACGCGCAGTTCGGCGGCGGTGAAGGGAAGCGACGTGCCCTTCACCAGTTCGGACCATTCCTCGAAACTCTTGCGCGGGGTCAGGCGCGGGCCGTTGGGGCCATATTCGACATGCTTCTCCTGATTGCCCGCCCAGCGCACGGAGCGCAGCTGCTCGGCCCGGAACAGCACGACATAGTCGCGCGGCCGGCGCGACAGCGGAATGGCAAGCAGACCCGCCGCGCGATCCGCAAAGGCCGCCGCTTCGGGCATGACCCCGCCGATCGAGTCGGTGGCATAGACCTGGCTCGCGGCCGTGCGGTTCAGCATCGCGACGATCGCGGCAAAGGCCGGCTCGTCGGGTGTCAGGCCCGACAGCGTGATCTGCCCGTCAATATAGACGCCCACGCCGTCGGCAGGCACAGTATCGAAAATCACATCGCCCAACCAGCGGGCGTTGGACAGCAGATCATGATCCTGCGCCACAGCGGCCATCAGCCGGTCGGCCACCTGCCGCGCCTTGCCCTCATAATCCGCGGTCTCGGCCCGCTCGCGGCTTTCCTGCATCATCGAGAAGATCTGGCCGAACAGCTCGGCCGCGCTCCGCTGGGCAAAGCTCGGCAGGCGGGGGCTGTAATGATGGCAGGCGAACAGGCCCCACAGCTTGCCCTCGACGATGATCGAGATGGAGAGCGAGGCGCCCACCCCCATATTGCCGAGATATTCGATGTGAATCGGCGACACCGCGCGCGTCAGGCAGAGCGACATGTCCAGCGCCGCGCCCGAAGGATCGAGTTGCGGCACGATCGGCACCGGCTTTGCCTGCACGTCGGCGATAACGCGGAAGATGTTGCGCAGGTAGAGCGCCCGCGCCTGCTGCGGGATGTCGGAGGCGGGGTAATGCAGCCCGAAAAAACTGTCGATCCCCGGCCGCAGCGCTTCGGCGACGACCTCGCCATCGCCGCCGCCGGCAAAGCGATAGACCATCACACGGTCGAACCCGGTCAGCGCCCGCACCTGCCGCGCGCCGTCGCGCAGGAAGGCCGCCATCGCGTCGGTCTGCGCCAGCCGCGCGACCATGGAGCGAACCATGCTGGCCGCCTCCATCTCGTCGCAGGAGGCCGGCTCCGCCTCGATCACGACCAGCGATCCGGAGAAATGCACCGCGATGTCGAAGGGCGGCAGCCCGTCGATCAGGGTCAGCGCAAAGATGCGCTCGACCGCATCGGGCCCGCGCAGCAGCGTGATGCGGTTGCGCAAGCTGTGGATCGCCTCGCCCCGGAATATGTCGCTGATCGGCCGGCCCAGCATGTCCTGCGGCGTCAGGCCGATATAGTCGCCGCTATTGGCGGACGCGCGCGCCACCAGCCAATCGGCGGTCAACGCAATCAAAAAGCCGAAGGGCTGAACCGTACCCAGCACATGAATGGGTTCGCGGTCGCAATTGGTGATGTCGACGGCAAACCCCGTATCCGCCGGATCGTTGCCGTCAGCCATGCGCATTTCCTCGTTCGGCGGTGGCGGCGGCCGCAAACAGGGCAAAGGCCGCCTCGGCGCCTGCAATGGCGCCGCCCACCCAGGCATCACCGCCCTTCTGCGCAGCCGCATCGAGCGACTGCTGGAAAGCGACCCATCCCCCCCGGCCATGCACGGCGGAAAGATAGGCGCGCGGCAGCCCGGGCGCGACCCTGCGCTCCAGCATCGCGCCGCCCAGGCGGGATCCTTCCAACGCGTAGAGCGCGCCCCAGCGGAAGGCTTCGCCTGGCCGGCTTTCCATGGCCAATGGCGCGGGCAGCGATTCGCCCAACGCGGCCAGATCCTGCGCCAGCATCGGCAGGCGCGGCGTTTCGGGCCGGGCCACCGCCTCCAACGGCGCGAGCGCGCGGGCATGGGCTTTCAGAAAGGCGCCATAGCCTTCACTATTATCAAGCGAGAAATGCGCGAAGAGTTCATCCACACGCTGGTGGTTCACCATTGTCGCTTCGCGCAGGGCCTGCCGGACACGGCCAGCATGGGGCGTTTTCGTCACTCGGCGTTCCTAAGGTCTTCCAAGCGGCGGCGCACTAATCCAGATCAGCTTTCCGCAGCACAGGGTTCGATTCAATAATTTCGGACCGTAACTTAGGAATTTGACCTGAACCGCCATCAATTGTCCACGCGCGTTGCTCATGAATCTTTCAAATTGCTGACAGACAAGTTCAGCATCTCGACATCGCATGCGCCATAAAAGGGCAACATGCGGGGCATGGCGCCCCAGTGGAAAGCGAAGAAGATGTTTAAGAAAAGCATATTGGCTGGGCTGATGGCCGCTACGGTCTTGGGCGGCATCGCGCCCGCCTATGCCCAGCGTGGAGATGATAATGGATGGCGTGGCCGTGGCGAGCGCTCCGGGCGCGCCGAGGCCGGGCGCGGCGATGGCGACTGGCAACGCGGCCAGCGCGGCGGCGAAGCGCCCCAGCAGGCTGAACAGCAGCGGTGGGAGCAGCGGGCAGAGCGGCCTGCCCCTCGCGTCGAGCAGCCGCGCGTCGAGCGCCAATGGCGTGGCGGCGGCGACGCTGCGGATAATGCGCGGCGCGAGGATTGGCGCAACCGGGCGCGCGTGGTGGAGGGGCAACGCAGCGAGCGCCCGCAATGGCGGGACGAGCGCCGGAACGACGACCGCCCGGTCGTGCGGGATGACCGGCGCTTCAACGAGCGTCGGGACTGGCGCGACGATCGCCGCGACAATCGCTGGAGCGGCAATGACCGGCGCTGGGACCGCAATGCCGGCGTGACGCGCCGCTTCGACGACCGCACCCGTTGGGCCGGACAGCGGCGCTGGGACAGCGGATGGCGGCAGGACCGCCGCTATGACTGGTCCAGCTACCGCTCGCGCTATGGCGACCGCTATCGCATGGGCCGCTATTATGCGCCGCGCGGCTGGGATTATGGCTATACCCGTTTTTCGATCGGGATATATCTGAACAGCCTGTTGTTCGCGGACGACTATTGGATCGACGACCCCTATGCCTACCGCCTGCCGCCCGCCTACGGCACATTGCGCTGGGTCCGCTATTATGACGACGCGCTGCTGGTCGACATTCGCGACGGCTATGTGGTCGACGTGATCCACGATTTCTTTTGGTAAATTCAGAAGAGACGCGCTTCCTGACCTGGCCTTCAGGAACGACTGGGCCCGAAGTCTCGCACTTCGGGCCCTTTTCATTTGCGGCTGAGCCGATCGCGGTGGCAAGAGGGCGTGCATGATGGACATTCTCGACGATGGCGGCGTGGCCTCGCCCGCCCGCGCGCAGATTGGCGAGGCCGTGCGCACGCGGCTGGACCGCAATCCGATGGTGAGCCGCATCGATGCCGCCAGGCTGGAAATATACGGGCGGCGCGACTTTCTGGACGCGGGAGAATGCGCGGGCCTGCGCGCGCTGATCGATGCCGATGCGCGTCCGTCCACCCTGTTTTCCGGCAGCGCCAATGCCGATTACCGCACCAGCCATAGCTGCAACCTCAATCCCTGGGAGCCGCTGGTCAACCGGATCAGTGACCGCATCTGCGCGCTTTTGGGTCTGGCTCCCGACCATGGCGAGACGCTGCAGGGGCAGCGCTATGGGCAGGGGCAGGAATATAAGGCGCATTGCGACTATTTCCCGGTCACGGCCAGCTATTGGCCGGCCATGCTGCAGTCGGGCGGGCAGCGCAGCTGGACCGCGATGATCTACCTGTCACAGGTGGATGGCGGCGGCGAGACCCATTTCCCCCATTGCGAATTCATGGTGCCGCCGCTGGAAGGCATGATCCTCATCTGGAACAATATGAACCCCGACGGCGCGCCCAACCCGTTCAGCCTGCATGCCGCGCGCCCGGTCGAGCGGGGCACCAAATATGTCGTCACCAAATGGTTTCGCGAACGCCCCTGGACGCCGTGACGCGTCCGCCAGCGTTCATGCCGGTGATACAAAATGCGACATAAATGACTGATTCCTGACAGGCTTGTTCCCGGCCGGTTCAGCGAGGCGCGGGCATAAAGACCCTGTTGGCAGCGGAACCCGGTGCCGGGCAAAAAGTTAGGCCCTCGCCGGTTCAGCCGCCAAGCAATAGGAGAAACTATATGCGTAAGTTGATCATCCTGGGCCTGATCGCCGCGACCGCAATGCCTGGCGCCGTCATGGCGCAATCGCGCGGGGAAGTGCGCGACAGTGCCCGCGATCTGCGCCAGGAACAGCAGGACCTGCGTGATGCGCAGCGCTATGGCAGCCGCCATGACGTGCGCGAACAACGGCATGACGTCCGCGAGGCCCGGCAGGAATTGCGCGAGGATTGGCGTGACTATCGCCGCTCGCACCGCGACGTCTATCGCGGCGGCAACTGGCGGGCGCCGTTCCGCTATCAGCGCTGGGATGCCGGTGCGCAGCTTCGCCCATCCTATTACAGCTCGCGCTATTATATCAGCGATCCCTATCGCTACCGCCTGCCCGCGCCCCGCGCGAACCTCCGCTGGGTAAGGCATTATAATGACGTGCTGCTGGTCAATGTCCGCACCGGCCGCGTCGTCGAAGTCCATCGCGGCTTCTTCTGGTA
This sequence comes from Sphingobium sp., assembly GCA_035251955.1. GTDB lineage: Bacteria > Pseudomonadota > Alphaproteobacteria > Sphingomonadales > Sphingomonadaceae > Sphingobium. The sequence continues at coordinate 6,157 of DATFDS010000036.1, read as the reverse complement.
ATGGCGATGCCCTGACAAAGCAGCGGCTCCGGACCATGGGTTCGGAGCCGTTCTGCTATTGGGGGAGCTGATGACCCCGCCCCCCCTTGGCCGCGCCGCTCGTCTCCGGGCGGGCGCGGCCGATAATGCGTCCTAAGGCGCATCATCAGTCCGAAAGGGGGTGGACCATGAGATGAAACGCTCGAGGGGCAAAATTGTTCCCCCGAGCGGGTTCAGCTTACCAGTGCTTCGGCAATCAGCCGACGGCTGTTTTCGATCCCATAGAGCGCGATGAAGCTACCCATGCGGGGGCCTTGGTCCGCGCCGAGCAGCGTCTGATAGAGCGCCCTGAACCAGTCGCGCAGCTCGGCAAATCCATAAGCCTCGTCCTTGCCGATGGCATAGACGATATTCTGGATGTCCTCCGCCGAAGCGTGTTCGGGCAGCGCGGCCAGTTCCTCGTCCAGCTTGCGGAGGGCGGCGGCCTCGTTGGCTTCCGGCGCGCGGCGCTTGAGCGTCGGCGCGACGAAATCGCGGTGATAGGCAAGCGCATGACCGATCAGCGCGTCCAGTTCGGGATAAGCCTCCGCACTGGCATCCGCGACATAATTCTGGAGATAGCCCCACACCTGATCGCGGCTGGCATCGCCCATCACGCCGACCAGGTTGAGCAGCAGGCCGAACGTCACCGGCAGCTTGCCCTCGGGCAGCTTCCCGTCATGGATATGATGGACCGGATTGCCGAGCTGCTGCTCGACCGCCTGGGTCGGATAATTGCCGCGGAACTGCCAATATTCGTCCACTGCCCTCGGGATGACGCCCATGTGCAGTTGCTTCGCCTTCTTCGGCTCGCGATAGGCATAGAAAGCGAGGCTTTCCTGCGGACCATAGGTCAGCCATTGTTCGAGGCTGAGGCCATTGCCCTTGGACTTGGAGATTTTCTCGCCCTTTTCGTCGAGGAACATCTCATAGTTGAAGCCTTCGGGCGGGCGGGCGCCGAGCGCGCGGCAGATCTTCGACGACTGGGTGACGGAATCGATGAGATCCTTGCCCGCCATCTCATAATCGACGCCCAGCGCGACCCAGCGCATCGCCCAGTCTACCTTCCACTGCAGCTTCGCGCCGCCCCCCAGGATCGACTGTTCGATCAGCTCGCCCTCATCCTCGAAGCGGACAAGGCCCTGCTCGGCATCGATCACCTCGACCGGGACCTGCAGCACGATGCCGCTCTTGCGCGAAATCGGCAGCACCGGGGAATAGGTCGCCTGCCGTTCCTTGCGCAGCGTCGGCAACATGATGTCCATGATGTCCTGATAATGGCGCAGGACATTCTTGAGCGCATCGTCGAACGCACCGGACTTGTAACGGTCAGTCGCCGAAACGAACTCGTAATCAAAGCCGAAGCGGTCGAGAAAATCCCGCAGCATCGCATTATTATGATGCGCGAAGCTTTCGAACTTCTCGAACGGGTCGGGCACCTGGGTCAGCGGCTTGCCCAGATGCTCGGCCAGCATCGCCTGGTTGGGCACATTGTCGGGCACCTTGCGCAGGCCGTCCATATCGTCGCTGAACGCGATCAGCCGGGTCGGGATGTCCGACAGCGCATGATAGGCGTTGCGGACCATGGTGGTGCGCAGAACCTCGTTGAACGTACCGATATGCGGCAGGCCCGAGGGACCATAGCCGGTCTCGAACAGGACATAGCCTTTGTCGGGCGCGCCATTCTGGTAGCGCTTGAGCAGCTTGCGCGCTTCTTCATAGGGCCAGGCCTTGGACGCCTGCGCGGCGGTGCGGATGATGTCGGACAGGGTCATGATGCATGCCCCCTAACCGCCCATCGCTCGAAAGTGAACGATTTTCCTTGTCGGAACGGAGTAAAGAAAAGCGATCTTCAACATGGATTTTTACTCTTCATTAACCCTGAGGGTCGATATTTATCCAGAGCTTAGGGGCTTCAGGGGGGAGCTTTGGAGGCGTCAATGCAGATACCGCGCAGTCGTCAACGGACAAAGATCGACATCGCCATCGTGGTCACGACAGTGCTCGACAGCCTGGAAGGGACGATCGTCGACCTGAGCGAAGGCGGGGCCCAGATCAGCGGGTGCAGCCTGCCCGCGCGCAGCCAGTGCCAGATCGATTTCGACGGCCACAGCGTCTTCGGTACGGTGCAATGGTCGGAACCCGACCGGATGGGCATTCGCTTTCCCTATGAACTGAGCGACGGGCCGCTGTTCGACCGGCTGGAAATGGCACGCGCGGGCCGGCGGGCACCTGGCGCCTACTCGCCGCGTGCAGCCTCTCCGCGCTCGGGCTTCGGGCGCAGAATCGGCTGAACCGCCGGATTTTCAGGTTTTCCTTTTGTTCCGTCTCGCCTAATCCGGGCGCGTGATCGATCCTGCCGCCCTCCCCGCGCTCCATGCCAGCCATGGCGGCATCTGGTTGCGCGAGGGCGGCGAGACGCGCGCCGTCGCCAAGGGCAATGCCATCGGGCTCGCGGCCGAAACGCCGACGCTGCTGCTGAATGCGCCGCTGACCGGCCAGCGGCTCGGCTATCCCGACCTTAACGGGCTCGACCTGCTGGAACTGTGGGCCTTCGTGCATCCGGCCCGCTTCCTCGTCCCGACCGCCAAGGGTCTGGCCGAGGCACTCGGCCTGCCGCGCGCGTCGGGGGAGGCGGATATTCCCGAACTGTTGCAGGCCGCCACCAGAGCGCTGCTCGACATGCTCGAATCGCCGGGCTGGGTGGAACGTGAAGGCGGATGGACCTCGGCCCAGACCCTGCATCGGCTGCGCTGGCCCTGGTCGCCGCTGGTCGCGCCCCGCATCCCGCGACCGAAGGAGGCGGAACGCTGGCTGTTCTCCCGCCTGCCCGAATGGGAGGAAGGGCCGCCGCGCCCGGCCCCGCGCAGCGTGACGCCGAGCGAGGAAGCCGTTCTGGCGCGCCTCACCCAACTGACCGGCAGCGGCGCCGAAGCGCGTCCCGGCCAGCGCGCCTATGCCACCGCCGCCGTCGAAACCTTCCGCCCGCGCGCGCATCGGGACCAGCCCAATATGCTGCTCGCCGAAGCAGGGACGGGCATCGGCAAGACGCTCGGTTATCTCGCCCCCGCGTCGGTCTGGGCGGCCGAGGCGCAGGGCACGGTGTGGATATCCACCTATACCAAGGCGTTGCAGCGCCAGCTCGACCGCGAATCGCTGCGCCTCTTTCCCGATCCGGCGACAGCGGCGCGGCGCGTCGTGGTCCGCAAGGGGCGGGAAAATTATCTCTGCCTGCTGAACCTTGAAGACGCGCTGCAGGGCGGCTTTTCCGGGCGCGCGGCGATATTGGCGCAGTTGGTCGCGCGCTGGGCCGCCTATTCCAAGGATGGCGACATGGTCGGCGGCGATCTGCCCGGCTGGCTGCCCACGCTGTTCCGCCGCAACGGATCGACCGCACTGACCGACCGGCGCGGCGAGTGCATCTATGCCGGCTGCCCCCATTATCGGAAATGCTTCATCGAGCGCTCCGCCCGCGCCTCGGCCGAGGCGGACATCGTCATCGCCAATCATGCGCTGGTGATGATCAACGCCGCGCGCAGCCGCGAACCCGGTCAGCGGCCGCAACGCATCGTGTTCGACGAAGGCCATCATCTGTTCGACGCGGCGGATTCGACCTTCTCTGTCGCGCTGTCGGGACAGGAAGCGATCGAGCTGCGTCGCTGGGTGATGGGGCCTGAAGCCGGATCGCGCGGGCGTCGCCGGGGGCTGGCGGCGCGGTTGTCCGACCTTGCCAGCTATGACGAGGAAGGCGGCGAAGCGATCAGGGCCGCGGCCGATGCGGCACGCGCCCTGCCCGCCGACGAATGGCTGAAGCGCATCGTCGCGGGCGAGCCTTTCGGCCCGGTCGAACAATTGCTCGCCGCCGTGCGCGGCACCGTCTATGCGCGCGCGGCCGACGCGGGAGAAGCGGATGCGGGCTATGGGCTGGAGACGGAACTGGCCGAACCGGACGGCACGCTGGTCGAGGCGGCGCAGGAGGCCGCGCTGGCGCTCGACGGCTTGCTCAAGCCGCTGACGCGCCTGGGCAAGCGACTGGAAGCCGTGATCGAGGACGCGCCCGACTGGCTCGACGGCGCGGCCCGCGCGCGGATCGAAGGGGCGATCGCCTCGCTCGGCTGGCGACGCGATATCATCGCCGCCTGGCTTGCCCTGCTGGCCCGGATCGGCGGGCCTGCCGACGCCGATTTCGTCGACTGGATGACCGTCGACCGGATCGAGGGCCGCGAATATGATATCGGCATCCACCGCCATTGGCTGGACCCGACCCGTCCGCTGGCCGAAACCGTGCTGAAGCCCGCGCAGGGCGTGCTGATCACTTCCGCAACGCTGAAGGGCGGCGGCGCCTGGGACAATGCCGAAAACCGCAGCGGCGCCACCCATTTGCCGCGCGGCGCGACCCGGTTCGAAGCGCCGAGCCCCTTCGACTATCCCGGCCGGGCCGAAGTGCTGATCGTCACCGACATCAAGCGCGGCGATATCGCGGCGCTCTCGGGCGCCTATGCGCGCCTTATCGAAGCGGCCGGCGGCGGCACGCTCGGCCTGTTCACCGCGATCCGTCGCCTGCGCGCCGTGCATGCGCGCATCGCCGACCGGCTGGCGCGTGCGGGGCTGCCACTCTACGCCCAGCATGTCGACCCGATGGACACCGGCACGCTGATCGACATTTTTCGCGACGATCCGCGCGCCTCATTGCTCGGCACCGACGCGCTGCGGGATGGCGTGGACGTGCCGGGCCATTCGCTGCGGCTGGTGGTGATGGAGGGCGTACCCTGGTCCAAGCCGACCGTGCTGCATGCGGCGCGCCGGCTGGCGGGCGGCGGCGCGGCCTATGACGACCGGCTGATCCGCGCGCGGCTGGCCCAGGCCTTCGGGCGTCTCATTCGCCGCGCGGAGGATCGCGGCAGCTTCGTCATCCTGTCGGCCGCCATGCCCAGCCGGTTGCTCAGCGCCTTTCCGCCGGGGACGCCCATCCGCCGGCTGACGCTGGACGAAGCCATCATCGCCGTCAGCACCCATTCGCGCGCTGGCCTTGGCGAGAGCATGGCAGTAGGGCATCAGGGACTCGAATCCGGCACCCACGACCTGGAGCAAAAATGAAGCGGTTGACCCTGTTGCGCCACGCCAAGTCCGACTGGGACGATCCGGTCGCGCGCGACTTCGACCGGCCGCTCAACCGCCGCGGGGAAAAGGCGGCGATGCTGATCGGGCAATTTGCCAGAAGCCGCAGGATGCGGTTCGACAGGTTGGTCGCCTCTCCGGCCGTGCGGGTCGTCCAGACGCTGGACACATTCCTGTCGGCCTATGGCGAACCGCTCGACCCGCATTGGGACCGCCGCATCTATCTGGCATCGGCGCCGACGCTGCTCGACGTCATCCGCGATCTGCCCGATTCAGTCGACAACGCGTTGATGTCCGGCCACAATCCGGGTTTTGAGGAACTGATCCTCGAACTGGTTCCCGATGATGGCGCCAGCCCGCTGCGCGAGGATGTGGAGGTGAAATTCCCCACCGCGAGCCTCGCCGTCATGGACCTGGCGATCGACCATTGGGCGGACGCGCGACAAAATGTCGCGACACTGGTCAGCTTCACTCGCCCACGTGACCTCGACCCGGCATTGGGACCGGGCTCGCGCTGACAAGCATCAGGCACTTGTAGGAAAGCAGGCAAGATGCTGGCTTTGTTATTCGCGAGCGCCTTAGCGCAAAGTAGCGAACCCCATGAATTTCCGTGGAAGGGCTATACTTTGAGCGGGCTTCAGGAGCGTCGCAATCCTTGGCAATTGAATTGGAACGAGCCCGAACGAGAATGGCTCCTTATAACCACGGACAGCCAACAGGGGCGCTGGTTCATTCAGCTTTCCAGCGACGTCAAACTACACAGCCAACCCAAGGCAAACCGCCGATTTTGGCTGAAAATTGACTATAGCCACGTGAAAGTCGAGCGCGCCGGGGATACGAAAGCGCTCTATGTCGTGAATTGCGAAGAGGAAACTTTCACCGTACCATCGATGACGTGGTATTTACCGAACGGCTTACAAGATGGCGCAACCCGGTCTTACCCCACCTCGGCGATCATTCCCGAAAGCGTAGCGGCGACCATTGCGAAGCGGGTCTGCACTCAATAGCCCCGTGCTCCTGC
>DATFDS010000035.1:0-14628 GCA_035251955.1 Sphingobium sp. | reverse complement strand
CGGACGTTCGTCAGTCGTCACCCCGGACTTGATCCGGGGTCCCGCTGTTCTTTCAAACTGCTGAGCAAGCACATAAAAAGAAGAAGCGGGATCCCGGGTCAAGCCCGGGATGACGCGAGATTTTAGGGCGGCAAATAGCCGCTTCACGCCGTCAGGAACATCTCCGGATCGAGTGCCATCAGGCTCTCCGCCCCGCCCTCGATCTTGCGGCGCAGCGCGCCGGCATCGGGCATGATCCGCTCGGCGAAGTAGCGCGCGGTGATCAGCTTGGCCTCCAGATATTTGCTGTCGCCTTCCCCGGATTCCAGCAATCTGGCCGCGGCCTTCGCCATGCGCAGCCACATGAGGCCGGTCGCGACGATGCCCAGGATATGCATATAATGCACAGCGCCCGCGCCGGCATTGTCCGGCTTCTGCATGGCGTTCTGCATCAGCCACATGGTCGCGGCCTGCAATTGGCCGCTTGCCTTTTCCAGCGCGTCGGCAAAGCCGGTGAGCGTGTCATGGCCCTTGGCGTCCGCCACTTCGGTCGCCACGATCTTGAGGAAAGCCTGAAGCGCCCGGCCGCCGTTCATGGCGAGCTTGCGGCCGACCAGGTCCATCGCCTGCACGCCATTGGTGCCTTCGTAGATCTGGGCGATGCGGGCGTCGCGCACATATTGTTCGACGCCATTTTCCCAGATGTAGCCGTGGCCGCCGAAGACCTGTTGCGCCATCACCGCGACGTCGAAACCCTTGTCCGTGCCATAGCCCTTGATGACCGGGGTCAGCAGCTGGACCAGATCGTCGGCCGCCTGCCGCTCCTCCCCGGTCGCCGCATGGTGCGCCAGATCGACCTGCAGCGCGCCCCAGAGCATCAGGGCGCGCAGCCCTTCGGTCAGCGCCTTGGCCTCCATCAGCATGCGGCGCACGTCGGGATGGACGAACAGCGTGTCGGCCTTTTCATCCAGGTCCTTGGGGCCGGTAAGGGCCCGGCCCTGGCGCCGGTCGCGGGCATAATGGACGGCGTTCTGATAGGCGATCTCGGCTTGGCCGAGCCCCTGCATGCCGACCCACATGCGCGCGGCGTTCATCATGATGAACATCGCGGCCAGGCCCTTATTCTCCTCGCCCACGACCCATCCGGTCGCGCCGTCATAATTCATGACGCAGGTGGCGTTGCCGTGAATCCCCATCTTATGTTCCAGCGAGCCGCAGGACACGGCGTTGCGGTCGCCCAGCGATCCATCGTCATTCACGAGGAATTTGGGAACGACGAACAGGGAGATGCCCTTGCTGCCCTCCGGAGCGTCCGGCGTCTTGGCCAGGACAAGGTGGATGATATTTTCGGTCAGATCCTGTTCGCCCGACGAAATGAAGATCTTCGTGCCCGTGATGGCATAGCTGCCGTCATCCCGCTGCACCGCCTTGGTCTTGATGAGGCCAAGGTCGGTGCCGGCATGCGGTTCGGTCAGGTTCATCGTGCCGGTCCATTTGCCCGACACCATGTTCGGAATATATTTCCGCTTCTGTTCCTCGCTGCCCTTGGCGAGCAGGGCGGAGACGGCGCCGCTGGTCAGGCCGTGATACATTTCGAAACTGTGGTTGGCGGACAATATATATTCGCCCACCGCCGATGCGACGACGTTGGGCAGGCCTTGGCCGCCATATTCGACCGGCGCGTGCAGCGTGGTCCAGCCGCCCGCGACATAGGTGTCGAACGCCTGCTTGAAGCCCGGCGGGGTGGTGACGCTGCCGTCGGGATGACGCGTGCAGCCTTCCTTGTCGCCGACCGCGTTCAGCGGAAATAATATTTCCGCCGCCAGCTTGCCGCCTTCGGTGAGGATCGCGTCGACCAGATCGGCGGTTGCATCCTGAAAACCGGGTAGATTGGCGTAACGGTCCAGCCCGACCACATGATCGAGCACGAAGCGGGTCTCCCGAAGGGGGGCGGTGTAGCTGGGCATGATCTTCTCCGGCGAATTTCTTTTTTGCGGCGCGTAATGCAGGTCAGAGCTTGTCGAGGGTCTGCACGAAATCGGACAGTTCGGCGATGGCGGCGTCGATATCGTTCTTCTGACGAGTCAGCAGCTCGATTCGCGCCTTGCACTTGGCGGCAGTGACGCGGCGCTGCTCCTCATGTTCCTCGTCAGCATCGTAGAGGTCGATCATCTCGCGAATGTCGGCCAGGCTGAATCCCACGCGCTTGCCCCGGAGGATCCAGGCGAGCCGCGCGCGGTCGCGGCGCGAATAGATGCGCGCCAGGCCCTGGCGCTCCGGCGCTATCAGCCCTTCATCCTCATAGAAGCGAAGGGCGCGGGCGGTCACACCGAACTCTTCCGACAGGTCGGTGATGCTGTAGGTCTGACGATCCTTGTGGTCGGGCAGTTCGATGCCCGCGGTGCTGCTGCGTTGGTCCATGGCCGGCACGCTACCGGCGCTTTACGTTAACGTCAAGTTGGAACTGGCATGGGCCTTTTGTCTTGATGACAGGAGCGCGCGAGCCCGCTAAGCGACGCGCGATGATGGGGGCGATCAGACATTCGGAGAACTGGCGGGGCCTGATGGCCGCGCTGGCGCTGCTTGTCCTTGGCATCCAGCTGATCGCGCCATCGGGTTTCATGCCTGTCCGCACCGAGCAGGGCGTGGTCGTGACGCTCTGTACCGGCGCGGGCGCGATCAATGTCCTTGTCGACCAGGACAGGGCGCCCGAAAAGAAGCATGGGCAGGACGAAGGCGCACCGGTCCAGCAGCATTGCGCCTTTGCCGCGTCGGTCCAGCCGGTCGTGCCGCCGCTCATCCTGGCGGACCTGCCGTTGCCCGCATGGCAGATTGGGGCCGGGCCGATTGCCTTTGCGCTGAAGACGGGCCTGGTCGCCCGGCTTGCCGCGCCGCCGCCGCCTTCATCGGGACCGCCTGCTACTTACTGAAAACCCTTCAGTCCGGCCGCGCCGCCAGCGCGCGCCTGTATATCCTTTCAGTAAGGCTTCATCCCCATGTCTTTTGCCCATGTTTTGCGCGGCGTTTCGCTCTGCGCACTTCTCTGTTCGCTCAACGCCGTTCCCGCTTTGGCTGATGCCGACGCCGATCGGGCCAGCATCATCGTCACCGCCAATCCCATCGTCGAAGATGCCGCCGAGCGCGTCCAGCGTACAGCCGGCGGGGTCGACGTCGTCGCTGCCGAGGGCTTCGAAGACAAGCTTGCCCTTTCCCTGCGCGATGCGCTGAGTTTTTCGCCCGGCGTCTATACCCAGCCGCGCTTCGGGCAGGAGGTGCGCATCTCTATTCGCGGATCGGGCCTGTCGCGCAGCTTTCACATGCGCGGGCTGACGCTGCTGCAGGACGGCATTCCCATCAACATGGCCGACGATAATGGCGATTTCCAGGAACTGGACCCGCAGGTGTTCCAGCATGTGGAGGTCTATCGCGGCAGCAATGCGCTGCGGCTGGGCGGATCGACGCTGGGCGGGGCGATCAATGCGGCGACGCCGACGGGCCGCAGCGCGCCCGGTGCCGAGCTGCGCATCGACGGCGGCTCTTTCGATACGCAGCGGGTCAAGGCGGCCTATGGCTATGCCGATGCGCGCGGTGATGCCTGGGCGGCGATCACCGCCGACCGCTCCGATGGCGACCGTGCGCATGGCCGCCGTCGGGGGCTGCGCTTCAACGGCAATGTGGGGCTGAAGCTCAGCGACCGGGTGGAGACGCGCTTCTATGCCAGCGCGCAGACGATCCGGCAGAAACTGTCAGGGTCGCTGCGGGAAGATCAGGTGCTAAATGATCCGACGGTGGCGAACGCTCGCAGCGTGCAGCTCGATCAAGCGCGCAATATCGATTCTATCCGATTGCAAAACCGCACCACGGTTCAACTGGACGGAGGGCAGATCGCCTTAGGCGTGTATTATAATGCAAAAGCGCTGGATCACCCGATCAATACAGTTGTGGATCAGAAGTCAGAAGATCGGGGAGTCTTTGCCAGCATCAACCTGACAGGAGATTTGGGCGGCCTGCCGGTCGAGCTGACGCTGGGCAGTCAGGCGCGCTTCGGCAAGGGCGATTTCCGACAGTTCGAGAATCTGGGCGGTCAGCGAGGAAAGCTCACGAGCCGATTGAGGGCGCGGGCGCAGACGATCAACAGCTATGGCGAAGCGCGGGTCGCGCCGCTGCCGGGTCTGTGGTTGATCGCCGGCGGCATCTACACGCATGGCGAGCGCAGGATCGACAATCGCACCCTGCCGCAGCGCAGCGGCGACGTTGCCTTCGACAGCTTCGCGCCGAAATTGGGCCTGCTGTTCGAACCGGCGAAGGCTGTGCAATTCTATGCCAACTATAGTCGATCGGTGGAGCTGCCCGGATTTGCCGAACTGCAACAGACGCCTCTAGGCGGTGCTGCGGGATTCATCGACGTGGGACCGCAAAAGGCTTGGACGGCGGAGATCGGGACTCGCGGAACGTGGGGACCGGTGAGGTGGAACGTCAGTCTCTATCGCTCGGACCTCAAGGGCGAGATGTTGCAATATGTCCTCGACCCTGCCTTGGCTCCTTTCACCTTCAACGCCGGACGGACGCGGCATCAGGGGATAGAGGCGGGGTTGGACCTTGCCATCACCCCATGGGCGAGCCTGCGGCAGGTCTATCAATATAGCGACTTCCGTTTCCGCGATGACGTGCAGTTCGGCGACAATCGCCTGCCGGTGGTGCCGCGCCATTTCTACCGGGCCGAACTGCGGCTCGGGACGGAAAGGGCCAGCCTGTCGCCGGCGGTCGAATGGGTGCCGCAGGGCGCCTGGGTCGACTATGCCAACAGCAAGCGGGTGGGCGGTTATGCGACGCTCAGCGTCAGTGCGCAGGCGGAGGTGAGGAAGGGCGTCACCCTGTTCCTCGACGCGCGTAATCTCACCAAGGAACGGGCGGTCGGCGATATCGGCGCGCTGGTCCGCTACACCGCCGACAATCCGGCCACTCCGGCGGTGAATGAGGGCAGCGTCGCCTTTTACCCGATCGAGCGCCGTGCCTTCTATGGAGGGGTGCGCGCCCGCTTCTGAAAAGCCGGGCCGCTATCCTCTTGAGGGGGTGGAGGGGCAGGAGAAATAGGTCTAGGGGCGGAGCGATGTTGCGTCTTTCCGGCCTCAAACTGCCCCTCGACCATCCGGCCGAGGCGATGCCCGCCGCTATCTGCGCGCGTCTCGGCCTCGCCCCGCACGAACTGCGCCGCCATGTCATCGTGCGCCGGGGCAATGATGCGCGGCGCAAATACGCGATCCAGCTCGTCTATACCGTCGATGTCGAGGTCAGCGACGAAGCGGCGGTGCTGGAGCGCTTTGCCAAGGATCATGACGTCCGCCCCCGGCCCGACACCGATTATCGCTTCGTCGCGCGTGCGCCGGAAGGTTGGTCGGGCAAGCGGCCGGTGGTCATCGGGGCGGGGCCGTGCGGCCTGTTCGCCGGCCTCATTCTGGCGCAGATGGGCTTCCGGCCGATCATTCTCGATCGCGGCAAGGTGGTGCGGGAACGGACCAAGGACACCTGGGGCCTGTGGCGCCGCGCCGAACTCAACCCCGACAGCAATGTGCAGTTCGGCGAGGGCGGGGCAGGGACCTTTTCCGACGGCAAGCTCTATTGCCGGGTCAAAGACCCGCGCTTCCTGGGCCGCAAGGTGCTGGAGGAGTTCGTCGCCGCCGGCGCGCCTGACGATATCCTGACCGAGGCGCATCCGCATATCGGCACCTTCCGGCTCGTCACCATGGTCGAAAGCCTGCGCCGCCAGATCGAAGGGCTGGGCGGCGAATATCGCTGGCAGCACAGGGTCGAGGAACTGGCGCTGGAGCGGCAGGGTGAGGGCGGGCAGCGGCTGCGCGGGCTGCATCTGGCCGACGGCGGCTTCATCGAAACGGATCATGTCGTGCTGGCCGTGGGGCACAGCGCGCGGCCCACCTTCGAAATGCTGCACCGGCGCGGCGTCCATATCGAGGCCAAGCCTTTTTCGATCGGCGTGCGCATCGAACATCCGCAAAGCTGGATCGATCGGGCGCGTTACGGCACATGCGCCGGCCATCCGCTGCTGGGCGCGGCCGCCTACAGCCTTGCCCATCATTGCGAGAATGGCCGCACCGTCTACAGTTTCTGCATGTGCCCCGGCGGGCGCGTGGTGGCGGCGACTTCGGAGGAAGGGCGCGTCGTCACCAACGGCATGAGCCAATATAGCCGCGCCGAGTTCAACGCCAATTCGGGCCTGGTCGTCGGCATCGATCCGGCGCGCGACTATCCCGACGGGCCGCTGGCGGGGATCGATCTGCAGCGGCATTGGGAAAGCCTGGCCTATGTCGCCGGCGGCTCCTCCTATCATGCGCCCGGGCAGAAGGTCGGCGATTTCCTGGCCGGGCAGGCTTCGACCGAACTGGGGGAAGTCATCCCTTCCTACAAGCCGGGCGTGACCTTGACCGACCTGTCGCGATGCCTGCCCCCCTTCGTGATCGACTCCTTCCGCGAGGCGCTGCCGGCGTTCGGGCGCCAGATCGCCAATTACGACCATCCCGATGCGGTCATGACCGGGGTGGAGACTCGCACCTCCTCACCGATCCGCATCACACGGGGCAAGGATCTGCAGAGCCTCAACGTTGCCGGCCTTTACCCTGCCGGCGAAGGCGCGGGTTACGCGGGCGGCATCCTGTCGGCGGCGATAGACGGCATCAAGGTGGCCGAAGCCGTCGGATTGGCACTTGTCGCCGCCTGACCCGTTTGGGCAGGGATAGCCGGCTGTCGCAGGGCTGCCATGCTGCCGTCATATGTTCGCTATGCATCGTTGACAGCCATATTATTGCTGCGGTGCAGGCAATGGCTGGACGAAACTCTGTGTCTTGGCGACTGCGGTCGCCGGAGGGAGCTTTGATCGGTGAGCGAAGATGATCCCCTGGGGGCGGACATGGCAAGAGGATGGCGGGGCACTGTTCCCGCCGTTCCGGCGCCTGATGCCCAAGGGGAGAATTCAGGGACGGTTTCCCTGGCGATCGCCCTCTATGTCCATGCTCTGTCGGCCACCGGCGTCGTCCGCAATGTGAAGCTGATCGCGGCGGACCTGCTGGCCCGCGGCCATGCGGTGGAAGTCATCACCGCCCTGCCCGGCGGCGAAAGCCCGGCGGGGGCGGCGCACCATCCCTTACTGAAACATGACCGGTCCTCTTCCCCGCTGCAGAAGCTGGGCGCGGCCGTGCTGCTGCACCGTCACCTGCGGCGCAGCCGGCCCGACATACTCATTTCGGCCGGCAATCAGGGCCATTTCGTCGCATGGGCGGCCAGCCGGGGGCTCAAGCGGCTGAAGCGGATCTACCGCATCAGCAACGACATGATGCGGGCCATCCCCGGATCCCCGGCAGGCGGCTCGTCCCTGTGGGAGCGCAAGGTCATGGCCCGGCTGATCGCTGCCGATGCCGACCGGATCGTGCTGGTGTCGCCGACCCTGGCGGGCATTCCCGCCTTCGAGGATGCGCGGGCACAAGGGCGCGTGGCGGTGATCCGCAACGGCATCGACGTGGGGGAAGCGCGTCGGCAGGCGCGAGCGCCCGCTCCCCACCCCTGGATGCAGGAAGAGGCGCCGGTGATCCTGGCGATCGGTCGGATGGTGCCGCAGAAGAATTTCGGCATCCTTCTCGACGCCTTCGCCAGGGTGCGACGGCATCGTCCCGCGCGCCTGATCATCCTGGGCGATAGCCGCGAGGAGGCCCGTGCCCGGCTGATCGAGCAGGCGCAGGCACTCAATATTGCAGAGGATATCGACCTGCCGGGCGTGGTTGCCAACGTCTTCCCCTGGCTTGCCCATTCGGCGGCTTTTGTCCTTCCGTCCTGGTGGGAAGGATCGCCCAATGTGCTGTTGGAGGCGATGGCACTCAATGTCCCGGTCGTGGCCTCGCGCACGGCCGGCAACGCTGTCGAGTTGCTGGATGCCGGGCATAGCGGGCTGCTGGTCGAACCGGCGGACCCGGACGACATCGCCCACGCGCTGCTGCTGCAGATCAATCCGGCCACGGCGGTTCGGCCAGGCCATCGTATCGAGCAGTTCAGCCAGAACAGCGTTTCCGAAGGCTGGGCGCGGCTGCTTCAGAATGTCATCGCTCCGGCCTGACAGGCGAGTCGACCTCATCCGCGCGGGGTGCCCGCAGACGAAAAACCAGCGATGCTCAGGGCTTGGGCCAGCATCTTGCCATCCACCTCCAAGAACCGGCTTTTAAGACAAATTGGAACAGCATTAACAGATTGAAAGAAATTCTGTTATGTAGATGAGATTGCTGGCCTATATTTATTATACGGCAGCTGTTCTTTGCAATATATAGGGCGGACTGCTCTCGGCTGGTCCGACGCTGCCGCAGCAGTTCCAAAAAAATCGACAGACAAGCAGAGGAGGCTTCCATGCATGCCAAGCCTGTGATCGTGGCGCTGTGCGCCTGCCTGGTCGTGCCCGCAGCGGCGGTCGCTCGGCAGGGCTCAGGCCAACTCACCGTCGTGGCGCCCGAAAGAGACGCCGTGACCTACGAAAAGTGGACCGATCGTACTGCGTTCAAACTGTCCAAAAGCATCCGCCAGGCCAGCACACTCTATCGGGACAGCAGTTCCACCGGCTATGCCCGCGTGCAATTCCGCCTGAACGGACAGGGCAGGGCTGAAGCGGTCAGCCTTGCCGGCCCGTCCTCATCGGCCGGCATCAACCGCATATCGATGCGGGCGATCAAGACCATGGGGTCGCTTCTTCCCCTGCCGCAGCAGGTGAATGCCAATTCCAGGTTCGAAGCCTGGATCGTCGTCGCCAATGACCGCTACGAAAAGGAGAGCATGCTGGACAGTCTGCGCAGTCAGCATCGCGCCCAGACAATGGCCATGGCCGAAAAGGATCGGCCGATCCTGATCGCGCTGCGCTGAAAACCGGCTGAAATCGGTCTGGACAGGAGCCGTGCCGAACGGGGTGCGCTCCTGTCCAGTCCCCTTCGCATGTGAAGGGCGGTGTAGGGCAGCTGGAAGTAATTGAGCCCGCTGCCGATCGCCCGTCCACCCCCGCAGGCTGCAGGGCCAGGTGGGGGAGACGTTCCGCACGTCAGCGTCGACGGCCGTGGCCTGCCGGTCCGGCGGTGCATCACGCATAGGGACGGCACTCGCATCATTCGCGGTCAAGGTCCCCGCATCAATGTTCACTGGCTTCCGACAGAAACGGTCGGGACGCAGCATCCCGATGCTGCCGTTCGTCAGCCTGATTTCAAACCCCAAAGACTTACGGGCCATAAGACTTACGGGATCGTCGGATTAACCCTTTATGTGGAAGGTTTCTACGAAAATATAGTGATTGATTTCGAGAAATCATCAGAAACTAATATATCCAATGTTATATACCGACAGATTTACTTTTTTATCCGATGTATCAAAGCGAAACATATCAATAGAATATGGTTAACCCTATTGAAAGATGTATTGCTAATAGGTGAATATATGAATCGTTGAGAGATTCTATTTTTAAAAAATAAAGCGTGGCGGGGGGCTATGCGGGGGTTGATCCATAATCTGCCAAGATGCCTGGTCGCGCTCACCTTCATATTGGCGCCATTCCACGCAGCTGTTGGGGCGCAGACGCAGACGCTTACCATCACCGCAACCGGGCAAATTCCCGCATCTTGCGGGCTGGTTGCCACCAGCGGCTTCAGCGCAGCGAACCTTGATGCCAATGGGTCGTCCAGCGCAACCGCGGCGGTAAACTGCAATACGAAATATGTGCTGAAGGCGGTGTCCGCCAATGGCGGCCTGAAGACCACAACGCCTGTATCTTCGGCCAGCTTCTCCAACAAGTTGGATTATCAGTTCACCATCTCGGTGCCGCTCGACAATGGCGCCGGCACGCTGAGCGGCAGCTGCGGGGCGAGCAACCTGACGGCCGGAGCAGGATTTTGCGCGCTGTCACCAGCAGGTGCGGGTCTGTCCTCCGGCGGCAGAACCTCCACCGGCAAGACGGCAACCCTGGGGATCAACTGGACCTTGCCCGTTTCCACGCACCTGATCGCGGGCAGCTATACCGACATCATCACCATTTCGATCGCCGCGCAGCCATGACCAGGACGATGCGCGCGCGATGCATCAGGCAGAAGGCGGCCCCGGCGACCCGGCAAACCGCAGACTGTACCGGGAGCGGGGGGAGTTCCGTTCCCACAATCAAGCAGTGTGAAAGGAACGGTCCATGATGAAGAAGCTTCTTATGGGGGCGGTTGCCCTCGCGGCTATGCAGGCGGCGCCCGCTATGGCTGAAGATTTTACCGTTGGCGGGACGGTCAACCAAGCATGTTCGGTTATCGCTGTCGATCCGATTGCCTTTGGCACCATTGGGATCAACGGCAGCACCGGCCTTCTCAACCCCGGTCAGAGCAAAAGCTCCGCAGGGACCAACATCTGGTGCAATGGTGTCAGTTCGAAGCTTGCCTTTACCGGCAACACGATCTCGAACGTGAAGCCCGTCTCCGATGCCGCGCATTTCACCAATTCGCTGACCTTCATGCCGAAGGTGTCATTGAATGGAACCGACATCGGCACCGGGGCGACGATCGGCGCTGTTGCCGCCAGCCTGGTGGTAACGGCCGACACGCTGAACGACGGCGGCAAGATTCCCGTGGCGGGTGATTATACCGGCACCATTACCGTTACGCTTACACCCGGCGTCTGATCGGGTATCCAGGGTCGCAGAGATGGGAACGAAAACCGTGCGGCAATTTCTGAAATTCCAAGCCATGGTTTTTGCCTGCGCCGGAGCGATTCCGGCGCAGGCCGCCCCGTCTTCTTCGCCAGTACCGGTCAAGGGTGTGATCAACGGCACATGCGTTCTGCCATCGACGGCGCCGATCACCTTTTCCACCGTCGTGCCCGCCAATGGCAAGCTCGATCCGGCGCTCGCCAATCTGAGCTGGACGATTGCGGGCCTCGCCTGCAACGCGGGATCGACCATCGCTATCTCGGCGCGATCGCTGCGGCTCAATGCCCCGCGCAGCAGCCTGACGCCGTCGCAGTCGCAGGCGGTGAACTATACCGCCACCGCATCGGGCTGGTCGCCCAGTGCGGCGAGCGTGACGACAGGTGATACGACGTCGCTGGGTACTACCACCCTCTATACCGGCACGGCGCAATCGCAAGCCGCGCCCAAATCGGGGACCATTATCATATCCGTAAGCAACTTCACCCTATCCACGAACAAGGGCAGTTCGGCGAACAGCGCAAAGCCGGTGGATGGCGCGTACAGCGCGACGATCATCCTGAACCTCGCGCCGTCGATCTGATTTTGGGGGAAGGGGCATGAGCATGATGGGCGGGTACAAGATGAAATGGGTGACACTGGCGCTCGCGACCGCAATGGCTTCCGCGATGCCGGTGCGGGCGACCACCGTTTCGCCGGTCGTCGTCGACCTGCAATCGGCGGGACGGGGCGTCGTCGCCAATGTCAGCGTCAACAATACGGGTGCCAGCCCGATGCCGATGGAAGTGCTGGTCCAGCCGCTGAAGGCCGGGGCGGACGGTTTCAGCCCCGCCGGACCCGATGATGAAAATCTGATCGTCGTGCCGCCCAGCGCGATCATCCCCGCAGGCCAGACCCAGACCTTCCGCGTGCAATGGGCCGGTGATCCGGCGCTGACGGAGAGCCGCCATTATTATGTCGGTTTCAACCAGTTGCCGGTGAAGCTGCCAGAGGGTCAGTCGGCGGTTCAGATCGTCTATAATTTCCAGGTGCTGGTGAATGTCGCTTCCCCGGCGGGCAAGCCGGCGCTGAGCATCCAGTCGACCTCTGTCGGGGAGCATGAGGGCAAGCCCGCACCCGTCCTGCATGTGCGGAATGACGGCGACGCCTATGGCTATCTGAGCCAGCATCGCATCGCGATCAGCGAGAAGGATGCGGCCGGCAAGGAGATTTTCTCCCGCACCATGAGCGGCGCGGAATTTCAGCAACTGGTCGGTTATGGCCTTGTCGCCGCGCACCAGACGCGGACGCTGACCATTCCGGTCGAACTGCCCTCGAAGAGTGGGCAGGTCACGGCCACCATGCTGGAAGAGCGGCAAAGGTGAGCCGGTGCCGCGGATCGGCGCGCGCAGGCTGCTGCGCAGGACTGCACTGCTTGCCGTGGCGATGGGCCTGACCCGCGAAGCCTGGGGCGCCACGCCGGTCATGCCGCCGCAGCCGGCGCCGGATGCCTCGCCCGCCGCCGGGCAGGGGGCTGCCCCTGCGCTGCCCACGGTGGAGCGGGTCCGGATCAATCCGACGCGCCGGACGCTGCGTTTCATCGTTCCGCTGACCGACGGCCCGACCTATCTGGGCGATGTCGATCTGGCCGTTTCGCCCAATGATGATCTGTCGGTCGCGGCGCCGCGCTTCCTGCAATTGCTGGAGCCGCTGCTGACCGATGCCGCGCTCGAACCGCTCCGCCAGGCGGCGGCCCGCTCGCCCGATCTGAACGGCACGGAACTGGGCAAGCAAGGCATCGTGCTGGTTTATGACAGCCAGCGGCTTGCCCTCTACATCGTCATTCCGGTGGGCGCGCGCCGCCCCCGCAACCTGACGCTGCGCGGGGTCAGCGGCGAACGGGCAGTGACGCTTGAGCCGGCTCATCTGTCGGGCTACGTCAATATCCGCGCCTCGGCCGATGCCGTTTACAATGGACCGGAAGCAGGTGTGCTGGCCCCTATAGCCGGCATCGATGGCGCGGTGCGGCTGGGCGGAGTGGTGGCCGAGGGCGAGGGCTATGCCTCGGCCCGCAGCGGCGAGCCGGGCTTTCGTCGCGCGGGGACGCGCCTGCTTTATGACGATCTGCGCCGCGACATGCGCTGGATCGCGGGCGACCTGCAACCGGCCGTGCGCGCATTCCAGTCCGCGCCGTCGCTGGGCGGTCTGTCGGTCAGCCGCCTGTACAGCGAATTGCAGCCGCAACGCCAAGTACGCTCCACGGGCGCGCAGAGCTTCACCATCGCCGCGCCCGGTACGGTCGAAATCTTCGTCAACGGCCGCTCGGTCGAACGGCGCCGGATGCAGCCGGGCACCTATTCCCTGTCCGACTTCCCGCTGGCGGACGGCGCCAATGATGTGCAGCTGGTGATCGAGGACGACACCGGCGCGCGCCGCAGCATCGATTTCAGCCTGTTTTCCGACCGCTCCTTGCTGGAGCCGGGGTTGACCGAATTTGCTGTGAACGCAGGCATGCTGTCCCGGCCGACCCGCGCGGGGCTGGATTATTCCGGCCATGCCATCGCGTCGGGCTTCATTCGCCGGGGGCTGTCGCCGCAATGGACGGCGGGCGTCAACGCGCAGGGCGACGCGCGGACGCAGCAGGCGGGGCTGGAGATGCTGTTCGGGTCGCGCTTGGGCCTGATCGGGCTGGATCTTGCCGCTTCGCACCGGCGCGATGGCCGCAAAGGCGTGGCGGCGGCGGCCACTTACCAGCTATTGCGGCAGGGGCAGGATGGTTTCCGGTCGCAATCGCTGCGCGCGTCGGTCGAATATCGCAGCCGCGACTTTGCCATCGTCTCCGACTATGCGCTGACGCCGCAATCGTCGCGCCGCTTGGCTATGGCCCTGTCCTACAACAATGTTTTCGGGCGGGACCGCTATTTCGGCGCGGACATACGTTATGCCCGGCAGGATTCGACCCGGCCGCAGGATTTGAGCATTCGCGGCCTGTTCGGTATCGCCCTGACGAGTTCGACCCGGCTGGACGGGCAGGCGGAATATCATCGGTTCGACCGCCGCGATGTCGCGCTGGTGCGGATCGGCATCGTCCACCGCTTCGGCCAACGGGGGCAGGCGCGGGCGGAACTGACTTCGCGCGGACAGGTGCAGGCATCCTGGCAGGATTCAGGCGGGCAGGGGGTCGGCGCCTGGTCGCTGTCCGCCGATGCCGATCGCACCGGCATGGGCACCACGGCCAATCTGGGCGCGACCTATCTTGCCAATCGCGCGGAGATCGGCCTTAGCCATGTCGCCGCCTGGCGGGATGCAGACCAGGCGCTCGATCAGCGCAGTTCGGTGCGCGTGGGGACGTCGATCGCCTTTGCCGATGGGGTTTTTGCAGTCGGCCGGCCGATCACCGACAGCTTCCTGATCGGGGTGCCGCATGCCAGCCTCAAGGATAAGGCCTTGCGCCTTGACCCGCAGCAGCAGGGGGAAACCGCGCGATCCGGGCAGCTGGGGCCGGGGCTGGTGCCGGACCTCAGCCCCTATTCCGACCGGACGGTCACCTATGACGTGCCCGACGCGCCGAGCGGCTATGATCTGGGGCAGGGCAATGTGCAGATCCATGCGCCGCACCGTTCGGGTTATCGCATGGTGGTGGGGTCGGATTATCATCTGCTGGTGTTCGGCAAGCTGATCGACAGCCATGGCGAGCCGATCTCGCTGCTCGCGGGCAAGGCGATCGACCTGCGCAATCCCAGGAAGGAGCCGCTGATGATCTTCACCGGCCGCAACGGCAAGTTCGGGATGCAGGGAATGCGGCCCGGCCGGTGGCGCATCGAAATGCCAACCGAGCCGCCGACGATATTCGAGTTCGATGTGGGCGAAGGCACGAACGACGTATTTCAGCTTGGCGAGGTCCGGGCGGTGGAAATGGGTGGAGGACGGAAATGAGGGGGACTTGGGGACGGCTG
>DATFDS010000034.1:0-14899 GCA_035251955.1 Sphingobium sp. | reverse complement strand
GCCGCGCAGGGCGCGACGCTGGCGCTTTCGGGCAGCAATGAGGCGAAGCTGGAGGCCTTCGCGGCGGAGCTGGGGGGCGATCACAGGACGCTGCTGTGCAACCTGTCCGATCCCGCTTCGGTCGATGCGCTGGTGCCGCAGGCGGTGGACGCGCTGGGCGGCAGGATCGACATTTTGGTCAACAATGCCGGCATTACCCGCGACAATCTGATCCTGCGGATGAAGGACGAGGAATGGGGCGACGTCATCTCCGTCAATCTGGAGGCTGCGTTCCGGCTGGCGCGCGCGGCGGCCAAGCCGATGATGAAGGCGCGCTTCGGCCGCATCATCTCCATCACGTCGGTGGTCGGCGTCACCGGCAATCCGGGCCAGGCCAATTATGCCGCGTCCAAGGCGGGCATCATCGGCATGTCGAAATCGCTGGGCCAGGAACTGGCGAGCCGGGGCATCACGGTGAACTGCGTGGCGCCCGGCTTCATCCGATCGGCCATGACCGACGCGCTCAACGACGCGCAGAAGGGCGCGATCCTGCAGAAGATCCCCGCCGGCGACCTGGGCAAGGGCGAGGATATCGGCGCGGCGGTCGTCTATCTCGCCAGCAAGGAGGCGGGCTATGTCACCGGCCAGACGCTGCATGTGAACGGCGGCATGGCGATGATCTGAGGCGATCGGGCGGCTGGCGCCTATTTTCAACGCCGCCGCCTTATGCCATCGAAGCGCACGGAGTCGGACGAAGCATGGCGCAAATCATGCTTTTCGATCGTCTCTTGCCTCTTGCCTCTGCCGGGGCTTGCCTCTAGGGCATGCCTTAACAGTTGTTCAGAACCATTAACGATACCCAGTAAGAAGGACCACTCATGAGTGAGACCGCGGATCGCGTAAAGAAAATCGTCGTCGAGCATCTGGGCGTCGAAGCCGAAAAAGTGACCGAGGACGCGAGCTTCATCGATGATCTGGGCGCGGACAGCCTGGATATCGTTGAACTGGTGATGGCGTTCGAAGAAGAATTCGGCGTCGAAATCCCTGACGATGCGGCCGAGAAGATCGCCACCGTCAAGGACGCGATCGACTATATCGACAGCAAGCAGTAAGAGCGTTTCGCGGCCTGCCCTGACGGGACGGGCCGCAGCGTTGCAAAGGAAATGGCTCCTCCTGTCCGGGTGAACCGGGTCTTGGGGAGCCTTTTCGTATCTGGCCTCGTTCACATCCGCATTTGAAGCGGCTAAGGAGCGGCCAAGCCAATGAAGAATTTCGGAGCAGAGATATGCGTCGCGTCGTCGTAACCGGCCTCGGCATGGTCAGCCCGCTGGGCGGGGATGTCGAAACCACGTGGAAGAACATCATCGCGTCCAAATCCGGCGCGGCGACGATCGCGCGGTTCGACGCCAGCGAATATAAATGCCGCATCGCCTGCGAGGTGAAGCCGGCGGATCATGAATATGGCTATGATCCGGGTTTGGACGTCGATCACAAGATCCAGCGGCAGGTCGATCCGTTCATCGTCTACGGCATTTCCGCCGCCAGCCAGGCGCTGCGCGACGCGGGCCTGGACAATATGAGCGAGGAAGAGCGGCTGCGCGCCGGCTGCTCGATCGGTTCGGGGATTGGCGGCCTGCCGGGCATCGAGAGCGAATCGCTGGTGCTGGCGAACAAGGGGCCTAGCCGCGTCAGCCCGCATTTCGTCCACGGACGCCTCATCAACCTGATTTCGGGCCAGGTTTCGATCAAATATGGCCTGATGGGTCCGAACCATGCGGTGGTGACGGCCTGTTCGACCGGCGCGCACTCGATCGGCGACGCCGCGCGCATGATCGCGATGGACGATGCCGACGTCATGCTGGCGGGTGGCGCGGAGAGCGCGATCTGCCCGATCGGCATCGCCGGCTTCGCGCAGGCACGGGCGCTGTCGACGGCGTTCAACGACACGCCGGAAAAGGCTTCGCGGCCCTATGACGTCAACCGCGACGGCTTCGTCATGGGCGAAGGCGCGGGCGTGGTCGTGCTGGAAGAATATGAGCGCGCCA
This sequence comes from Sphingobium sp., assembly GCA_035251955.1. GTDB lineage: Bacteria > Pseudomonadota > Alphaproteobacteria > Sphingomonadales > Sphingomonadaceae > Sphingobium. The sequence continues at coordinate 12,875 of DATFDS010000034.1, read as the reverse complement.
GGAAGCGCGGCGCCCACATCTATGCCGAGGTGATCGGCTACGGCCTGTCGGGCGACGCCTATCACGTCACCGCCCCGCATCCGGAGGGCAATGGCGGCTATCGCTCGATGGAGATGGCGCTCAAGAAATCGGGTCTCAACCTTGCGGACATCGACTATGTGAACGCGCACGGCACCTCGACCCCGCTCGGCGACGAGTTGGAGCTGGGCGCGGTCAAGCGGCTGTTCGGCGACCATATCGCGACCATGTCGATGAGCAGCACCAAGTCGGCGATCGGCCATTTGCTGGGCGGCGCGGGCGCGGTGGAGAGCATCTTCTGCATCCTCGCGCTGCGCGACCAGATCGTGCCGCCGACGTTGAACCTGGACGAGCCCAGCGAAAGCTGCGCGGGCGTCGACCTGGTCCCGCACGTCGCCAAGGAGCGCAAGGTGCGCGCGGTGCTGAACAACAGCTTCGGCTTTGGTGGCACCAACGCCTCGCTGATCATGAAAGCGATCTGAGACAGAAGACATGCGGCGGCTGGGCTTGAGCATAGTGCTGGTTGGCCTGGCCGTCGCGGCCTTCGTGGCGTTCCGTTTCGTTCATGGCTGGACCGAAGAGGGGCCGGCGGCGACGGAAATCACCCTTGTCGTGCCGGAGGGCGCGACGATCGCCGATGCGGCGGTGCTGCTCAAGCGGGCGGGCGCGGTGCGTTCCGCCGACGCCTTCCTGACCCGCACCAAGGTTTTCGGGCGCGGCAAATCGATCAAGGCGGGCGAGTTCCTGATCCCCAAGGGCGCCAGCAATTCGGATATCTTCTCGATCCTGCAGGGCGGCAAGACGCTCACCCGGCTTGTCACCATTCCCGAAGGCATGCCGTCGATCCTGGTATATGAGCGGCTGATGGCGAACGATCAGCTGACCGGCGCCATCGCGGTGCCGGCCGAGGGCAGCGTGCTGCCCGACAGCTATGCCTTCGACAAGGGCGAGACGCGGGCCGCTGTCCTCAAGCGCATGCAAGGCGCGATGGCGCGGACGCTGGCGAAGCTATGGGCGGAGCGGGCGTCCAATACGGCGGCCAGGACGCCCGAGGAAGCGATCACCCTGGCCAGCATCGTCGAGAAGGAGACGGCGGTGCCGGCGGAGCGGCCGATGGTCGCCGGCGTCTATGGCAACCGGCTGAGAACCGGCATGATGCTGCAGGCGGACCCGACGATCATCTACCCGATCACCAAGGGCAAGCCGCTGGGGCGGCGGATCAAGAAATCAGAGATCGCGGCGGTCAACGACTATAACACTTATGCGATGACCGGCCTGCCCAAGGGGCCGATCGCCAATCCGGGTCAGCTGTCGATCCTGGCGGTGCTGAACCCGGCGGAGACGAAGGCGCTCTATTTCGTCGCGGACGGGAAGGGTGGGCATATCTTCGCGGACACGCTGGACCAGCATAATCAGAATGTGCGGAAATGGTTCGAGATACGGCGGGCTCGCGGGGAGCTTTGAGGGGCGGTTTTCGGCCAATGCAGGTCACTCATCAAACATCACACCATACCCCTAAGTGGACGTTCAGGGGAAACACCTGATCATCGGGCATCAGGCCAGGAACGGCGATGATTGGTGATATCGGACACGCAGGTTACCTGTTGATTGGGCATGACAACCGCCGTGGCGCGAAGTTCGCCTAGCTCGCGATGCGTAGCATCAACTCTGCAGCCTCCAGTAGGAGCGTCCGCTCCCGCTCATCCAGGCGGTCAGCCATCGTCGCCGTCAGCCAGCGGCGCCGTTGCGTCATTGCCAGGTTGAGAGCGCCAAGCCCGCGCGGCGTAACAGTGATAATCTGACAACGCTTGTCGATTGCGTCCGAAGTGCGTTCGATCAACCCATCCCTGCTCATCCGGGAAAGCAACCGGCTGAGTGATTGAGGCTGGAGGCCCTCGCTGCGGGCGAGCGTGGCGGCGCTCATCGAACCGCTTCGATAAAGCGTCGCCAACAGAGCTAGCCCGCCTCCCGTCAGTTCGGTAGAAGGCGCGGCTTGCCGGAGGCGTCGCGCCAACCGCATCGCCGCCCGCACGATAATCGCTTCGCCCGCTCCCAACTCATCAGTGTTCGACATTTAGTACGCATAGCGTATAATTTCACTTGATCAAGCGCGAGGTGATCATGACTGATCGAATGAACGGCACTGTAACGGCGATCATTCCCTGCAATGATCTGGACGCGGCTGAGCGGTGGTGGAACCAGCTCGGTTTTAGCCGCCCTATCGAGCAGGGTTTTGAGGACTATCGCATGCTGTCCGACGGCGAAGGTGGCGAAGTCCATCTGCAGGTCGCCGTGCAGGGATGGCTCAAGCCGGGCCAGAATCCTTTTGGCGTCTACGTCTATACACGTCGTGTGGATGCGCTTGCGGAGCTGGCTGGCGATGCCATCATCGAACGGGTCAAAAGGCCAGAGCACAAGGAATGGGGCATGTATGAGTTTGCTCTCAACGGCCCGGACGATCTGCTCGTTCGAATCGGATGGCCCAGCCGATTTATACCGCGTTGATAGAAGTCCACCGGCGTTGCCGACATGATTTTCGGCAGCAGGTGCCGGAAATGGCCTGTTTGTTGGGCACTCCATGATCGCAGACTGATCGGGAGACAAAGGCAGGCAGTTGTGTTACGATGTGCACGGCCAACGAAAGGAGCGCAAAATGGGTGCCAGCACAACGATGACGATCCGGGTGACGCCCGATCTCAAGGAAAAGCTCGGCCGCCTTGCGCAGAATACGCGCCGCACGAAGTCCTACCTCGCCGCCGAAGCGGTCGAAGCCTATGTGAATCGCGAATTGCAAATCATTGAAGGCATCCAGCGAGGGATTGCCGACATGGAGGCGGGCAGAGTGACGCCGCACAAGGAAGCGATGGACCGGATTGACGCGGCGATTGCGGCCGCAGCCAACAACGCCGCATGAGGCATGTGCAGTGGTCGGACGACGCACTTGATGATCTGGAAAAGCAAGTCGTCCATATCGCAAGAGACAGCCCGGCGGCTGCACGACGGGTCGCGAAGCGGATACGAGAGACTGGCGATGCCTTGGGCGAGTTTGCGACTGGCCATCCCGGCCGTGTCAGCGGCACCTACGAGAAATCCGTCAATCGGCTTCCTTACATCGTCGTCTATGCGCTGAACGACGACGTCATGGCGCTGACGATCCTCCATGTCATCCACACCTCCCGCAACTGGCTTTCCGATGATTGGCCTGAATGACGGACTGACCTGTTTGCCGGGGAGGAGGCAAACCCTCTGGCTTCCAGAAGGATTCAACGACCCCTATTTACAGGCATACATACCCAATCAGCCATATCGGCTTCGGTCAAATTTTCCTTAGGCCGGTGTTCGACGGGCGCATGGCATTCATAAATCATAGATCCCATTCCGGCCCCAATCTACCGCAGCACGCCCTTGGCCGCGAGGCTGCGGGCGTAGAGCAGCTGCGCCACGGCGATCAGCAGGATCACCGCCGGAAAGATCATCGTCGTGGGGCCCTTCACCGCCAGCATGTCCGTGCCGAGGAAGCTGTACCCGAACTGCACGACGATCGCGATCACCGACGCCAGGAAAGGCCACACGGCCGCTGCCTTGCGGAGCAGCAGCAATATGGCGCCCAGCGTGCCCGCGCCCACCGCTACGGCATAGGCGATCCAGGCCCAGCCCGGCATTTGCGCGAAGATGCGGGCGGTATAGGGATCGGTCCGGGCGAGCGCGCTCAGGTCCGCCGTATATTGCATGATGAAGGCCGCCATGCCGATCATGTTCCAGAGCAGCAGGATGACGGCGATGATGGTGAAGGATCGGGTTGCGGTCATGCGTGTTTCCCCCGGTATTGCGCGGCGACGCTTGAGGCGATCATATCGGCCTTGGCAGTCGCGGCAAAGCGACCTTGTGTGAAAGGAAGATGCGAAGATGCCGGGACGTTCCGCGGATGATGATCCTCATGGGGCAACCCAGCCCGAGCCGCTGCTCGAATGGTTGAAAGCGCATCCCGCTGGTTGAGGGGGCTGGCAATGCGCCGATCATCGTCACCGCCCTTATGGGCGCGCGCGACTTTGCCTGGGCGCAAGGGCTGCGGCGCGCGCATTTTCCACCAGAGCGCAATCTGGTGCCGGCGCATATCACGCTGTTCCATCATCTGCCGCCGTCGCTGCTTGGGGAACTGGCGGGCCGGATCAGGCGACTATGCGCCGGACCGCGACCCCCTGCGATGCTGAGCGACGTGCTGCTGCTGGGCCGCGCGGTCGGCTATCGGGTGGAGAGCCCCGCGCTGATGGCCATGCGCGAGGAACTGGCGGAGACCTTTGCCGGGCTGTTGACGCCGCAGGACCGGGGGCGGCCCCGATTACATATCACCGTCCAGAACAAGGTGAAGCCGGCGCAGGCGCGGGCGCTTGCCGAGCAGCTGCGCGCGGGCTTCCATCCGCGCCCCCTGGACATAGCGGGCCTTGCCGCCTGGCATTATCGCGACGGCCCCTGGGAGCTGGCAATGAAGGTCAGCTTCCGGGGGTAGTCTTTGGTAACAGAGCGACAGCCGTTCGCTTCGAGCATGGCCGAGAAGCGTATGCATCACCGTGTCTCGACTTCGCTCGACACGAACGGAGGCAGAGTGCACCCGGTTGATCAGGGATATGTCAACCGGTGGGCAGGCTCTTACGCCAGTCCGACTTCCTTGAGCGGCACGGATGCATCGGCCAGTTGCGCCTGATCCAGCGCCGCGCCCGAAATCACATGCGCGCGGCCCTGGACATAGTCCTTGACCGCGTTGACGCAGTCGAGCGCGATCAGCTTGCCGCCCTTGAGGTACAGGACCGAGAAGCTGCGGGTAGCCGGATCGCCGCGCAGGATGGTCTGGTCATGGCCCGTGGAAAGGCCCACGGTCTGGAGCTTGAGATCATATTGGTTGGACCAGAACCAGGGCACGGCATGATAGGCTTCTTCCTTGCCCATGATGTGGCCGACCGCCGTCTTGGCCTGATCATTGGCGTTCTGCACCGATTCCAGCCGGATCTGGGCGCCGCGCGCGAAGCTGTTGGCGTGGGCCGCGCAATCGCCCACCGCGTAGATATCGGGCAGGCTGGTGCGGCAATATTCGTCGACGTCGACGCCATTGCCGCCCGCCGCGCCCGCCGCGATCAGCGGGCCGGTTTCGGGGATGATGCCGATGCCGACGATCACCATGTCGGTCGCGATCCGCTCCCCATCTTCCATCAGCACGGCGGTCGCCTTGCCGTCCGTCACCTCTATGCGGTCCATGCGCGCGCCGGTGCGCAGGTCGACGCCATGGGCGCGATGCTCCGCCTCGTAGAAGCGCGACAGTTCCTCGCCCGCGACGCGCGCCAGCACCCGGTCCAGCGCTTCCAGAAGCACCACCTTCTTGCCGAGTTTGGACAGGACCGCCGCGGCTTCCAGGCCGATATAGCCGCCGCCGATGACGGTGACATGATTGATCCGGTCGAGCTTGGCCATCATCGCGTCGACATCGTCGCGGCGGCGCACGGCGTGGACATCAGCCGCATCGGCGCCGTTGCAGGTGAGCATGCGCGGGGATCCGCCGGTGGCCCAGATCAGCTTGCCGTAACCGATCTGCTCGTCGCCCGCGGTCACGGTCTTGGCTTGCGGATCGACCGCCTTCACCCGGCGGCCGAGCAACATGTCGATCTTGCGTTCTTCCCAGAAGCTCGCCGGGCGGATCAGGATGCGGTCGAAGCTCTTGTCGCCGGCGAAATATTCCTTCGACAGCGGCGGGCGCTCATAAGGCGGGTCCTTTTCATCGCCGATCATCGCGATGGTGCCGGCAAAGCCCAATTGGCGCAGCGAAATGCCGGCCTGCGCACCGGCGTGCCCGGCGCCCACGATCAGAACGTCATAATGGCTCATCGGCCAGTTGTCCCCTCAATCCAAGTCGACGCTGTCATTGGCCCGCTTTGGCGGCGCTGGCAAGAGGTTGGGCGTCGAGAAGATCCGGTCAGCGCCGGCGCGGGTTGCGTGCCGAATCCCGCGCCTTGTGCGAAATCTGGACATGTCTGCGTTCCCCCATGGCGTTGCCATGCCCTGCTGTGGCATGGGACGTCGCAAAACAGAGGGTCCTTGCAGATGACTATGACTGACAATCAGGGCGATCGACACAGCGAAGCGCATGGGCCGCTACCGGCGCTTGCGCTGGGTGCGCTGGGAGTCGTCTTCGGCGATATCGGCACCTCGCCGCTCTATGCGCTCAAGGAGAGCTTCGTCGGCCATCACCCGCTGGCGGTCGATCATGTGCATATCTACGGCGTGCTGTCGCTGATCTTCTGGACGATGATGCTGGTCGTCACCGTCAAATATGTCTTCATCGTCATGCGGGCGGACAATGACGGGGAGGGCGGCAGCATGGCGCTGCTGGCATTGATCGGCCGACGGCTGGGCGAAACGCGCTGGAGCCCGGCGATCGCGGTGCTGGGCGTGCTGGCAACGGCGCTTTTCTATGGCGATGCCATCATCACCCCGGCCATTTCCGTGCTCTCGGCGGTCGAGGGGCTGACTGTCGTGGAAACGGGCTTGACCCCCCTGGTGCTGCCGATCGCCATCGTCATCCTGATCGGGCTGTTCGTGATCCAGAGCTTCGGCACGGCGCGCATGGGCGCGCTGTTCGGCCCTATCATGGCGATCTATTTCCTGGTGCTCGCGGTGCTCGGGATCGCCAACATCGTGCGTCACCCGGAAATTATCGGCATCGTCGATCCCCGCTGGGCGCTCAACTTCTTCGAAATCGATCCCCGGCTCGCTTTCCTGGCGTTGGGTTCTGTGGTGCTGGCGGTGACGGGCGCAGAGGCGCTTTATGCCGACATGGGGCATTTCGGGCGAAAGGCGATCAGTATCGCCTGGCTCTATGCGGCGCTGCCTTGCCTGATGCTGAACTATCTGGGGCAGGGGGCGCTGCTGATCGACCAGCCGGACGCGGCGCAGAATCCCTTTTTCCTGCTGGCGCCGGAATGGGCGCGGCTGCCGCTGGTCATCCTGGCGACGCTGGCGACGGTGATCGCCAGCCAGGCGGTGATTTCCGGTGCCTTTTCAGTGACGCGCCAGGCGGTGCAGCTCGGTTTCCTGCCGCGGCTGCGCATCCTGCACACCAGCGCCACGGCGGCGGGGCAGATCTATGTGCCGTTGGTCAACTGGACGCTGCTGGTCATGGTGATCCTGCTGGTGCTGGGCTTTGGCAGTTCGACCGATCTGGCCGCGGCCTATGGCATAGCGGTGACGGGGACGATGGTCATCACCGGCTGCATGATGGGGGTGCTGACCTTCAGCGTATGGCGCTGGAACCCGTTGCTGGCCGGGCTGACGACGGGCTTGTTCCTGGTCATCGACGGCGCCTATTTCCTGTCCAACGCGACCAAGATACCCGATGGCGGCTGGTTCCCGCTGATGGTCGCGACGATCGCCTTCATCATCCTGACCACCTGGGCGACCGGCCGCAAGATCATGCGCAACTATCTGCGCGAGGATGCGATCGACCTCGACCTGTTCATCCGCTCGGCCGGCAAGAGCCTGAAGCGCGTGCCGGGGACGGCGATCTTCCTCTCCTCCTCGGCGGTGGGCGTGCCGCCGGCGCTGCTCCACAATGTGAAGCACAACCGCATCCTGCATGAGCGCAACATCATCCTGACGGTGCGGACCGAGGATGTGCCGCATCTGCCGTTCGGCGGACGCAGCGCGGCGGAGGACCATGGCGCGGGCTTCTACCGCCTGATTCTGCGTCACGGATTCATGGAGAATGTCGACGTTCCGGCCGCGATGAAGGCGGTGCATGACTGCGGCGGGCCGATCGGGGTTGCCGACACCAGCTATTTTCTCAGCCGCGAGACGCTGATTCCGTCATCGCGCCCCGGCATGGCCATCTGGCGCGAGCGGCTGTTCGCCTGGATGGTGCGCAACGCGGAAAGCCCGATGGCCTTCTTCAAGCTGCCGACCAATCGCGTGGTCGAGCTGGGGTCGCAGCTGGAAATTTGAGGGAAATGGTAGGGAGGAGGCGCTATAACTTTCGTGTCAGGCGAGTTCAAGGCGTCCTTAAGATCACTGTAAAATCAGCAATTTATCTTGTAGCGTGTTCGCGGTCGGTCGCCCTGATTTGCCTGAAACCACATCGAAATGTGGGAACGAAAGTGGGATGATTTTACCACCCTTTTCGGCGGTAAGATTCCCAATCAGGGAACCAAACCCGATGGCGCTTACAACATTGAAGGTGAAGAACGCAAAGCCTGGTCGCCATGTCGATGGCCGGGGGTTATGTCTCGTGGTGAAGGACAGCGGCGCGCGGACATGGGTTTTGCGAATGCAACGCAACGGGCAGCGGCGCGACTATGGCCTGGGATCGGCGCTGGACGTGTCGCTGGCTGAAGCGCGCGAAGCTGCGGTAGCACTACGTCGCCAAGTCCGAGATGGCTTCGATCCCATTGCCGAAAGGCGGAAAGCCCGCAAGATCATTCCCAGCTTCGAATCCGCGACCCGCACCTGCCACGAAACACTGGGGGAAGGATGGAATAGCGGCCATCACGCCAGATGGCTGTCCGGCTTTGAACTGCACGTATTCCCCCGAATTGGAACCAAGCCCGTCGATCAGGTGGACAGCGCCTGCGTGGTCGCGGCTCTTTCGCCCATCTGGCTTGAGATACCCGAAACGGCGCGGCGCATGCTGCAACGCATTGGCGTTGTGCTGGACTTTGCGCACATCAAAGGCTGGCTGCCGGAGGAAGTATCGCTGCGTTCGGTGAGGAAGGGCCTTCCCCGTCAAAACGACAAGCGCGGTCACATGGAAGCCATGCCCTACGCCGATGTTCCAGCGCTCATGCAGAAGCTGGCGGCAGCGGCACCAACAACCGGGCGCGACGCATTGCGCTTCACCATCTACAACGCGGTGCGGTCGAACGAGACACGCCTTGCCGTCTGGACCGAGTTCAACCTGGACAAGGCTATCTGGACTATTCCTGGCGAGCGCATGAAAGCGCGCGAAACCCATATCGTGCCCTTGTCGCCGCCGGCTGTCGCATTGCTGCGCAAGCGGTGGAACGAGCGCACCGGCGACACCGGCCTTGTCTTTTCCCATGACGGGGAACGTCCCATCAGCGACGTGACCATGACCAAGCTGTTGCGCGATGATGGCATTACGGGCGTGACTGTTCACGGTTTCCGCTCATCCTTCACCGATTGGTCATCGGAGAGGACACGCTTCCCCAAGGAGGTCGCCGACAAGGCGCTGGCGCACAAACTGCCCAATAAGGTGGAAGCTGCCTATCGCCGAACGGATTTCTTCGAGAAGCGCCGCAACCTGATGGCGCGCTGGGCCGAGTATCTGGACAAGGTGCCCGCGAAAGAAAGCAAGGACGCCGCCTCCACGGCGTCCGCGCCTATGCTGCTCCACGCTGCCGCCTGATGAGATCATGCAGGCTGGCAGTTGTGATACGGGTGGACTTGCCAAGCTTCACCGTCTCGACTTCACCAGCCGCGATCAGCTCGTAGAGCTTGGTGCGGCCAACACCAATCATTTGCGCCGCGTCATTGATGCGAACGCAGAGCGGATCAGGAGGCGGATGCGCGGTCATGGACGCCCCTTTCGGCATCGGGGCGAAAGCCCATGGGGTCGGCGATCCAGCGGTTGACGGCGGATTCGTGCCAGCCAGCGCCGTGGATGCTGATCGGCACCTGCCGGGGGAACGTGCCTTCGGCGATTTTGCGGTAAAGCGTTGAGCGGGACAGACCCGTGCGGGCTAGAACGGTTTTTAGGCGGATGATCCGATCAGGGTAATTCATGGGGACGTTCTTCCATTCTGTGACGGTCAATGGCTCCCCCTGAGCCGAACATTGGCGGTCCGGATTCTGCGTGCAAGTGCCTTTCTGGCGACTCTCGGCACCATCGAACTCACGGCGGTAAAGACAGGGAAACGGCGGCAAACTGCTGCGGACGGATATGCCCGGTGACGGATGACAGTTCGAGGCGGCGCTGGAGGAGGGCGATTTCGCGTTTTTGCAGCCACTGTGACGCACGCGCTACGCTCAGCGGCATCGTTGACGAGAAAATGCGCCGACCGTGGCGGATTCCTGATCCCGACTCACGTTTCATCACAGACCTTCCTTCGGATGGTCTGCCCGCCGCGTGTCAGTCTGCATCCCACCGTATCAGACGCGCAAGACAGGAGGCATTTCAGTGCCGATTTCACCACGTTGCTGGTGCAGCGTGGTGCATGATCAAATTCTGGCGTTTCGCTTTTACCGTGGGCATGGTCCGTACATGACCAATCCATTGCCGATCCGCCTGCCCTGGCCGCCTGACTTCCCCGATGTCGTCATCCATACCAATGTCCGCGCACGCGATAGTCATCCCGGCTACAAGGCCGCCAAGGCGGGCGATGCCGACGCGGCATTGACGCTCGCCTCCGATCTTCTGGCGCAGGATGGTGTTGCTGACCTCCGGCATATTGTCGGCGGACAACCTGCGCTGCTGCTACCTGTCGTTGCCGACGAGTTGACGGGATTCAACGCGATCCCCGATGCAATGGCCCAGATATTGGGGAATGAACTCGGCCTCGCGGTTGTCGCTGGCGAGATCGTCCAGACCAACAAAGTGGGCCACACCCGTGCGCCCGCGTTTCAGCGCCTTGTCACCCCGGCGACATTCGAGGGACAGGTGCAAGCGGGTGGGAGCTATGTGCTGGTTGACGATCATGTCGGTCTTGGCGGGACGTTGGCCAATCTGCGAGGCTATGTCGAGGCACGAGGCGGAGCCGTGATCGCAATCACCACCCTGACCGAAAGCCGCGACGCCCGCGTAATTTCCTTGCGACCAGACACGCGAAACGTGCTATGGGAGCGCCATGGTCAAGCACTTGACGACCTCTGGAAAAGCCAATTCGGCTACGGGATCGACTGCCTCACGGAAGTCGAAGCCCTCAACCTATGTCGTCAGCAATCCGTTGCCGGAATCGAGGATTTCCTGGCTCAGGCAGCAATCGAAGCACGTAGCCGAGGTCTCCAGACAGCGGTTGAGCCAGGCGACTGATTGCTAGACTCTGTAGCCGGGACCGCCAACATTGATTCTGACGTTATCGCGGGCTGGTCTGGCTGGTCAGGATATTGAGCGTGATGGGGCGGCTGCCGAGCGTATCCAACCCCCTCAATCGCAGCTGCGGTCCGGTTGGTAATTTCGCAAACGGTCCACCAAGTTAGCACGATATTGCTCGACCGTTCCTTCCACATGCCATCCCTCGCCGTGCGGCAAGGTGAACCTGTCGATCGGCTTCCCAACTCGCGCCATCATCAGATCCCACAAGCGTCCGGCACTGCCAAAACGATCGGCCAGCGGATCAACCGCCATCAGCACACCCAATTGTTCACGGGCCATGGGACCCATTCGGCACAGCGCGACCGTGGCCGAATAGATCACCTGTTTATGCCGTTCGCGCGCAACATCTTCTGCGTACCCGCCGTGCAGATCATTCAGTGCCCGCATATGACTGGCCAGTATCGGCGCTGCCAAGGCAGCACCTGCCGTTCCGCGATCCGTCAAATGCTCAATCGCCCCGGTTGCCAGCCACTGCCGCGCAGGGTCCGAAATCAAGCGGCTTTCATCGGGCTGCCCCAGGGTGAATAATCCCTTTGGCCATGTCTTCTGGCCAGAGCCGAGATTGGTGGAGTCCACATTCGCATCGAGTGGATAGGCCGCTAGCTTGCGTGCGATAGGCCCACGCCACGAAGCCAATTGCTCAGGCTTGAAGGCCTTTTCCCACAGCCCAGCCCCATTGATGTCGGTCACACGCGGATCGGCCAAGAGGCGCGAAACCAGCGCCACGTCCTCTCCACCGCCACCCACCTTGGCCAGTAGCTCAAAATAGGATGCCTGATCAGCCAGCACCGGCGATGTCACCGGAGCGGCGGGATCGTTCAGCGCCGCTAGGATCGCCGCCCTCCGCCGCGCGAGCGCCTGACGCAAATCCGCCTCGCGTGCGACAGCCAACATGTCGAACATATCAGGTGAATTCGTCACAAAGCGCGGTGGCGGCGGCAGCATCTGGCGTGGAAAATCAAAGCGAAAGTTTTCCATGCCACCGCTAGGCGTGATGAACCAAGGCCTGGAGAGAACGCTGACACCGCCTTCGACGAGACGCATCAACACGCGCCCGTCCCGTCCCCTGATCTCCTGGAAATGGACTTGCAGTGCACTGGTGCCTAGTCGCCATGGTCGCCAGTCCTCGCGGGGGTCGCCAACCTGATAATATCCCGCCCGCAGCACTAAGTCATAGCCTTTGGGCAGCGATGCCCGTGCCAGACAAACATCGCCAGACAGGCGAGTGCGCCACTCGCTCTCCAGTGCATGATTGTCTGCCTCTGTCTTGCCGAAAAGGCTGCGCAGATCGCGCGGCAGTTCCACCGCTGACGCGCATGTCCCACGAGGTGCGAGGCGGTAGGTCGCGGCCGGTTTGCCCAAGATGATCGCGCCAACGCGTGCGGTCTCATATGTGAGGTCTGGCGAGGAGGCGACTGTTACCGTGCGCACGCCAGGCGTGAACAATAAGGCCAGGCAGCGCCCGTCACACGGGTAGGGCTCGAAGCCATGCCCGTTCCACACGTTCGGTAAGTCTCTAACCTCATAGCGGACATCGCCGACAGGCGTGATCCGCCCCGACGCCAAAACAGGGGCAAACGGATGTGCCGCAAGCCGATGTTGAGCCGCCACGATCGATGGCAGCGGCATCAGCATCACCACGCCCGCCAATAGGATCAAGCCCAACGCGAAGGCCAGCAGATCGCGTATCACTTGGCGTGCCACGACATAGGGCACCGCAAAGATTGCCAACCACATGAATGCGCCCGGTGCGAAGCTCAGTATC
>DATFDS010000033.1:0-2397 GCA_035251955.1 Sphingobium sp. | reverse complement strand
TCCGAAATCGTGAGGCCGCCTTTCTCGAATTCGGCTTCGGTCGGCCACTTGTCTTCATCGGGCGCGTTGAAGTGAAAGACGCTCAGAAGCCTCGGCGCGCCGTCCACGCGCAATTCTTCGCCCGCGCGCCATTTGTCCAGTTCGGGAAACTGACTGCACAACAGAGCCCGAAGGTCCAGATGCGGGCGCGCCGCGCCGGTGATGAACAGCTCCGTAATTTCCGCATGGCGCAGGACATATTGAAGGTCTTCACCGCGATAACGCGCGTTGAGGACGACCGCGCAGGCGCCGACCATGTTGATGGCGCCGACCAGAATGGCATATTCCCAACTGTTGGGCATCAATATGCCGATATGTTCTCCCGGCTGGATCCCCAATGCAAGCAGGTTGCGCGCGCAGGCGATTGTCTGGCGTGCGACCTCGCCATGACTGGCCTCCCGGTCGCCCAGGATGAAGGCAGTCCGGTCGGGCCAGTTTTGCGCGGCCTGCAAGATGGAATGGCCGATAGTATTGGGTCTCGCATGGAGATCCAGCGCAGAAGACATATTATTTTATTCCTTGGCTGCAAATATTGTGTCGCGATAGCCGATCTTCCATTCGCCATCTTCGACCACGAACTTGTCGACATATTTCGCCACGACATAGGGCGCCTCCAGCTTCGGCTGGCCCGTCGCATTCTGGCGATAGCTGCGATAGACGGTCACGTAGGACACGGCCTCCGCCGTTTCAGGGCCGGTCACGGTGACCAGCAGATTGCTCGCCGCATGGACCAGCGGATCGGTGGTCAGCTTGTCGAAGAAGGCGCCGATCGCGGCATGGCCCTTGATCTCGCCCGTGTCGGTGCGGTTCAGGACGCCGTCGCGCGCGAACAGCGACACCAGCCGCTCGAACTGCCGCGTATCGACGCATTCGCAATATTCCAGCATCAGCCGCTGGCACGCGCGTTCGGCCAGAAGCACATTCAGATCAGTCATTATCCGTCTCCCAATTGCAAAGAGTCACCCGATATGCGGTCAGAGCGATAAACCACCGTCGGCGATGATTGTCTGCCCCGTGATGAAGCTTGCCTCGCCCGAACACAGGAAGGCGGTGATGCCGGCGACATCCTCGCCCGTGCCGAAGCGGCGCAGCGGCGTATTCCTCTTTGACTGTTCCCAGATGTCGTCGCTGTAGATCGTGCCCATCAGCGCCCCGCCGATGCCCACTTCCATGATGCCGGGCGCGACCGTGTTGGCGCGCACGCCGAACCGCCCTTCCTCCTTGGCGACAGCGCGGCAGAGCGTTTCCGACCCCGCCTTGGGCACGGCGGACAGGGCGTCGCCGACGACGAACCAGTGCGGCGCGACCGAACCGATGTTGACGATGCTGCCGCGCGTTTCCCGCAGCACGGGAAGAACCTGCCGGACCAGGGCGATGAAGCCCATCAGTTCGGCCTGCACCGCTTCGTGCCACTGGTCCGGCTGCAATTTCGACACATGAACCTGCGGGATATGGACGCCCGAGGAGAAGATGACCGCCCGCAGCCCCCCGCTGCGCGCATGGACCGACTGGACGACATCGGCCAGCCTCTGTTCATCGGCGATGTCGAGCCTGTGCGACACAATGTCGGCCAGCCCGGTCAGCTCGTCGCTCAGCGCCTTCGCCTTCGTTTCGTTCGACCGATAGGTGAAGTCCACATGGCCCCAGTCCTGGGCGAGGCGCCGGACGATGGCGCTTCCCAGCCCCCCTGTGCCCCCCAGAACCAGGGCGCCACCCTTCTCCTTGCTCACCCCAATATTACCTTCCCGAGGGCATGGCCTGCCCCCACCAAATTCTTGCAGCCAATCTATCGCGACCGGCATATCCAAAACCTATCTTGCGACGAGTATTTGGCAGGCACCGCGAATCCGGCGCCAGCATTCCTTCGTTTCACGAGGGCGTGCGAGTGATGACCTTTCTTTGGAAAGGTCGCGGCGGGGAAGCGGCCCCCTTAATGGAAGCATGGAAGCGAGCATGACCCTGCACCAACAAGCGCGGCTGCGCGGCGACGGCCTGACGCTGGCGGCTGATATCTATGGCCCGGCATCCGGGCAGGCGGTACTTTTCTTTCACGGCGGCGGACAGAGTCGCCGGTCCTGGCGCGGCCCTGCGCGCCGCCTGGGAGCGGCGGGATATAGGGCGATCACGGTCGACCTGAGAGGCCATGGCGAAAGCGACTGGGCATCGGACGGCGATTATCTGCTGGACGCCTATGCGCGCGACGTGGAGGCGTTGATCGACCAGCTGGACGGGCCGGTCGTACTGGTCGGCGCTTCACGGGGCGGGCAGGCGGCGCTGGTCGGCGGCTCCCGCCGCCCCGGCCGCATTGCGCTGATCATGCTGGCGGATGTCGCCCCGGCGATGCGTGACGAAGGGATT
>DATFDS010000032.1:0-2692 GCA_035251955.1 Sphingobium sp. | reverse complement strand
TGGGACCCGTGGGCAGGTCTTGGGTCGCGGTGCGCTTCTTCCACTTGGCGACCGTCTTCTGGTTGATGCCGTAGCGCTGGGCCAGCACCCTCAGGCTCTCTTGACTATGTTGTATCGCTCGACGGACCGCCGCTGTCGTGCGGGCGCTCCCGTGTAGAATCTGGCCCATAGTGCATCCCTCCATTCCTGGCTGAATAATGCACCATCAAAGGCCGGGACTAAACACCTAAGCCGCCTTCCCCTGCAGCGCCTTCTGCCGCCGCCGCTGCACCGAGGAGCCTATCCCCATCGCCTCGCGATATTTCGCGACCGTCCGCCGGGCGATGTCCATGCCCTTGGCGCGCAACAGGTCGACCAGCGTGTCGTCGGACAGGATGGCGTGCGGTTCCTCGGCGGCGATCAGCGCCTTGATATGGCTTTTCACCGCCTCGGCCGACACCGCGCCATCGCCGTCGGCCGCCGCGACGCCGCTGGTGAAGAAATATTTGAGTTCATAGACTCCGCGCGGGCAGGCGAGATATTTGTTCGACGTCACCCGGCTGACGGTCGATTCATGCATGTCGATCGCCTCGGCCACCGTCTTCAATGTCAGCGGCTTGAGATGCGCCACGCCCTTGCGGAAGAAATCCTCTTGGGCTCGCACAATCTCGGTCGCGACCTTGATGATCGTCTTCTGCCGCTGGTCGAGCGCCTTCACCAGCCAGTTGGCGCTGGCGAGGCAGTCGGCGAGCCACGCTTTTGAAGCCTTGTCCTGCGGCCGGGAAGCCAGCTCCACATAATAGCTGCGGTTCACCAGCACGCGCGGCAAAGTGGCTGCGTTGATCTCGATCGACCAGCCATCGCGCGTCGGATTGACGAACAGGTCAGGCGTCACCGGCGCAGCACGATCGGTGGAATAGCGCAGGCCGGGCTTGGGATCATAGCCGCGCAGTTCGCGGATCATGTCCGCCATATCCTCCTCGTCCACCCCGCAGATCCGGCGCAGTTGGGGCAACGCGCCCCTGGCCAGCAGGTCGAGATGGGCAAGCAGTTTCGCCATGCAGGGGTCGTAGCGGTCGGCCTCCTTCGCCTGCAGCGCCAGACATTCGGCCAGTGATCGCGCGCCGACGCCGGTCGGGTCGAATGTGTGGATCACCGCCAGCACCCGCTCCACGTCGCTGAGCGGCACGCCAAGACCATGCGCGGTCTGCAGCAGGTTCGCCTCCAGATAGCCGGTCTCGTCGATCTGCCCGATCAACTGCGTCGCGATGGTCAGGCCCATGCCGGACAACGCGCTGCGCGCCTGATCCATCAGATGTTC
This sequence comes from Sphingobium sp., assembly GCA_035251955.1. Taxonomy (GTDB): domain Bacteria; phylum Pseudomonadota; class Alphaproteobacteria; order Sphingomonadales; family Sphingomonadaceae; genus Sphingobium. Next base: position 1,392 of record DATFDS010000032.1, on the reverse strand, counting down.
CTGCAGGCCCTGCTCGGGATTGGCGAAACTGTCGAAATCGGTCGCCTCGCCGCTGCCCGCATAGAAGTCCGCGCCGCCTGCGCCTACCGCCGCAGCAACCCGATCGCCGGGCCCATCGTCGATGAAGGTTTCCGCGCTATAATCGACATCGAGCGGTGCGTCGGCCTCGCCCAACCCCTGGCCTATCAGATCGTCCGCGCCGCCGGTTTCCGCCGCCAGAACGGGCCGATCGACCTCCGCATCGATGCCGCCGGGCGCGGGTGCCGGGTCGACCGGCGCGGTCGCCTCAAGCAGCGGGTTCTTCTCCAGCTCACCGGCGACGAACGTGTCTATCTCCAGATTGCTGAGCGCCAGCAGCTTGATCGCCTGCTGGAGTTGCGGCGTCATCACCAGCGACTGGCTTTGCCGAATGTCGAGGCGCGGCCCGAGCGCCATCAGCCGCTTCCTTCGCCGTCACTCTGCGGAAGGAGAGCGCGGCCCATCATCAGAGCGAGAAATTCTCGCCCAGATAGAGCCGCCGCACATCGGCATTGGCCACCAGCTCGGTCGGACTGCCGGCGAACAGCACCTGACCGCTATAGATGATGCAGGCGCGGTCGACGATCTCCAGCGTCTCGCGCACATTATGGTCGGTGATGAGAACGCCGATGCCGCGCGTCTTCAATTGCTTCACCAGATCGCGAATGTCGGCGATCGACAGCGGGTCGATACCGGCGAAGGGCTCGTCCAGCAGCACGATCGACGGATTGGCCGCCAGCGCGCGCGCAATCTCGCAGCGCCGCCGCTCACCGCCCGACAGCGCCATGGCGGAGGAATCGCGCAGCCGCGTCAGGCCGAATTCGTCGAGCAACTGCTCCAGCCGGGCCTGCCGCGCCGCCTTGTCCGGCTCCGCCAGTTCCAGCACCGCGCCGATATTCTGCGCGACGGTCAGCCCGCGAAAGATCGAGGTTTCCTGCGGCAGATAGCCCAGCCCCAGGATCGACCGGCGATACATGGGCAGGCCTGTGATATCCTGCCCGTCCAGGATGATGCGGCCATGGTCGGGGCGCACGAGCCCCATCACCGAATAGAAGCAGGTCGTCTTGCCCGCGCCATTGGGGCCGAGCAGGCCGACCACCTCACCCTTGCCCACGGTCAGCGACACATCGGTCAACACCGCGCGCTTGTCATAGCTTTTGGCGATCGAGATGACGGACAGGCCTTCGCCCACCTCATGGGGCGAAAGCGGCGATGCCGGAGCTGTCCTGTCCTGGATCGTCACGTCGTCCATTCTTCATCCTTGCTGCCGCTTGGCTAAACGCTGGTAAAACATGGAAACCGCCATGGCAATTGGCAGGCTTTGTGCATGGGATCGGCAGCGGGGCAAGGGGAAAATGGGTAAGCCGGCGCGCC
>DATFDS010000031.1:0-4501 GCA_035251955.1 Sphingobium sp. | reverse complement strand
CGGCCGGCTTGGCCTTGCGCCAATGGCTATTCGCAGGTTCGCGGGCGCATTGCCGGTGAGATAGGACAGACATTCGGTCCGCGTAATCTGGGGAGCCTTGTCCGCCTCGTCGATGATCAGCAGCGTTTCCTGCGAAAGGCGGGCCGTCTCTGCCAGCCAGGCCGTCATGGCCTCGAGCGGGTCGGTGTAGCGCTGGAGGCCGTCGATGAAATCCTCGCCGAATGCCCTTCTTGCACAGGCCTGGTGCGCCGATTGAGCGAGCGCGCTGATCAGGCGCAGCGGTTCGTCCCGGGAGTCGAGGGTCAGCCAGAACACCAGATTGCCATGGGCGATCGCCTCGCGACGCCACTGGGCCAACTGCGATGTCTTGCCAAAGCCGGTAGGGGCGACGACGCTGATGAGATTCGCCAGCCCGTCGCGCATCCGCCCGAGCGAAAGCCGTTCGCGTTCCAGAAGCCCGCGCGCCATTCGCGGCGGTGCGACTTTGAGGAGCAAGCCCGGGTCATGCGCGATTGTTGATCGGCCAATCATGGGTCGATGCTCGCGAACATCTGGATCTGCTTTCCTCTCAACCATAACATTGTCTGTTTCGCAAACCTATAGGCAGTGTGACGGGTCGTGAACCCCACTCTTCAAGAGTGGTGACGTGCCCTTTGCGGACCCGGCCGCCCCACTCTTCATGGGTGGCTGCAACCACCGTGCTTCCGCTTTAATCCTGGCACTGTCGGGCATGGTGCGAAGTTTCACGTCCCGCCAACATAAAAGACTGCCGCAGGAGGAGAGGGCAATGCCGCGAATAGTCGTGAATGGAGCGTCCGGTGCTATCGGTTCGCTGATCGTCGAAGAACTGATGCGGCATGTGCCCGTGGCGGACCTGACGCTGGTCACGCGCAGCCCCGCAAAGCTGGCGAAATGGGTCGAACAGGGCGTGCGAGTGTGTCAGGGCGACTATTGCGATCCCGCTTCGCTCGAGCGCGCCTATGATGGCGGCGATACGCTGATGATGATCAGCGGCCTCAACATCCTCAAGCGCATTCCGGAACATCGTAACGCCATCGCGGCGGCGAAACGGGCGGGGATCGGCCACATCGTCTATACCTCCGTCTCGGGCGTGCATCCGATGAACCGTACGCCATCGTCGAGCGACCATATCGCCACCGAGGCGATGTTGTGGGAATCGGGGCTGGACTTCACCGCTCTGCGCAACCAGGCCTATTCCGAGCTGATGACGCCGATGGCCGAGGTGGCGCTGCGCACCGGCGAATGGCGCCACATAGGCGTGAACGGGCTCTACAGCCCGGTGTCGCGCGCAGACATCGCACGCTGCGCTGCCGCGATCCTGCGCGAGCCCGAACGGCACCGCCGCGTCTGCTACGAGATCACCGGACCCGAACTGATCTCGTTCCAGGACCTCGCGGCACGCTTCGCGCAGATGTACGAGCGTCCGATCCGCTACATCCCGGTAACCGCCGAAGAGATGTGGGTGCTGTTCGACAGCTGGGGCGTACCCCGCGTCGGCAACCCCGAGGCGACCGACCCCGCGCACATGTTCGGATCAAACGAACTGGTCGAGAACTACGTCGCGTGGGACGAGCTGTTTCATGCGGTGGTGTCGCGCCACGTCGAGTTCATTACCGGGCGCAAGGCGGTTCCCCTCCACGATGTGATGCTGGCCGCAAAGGGCGCGATGCTGGAGCACCTTGCGCAGCCCCTCGGCTGATGCGGCAATGGCAGGAGTGGAAGGCATGACCAGGCAGCGGTTCGAAAACAAGGTCGCGCTCATCACCGGGGGCGGCACGGGAATTGGCGCAGCCACCGCGCGGTTGGTGGCGAGGGAAGGAGGCAGGGCGATCGTCACCGGGCGACGGCGCGAACCGATCGAGGCGCTCGCGCGGGAAATTGGCGGTCTGTGGTTGCAGGGCGACGCCAGCGATGCCGACCATCTTGCGGAAGCGGTGCAACTGGCCACGGAGAGCTTTGGGGGCGTCGATATCCTTGTTGCCAATGCCGCGACCGAATATTTCGCTCCCATTACCGAAATGGAAGCCGAGGCGTGGCGCCGTACCGTCGAGGTCAATCTCGATGGCCCGATGCTGGCGGCGAAAGCGGCGGTCCCGGCGATGATCGCACGAGGCGGCGGCGCGATCGTCCTCGTCTCATCGCTGGCGGCGCTGCAGGCGGTGCCCGCCAGCGGCGCCTATATGGCAAGCAAGGCGGCATTGATGGGCCTTAATCGTTCGCTGGCGTTCGATTACGGTGCGTTTGGCGTTCGCTCCAACGTCGTGTGTCCGGCCTTCGTGCCGACTGAGATGACCGACCGGACCATGGCGACCGTGGCGCAGATGAAGGGCATCACTGTCGATGAACTGATCCACCGTATCGGCATGACCTACCCCTTGCGGCGCGTCGGCCGCCCCGATGAGGTCGCCGCGGTCATCGCATTCCTGGCCTCGGACGAAGCCTCGTTCGTCACCGGCATCGCGGTTTCGGCGGACGGCGGAGCGGGAATCGTCGATCCGGCAACTCTGGCCTGAAATCCGCGACCATCTCAATTCTGCAGGAGTTGAACGACATGACCTCGGGAACCACCAACCGGCAATGGCTGCTCGCGCGCCGTCCCTCGGGCGCGGTGCGGATCGACGACTTCCGGCTCGTCGCAGGCGACGTGCCTCGCATAGCGGTGGGCGACGTACTGGTCCGCTCGCTCTACTTCGGCTTCGACGCCAGCCAGCGCATCTGGCTGACCGACGATGGCGGATACATGAAGCCCATCATGCCTGGCGAGCCGATGCGATGCATGGGCATCGGGCAGGTGGTGGAGTCACGCGATCCCCATTATGCGCCCGGCGACCTTGTCGAAGGGTTCATGAGCTGGCAGGACTATTGCGTTGTGCGCGCCGACGGTCCGATGCCGCTACGCCATCTTCCCAGAGCGGACTACCCGCTCTCCTGGAACCTGGGGGTGTTCGGCGTTGGGGGCCTGACCGCCTATTTTGGCATAGTCGATGGGCTGAAGGTCGGATCGGGGGACACGGTGGTCGTGTCCGCAGCGACCGGAGCTACGGGATCGCTGGCGGGTCAGATCGCCAGGATCCGGGGCGCGGAAAAGATAATCGGGATCGCGGGTGGCGCCGGGAAATGCCGCTGGGTCGTCGAAGCGGCCGGCTACGATGCCGCGATCGACTACAAGGCCGATAATCTCGGCGCGAAGCTTACGGAACTGGCGCCCGACGGTGTCTCCGCCTATTTCGACAATGTCGGCGGGGACACGCTTGACGAGCTGTTCCTGCACATGGCGCCGCGCGGTCGCATCCTGATCTGCGGTGCCATGGCATCGGGCTATACCGACGTGAAGCTCCAGGGGCCGACCAACTACATGCGTATCTGCACCCATCAGCTTTCGGTGCAGGGCATTCTCCTGTTCTACTATGCCGACCGGATTCCCGAAGCGGCGGCACAGCTTGGCCAATGGGTACGGGAAGGCAGGCTTCACGTCGCGGAGAACCGGCACGAAGGCTTCGAGAAGGCGCCGGAACTGCTGCCGACGCTGTTCACCGGGAAGGACCCCGGCAAGCTCGTGCTGCATGTCGCCGATCCCGAATGAGGGATGGCTCAATAAGGGTGAGGCGACTCCCGGTGATAGTCGAAAGCCACCCTTCAAGGGTGGTTAGCCTGGGCGGGCTGCTCCCCTATCAACCGGTGCAACGACACAACATATGTCGAGAGGAGTCCTGGCAGCCGTGACCTCGAACATCTATATCGTCGGCGTGGGCATGACGCAGTTCGGGCGGCATGTGGAGCGCTCGCTTGAGTCGCTTGCGGCGGAGGCTGTCGAGGCGGCGCTAACCGATGCGGGCTGCACTCGCCTGCTGATCGAACAGGTTGTCTATTCCGGCGCCACCCAGGGCGCGCTCCAGGGGCAATATGCCATCCCGGGGCAGGTCGTTCTCGCCAAGGTTGGGCTGGTCGGGATCCCCGTCTACAATGTCGAGAATGCCTGTGCTTCGGGCACGTCGGCATTCCAACTGGCCGTCCAGGCCTTGCGCGCCGGCGAGTGCGACATTGCGCTCGCGCTCGGTGCGGAGAAGATGAACATCGCCGACAAGGCGCGCTCGCTCGCGCTGTTCGAGGGCGGCTGGGATGTCTCGCGGGCGGATGAGAACGCGCATATGCTGATCGCCTTGGGCGAGGGTGTCGAGGTGCCCGAGGGCAGCGAGTCCGACCGTCCCTACAGCCGCTTCATGTCGGTCTATGCGGCCATGTGCCGTTTCTGGATGAAATCCTTTGGCACGACGCAGCGCCAGATCGCGGCAATCGCGGCCAAGAACCATATGCATTCGGTTCACAACCCGCTCTCCCAGTATCGCAAGCCCTTTACGATCGACGAAGTGCTGGCCGCGCCGCCGATTACTTTCCCGCTGACGATGCCGATGTGCTCGCCGGTCTCCGATGGTGCGGCGGCCGTGATCGTCTGCACCGAAACCGGGTTGAAGCGCCTGGG
>DATFDS010000030.1:0-12325 GCA_035251955.1 Sphingobium sp. | reverse complement strand
GGGACCTTGATAGTCGTCGCCGGACTTGCCCGGCTCAGCCAGGCGTTTGGCGCGCCCCTCCACGAATTCGTTCAAGCGCTCCGTTGACTCGTGGCTTGCGACGGCATGGTGGAAAAGCCCTTCGATGAAGAGCCCGTCGTCGTAGGAGTAGTCCTGGATCCGCGGCAGGCCGTTGACGATCGCCCAGTTGGTGAGCGGCGCATTTTCGGCGATGCGGTGGGCGAGCGACGTGGCGCGGGCGATATGTTCGCCCTTGGGCACGCGATATTGCAGCAGATTGAAACGCTCTCCCTCTTCGGCCGAAAGCACGCGGCCGGTGAGCATCAGGTCGCTCATGCGCGCGACGCCCAGAAGCCGGGCGATGCGCACCGATCCGCCGCCGCCGATGTAGATGCCGCGCTGGCCTTCGGGCAGGGCGAAGAAGGTCGTGTCGTCGCCCACGCGGATCTGGCAGCAGGACGCGATTTCAAAGCCGCCGCCAATGCAGGCGCCGTTCAGCGCAGCGACGAACGGAATACGCCCCCGCGCCAGCCAGTCGAACGGACGACCCGCAGCGGCGGTGCCGATGCGCATTTCCAGATGGCGCTCATGGTCGGTCATCCAACCTGCCGCCTCGGCAAGGTCGAGACCGGCGCAAAAATGCTCGCCATGGCTGAAAAGCAGGCCGGCCCGCGCTTCCTTCTGCGCGCGCAGCACCGCCTCTTCCAGCTGCTGCTGCAGCGCGGCGCTCAGGGCATTGCGCTTGTGCGGACGGTTGAGGCCGATTTTCGCGACCTTCCCGTCAAGCTCGTAGGTAACCAGATCTTCGGACATCATATTTCCTATTCAGCTGTGGCCGTTTCAGCCGCCACGTTTCAGGATGACATGCGCGGCAGGCCAAGCCCCCGCAGCGCGATAATGTTGCGCTGGATTTCGCTGGTGCCCCCGCCCAGAACGCCCATGAGCGAATGGCGCAGTTCCTGCTCCATCTCTCCCAGCGGAGCTGACGGCGCAGTGTCCGACAGCAGGCCGCCGGTTCCAAGGATATCGAGCGCGGCCTCGCAGAGCCGCTCCTGCAGTTCGCCGACGAACACCTTGCTCATCGCCGCTTCGTAGATCGGCGTCTTGCCCGCCTGGACCAGATTGGCATTGCGCAGGGTGAACTGCCGCGCGGCCTCCAGATCGGCGCCCAGCGCCCCGATCCGGTCGCGGATCACCGGATCGTTGCGCAATGCGCCCGGCCCGTCGCCCGCGTCCCGCACATGGCTGACGAGCTTGCCGAAGATATGCTGCAGATGGGACACGGTGTTGCCGATCATCACACGCTCGGCGGCGAGCGCGCTGGTGATCACCTTCCACCCGCCATTCTCGGGACCCAGCAGCGCGCCGGCGGGCACCCGCACATCGTCGTAGAAAGTGGCCGAGAAGGTGCGCCCGTACATCGCCATGCTGGGGCGGATGCTGATGCCCGGCGTATCGAGCGGCATCAGGAAAACGCTGATCCCCGCATGTTTGGGGCGAGCGTCCGGATCGGTCCGCGCCGCCAGGATCGCATATTCGGCGCGGTCGCCATAGGTCGACCACAGCTTCTGGCCGGAAATGATCCAGTCGTCGCCGTCGCGCCGTGCGGTCGTGCGCAGGGACGCCAGATCGGAACCCGCCTCCGGCTCGCTATAATGGAGGGCGAAGGGCCGCTCTCCCTTCAGGAAGGCCGACAGGAAGGTCGATTTCTGCTCGTCCGATCCGAAATTGATGATCGCGGGGCCGATGATGGTTTCCGCGGTCATGTGGGCGTCGGTCGGCGCCTCGGCAAACTCCAGCTCTTCGATGAAGGCCAGCTGCTCGCCAGGGCTCCTCGCCTGCCCGCCCACATGCGCAGGCCAGTCCAGGCCGAGCCAGCCCGCCTCCCCCATCCTGCGCGAAAATTCGGGATTCCACCGGCGGTCGCGCAGCGGGCGCTGCCGATTGGCTTCGCGATCGGCGTCGGTCCAGTTCTCGGCCAGCCAGGCGCGGATGGACTGGCGAAAGGCGATGACGGATTCGTCGAGATCGTGCGAAGGAAGCGCCGCCGTATGCAACAGATGATCGGCGAGGTTCGCGCGCGCCCGGGCCGTGCCGCCGAAGCGCAGAAGGTCGGCGTGAACGCGCCGGAAATGGCGCGGCGCTTCATGCTCCTCGGCATAGCCGATGGCGCCCAGCGTGTGATGGACCTCCAGCGCCACCTGACGCAGGGCAGGCCCGGTATAGCCCAGCGCCGCGTCTGCGAGCACCACCCAGCCCTTGTCGCCACGATCATGGGCCGCGCCGGCGCTGGACAGCAGCAGTTTCGTTGCATCCAGGTGCGAGAAGCAATTCACCAGCTTGTGCTGGATCGCCTGGAACTCACCGATCACATGGCCGAACTGCCGCCGCACCTTGGCATGCTCGATCGCGAGGTCGAAAGCACGCTGCGCGGCGCCATAGGCGCGGGCCAGGCAGAGCAGGCGGATGAGCTGCGCGGCCTCGGCCAGCTTCGCCTGCTCCAATGGCTGCCAAAAAAGCGGCGCCGCCGCGATATCGACGGCGCTGAGCGACGGGACCGCCAGGCCGGGGTCTGCGGACATGCTGACGCCTGCCCCATCGACAGGGATGATCGCGAGGCCGGCAGGTTCGCCTACCAGCACGATCAGATGCGTTGCGACATCCATATCCTCGACGAACCGGAGCGATGCCTCCAGCCGTCCCGCCTCACAGGAAGCCGAACCGGCCGATCGATCGCCGTCGAACGCACCAAGCGCAACGGCGGGAACCGCTTCGCCGGCCTGGACTTGCGCCACGAAAGCCTGGACGGCCTCATCATCCGATCCGTCGAGCAGCAGGTTTGCGATCACCGCCCCGGTGAGCGGCGCGGGCGCTGCGGCGCGGCCCAGTTCCTCGAACACCAGCAGGCTTTCGGCGGTGCCCGGTCCCTCCGCCGCACCGAGGCTGGTCAACCCCAGCTCGCACAGCATGGAGGACAGGGCTTTCATCGCGGCGCTGTCCTGCGCCCTTTCAAGGCCGCCTTCCACGGGCCAGCCTTCTTCCAGGAGGCGCCGAAGCGAGTCGACCAGGAGCGTGCGTTCTTCTGAGGAGAGCTGGACTGTCATGATCCTCTCACACCCCTTTTCGGGGGACTATCGTCGGCCTGCGTTTAGCTGCAGGTCATTAGCTTGCCTCGGAAGATTTACGATCCCGGCCCTCTTGTCAACAAACTTATGCAATATAAGTCTATATGGCCGCCATATATCCAATCAAAATATTGTTTTTAAACATATTTATCGCTTATCGATGACATGGACCGTGCCGAAAAGCGGCGGGTTTCAGCCGCTGTGACGCGCGGCAAATTGACGCAGGCGGATCCCCACGGAGTCGCGTCCCAGACCCAGTCCATGCACCGTCGACACATGATTATGCCCGGCAAACCAGTGCAGTTCCGGCGGGCGGCCGTCGGCTGCGTTGAGCGCCGTTGCCAGGTCCAGCGTCTGGTCCGCAATCTGCGCGGGGTCGAATTCGGCGACGCTCAGCAGCAGGGGCGGATGATCCGGCCCGACATGCGCCGCCGGCGACCGCGTGGGCCAGTGGGCGGGGTCCTCGCCAACATAGAGGCGCGGCCCTGCCAGCAACGGTTCCTTGGCGCGATAGAAGCCGCTCAGCAGGGCTGCCCCGCGGATTGATCGGTTGGCATGGCCTTTCCAGCCGGGATCGAACAGATAGCCCGCGACATGCGCGGCGCCGGCGGACTGGCCGATGATGATGAGGCGTTCCGGATCGCCGCCATATTCGGCGGCGTTGCCCTGTATCCACGCCAGGATCGCGGCCACGTCCTCATTGCCCGACGGCCATGTGGCATCCGGAGCCAGGCGATAGTTCGCCAACACGGATACATGGCCATGCGCCGCGAAATAGCGCCCCACATTGCCATAGAACAGCGGGTCGCCCCACTTGTCCCCTCCCACGAAGCCGCCGCCATGCAGGAACAGCAGGATCGGTGCATGCTTGATGTCCGCGGGGTAAATATCCACCCGGCTGCGCGGCGCGGGTCCATAGACCAGATCTTCCACCACCGGCCGGTCCGCCCAGGGCAGAGCCGCGACGGCCGCGCGATAGAGTTCGCGCGTCTCGCGAAGCACCTCCGGATCGAAATGCGCGCCGATCCGGCGCAGTTCCGCTTCGATCCGTGCTTCGTCAAAGGCGGCGGCGTTCACCGCTGCGCCTCCCGCAACGCGTCCGTACCGCCCAGCGTCAGCGTCTGGCTGACACCGCCGTCGAGCGTCAGGATATTGCCGTTCACATAGTCCGACAGGTCCGACACCAGGAACAGGATCGCCTTGGCAATATCGTCCGGAGCCGCGACCCGGCGCAGCGGATTGCTTGCCGCCAGCCCGTCCCACATCTTCTGGGGCAGCAGGGACAGCAAACGGGGCGTGGAAATGAAGCCCGGGGCGACGCCGTTGACGCGAATGCCATCAGGGCCCAGTTCCTGCGCCGCATAGCGCACCAGATGATGCAACGCCGCCTTCGCGATGCCGTAGAAGGTCTGGTTGGGGATCGCCGCGATACCGGACAGGGAGCCCACGAACGTCAACGTGCCGCCGCCGGACTGTTTCAGGATCGGCCCCGCAATCTGCACCGTCAACAGCGCGTGGCGCAGGACGATGGCGAACTGCTGTTCGATGGCATCGTCGTCCATCTCGTCGATGCGCGCATTCTTCGCCATGCCGACCACATCGACCACGCCAGCGAAGCGATCCCCGAACAGCGCGCTGGCACGGTCGAACACCGCCTGGATCTCTGCGCGCCGGGTGACGTCCGCGACGAAAGGCTCGCCCCCGACATAGGCGGCAATGGCGCGCGCCTGCTCTTCCGAGCGATCGACGCAGAGCAGTCGCGCGCCCGCACCGGCCAGCGCCTCACAGGTCGCATCGCCCAGCCCGCCTCCCCCGGCCCCGAGCACGACATAGCCCCGACCGTCCAGACGAGCGCGTTCGAGATGATTTTTAAGCGGCGACGTCGCCATGCACTTTCCTTTCGTCGCTCGACGACCAGCGTCCGAGCCATTGAATATACTGTTCTTGGCCCTCGGCGCTGGCCTGCGCCCACCCATGTTCGAGTTCGACCGGCCCGGTGAAACCCCGCCGTTCGATTTCGTCGATGATGCGCACGAAATTCAGTTCACCCGCCCCCGGTTCGACCCGGCCGGGATGATCGGCCAGCTGGACAAGCTCGATCAGGTCCCAGGCGCGGTCCAGGTTGCCGAGTATGTCGCCATCCATCGCCTGCACATGTGCCGTATCGAAGATCAGCCGGACGGCGGGATGACCTGCGCCCCGGACGACATCGATGGCATCGGCGAGATGATGCAGCAGCATCTGGGGCAGCCGTTGCGCATTGACCGCCTCGACACACAGCGTCATCCCGGCTTGGGCGACGCGATCGCCCAGCCGCGCGAGGTTCGCGGTCATCGCATGCAACTGTTCGCCGCCCGATCTTGCCGGATCCGTGCCGGTGAGAACCGCGATATGGCGCGACCCGATGCGCCGGCCGATCGCTATCGCGGCGTCGACATCCGCATCCAGCGTTGCGCGCGCGGCTGCATCGGCCGCGGACCAAACGGGCTGCATGGCGCGCTCCATCGGCGCATAGACGAAGCAGCCAAGGCCCAGCCCTGCCGCTTTCGCCGCTTCGCCGATCCTGACCTGCTCTGCCTCGCTCCGCCGGGCGGTGAAGGGGTCCTGCACGCAGCGGAAGCCGCGCGCGGCCGCCAGGGTGATCTGATCCTCCGGCGCCGCGCTCCCGGCGAGTTCCCGAAACAGCGGCGTCTCGGGCGTCGGGAAACCCAGATGCGGCGCAAAGTCGAGGCGGAAGCCTGTCATCGCATCCATCTTTCGCTCTCACTCTTCATCATTCGCGTCCCATGGGCGATCAGGCCGGCAGGAACATCGATTTCGTCTCGAGGAATCCGGCAAGGCCTTCGGGGCCGCTCTCGCGTCCCAGTCCCGATTTCTTGAAGCCGCCAAAGGGCGCTTCCGCGTCGAGGTTGAAGCCGTTTATGCTGATGTGGCCGGTACGGATGCGGCGTGCCACCGCCTCGGCCCGTCCGACATCGGCCGAATAGACCGATCCGCTGAGGCCGAAGTCGCTGTCGTTCGCGATGGCGATCGCTTCCTCGTCACTGCCATAGCTGATGACCGAGACAACCGGGCCGAAAATCTCCTCTCGCGCGATCCGCATGCTGTTGTCGACCTGATCGAAGACGGTCGGCGCGACGAAATAGCCGCGATTGAATCCCGAGGGCCGGCCGCCGCCGGTAACGACACGCGCGCCTTCCCGGCGGCCTATCTCAATATAGTCGAGCACCCGGTCGCGCTGGCGGGCGAGCGACACCGGGCCGATCTGCGTGGCAGCATCCCAGGGATCGCCGAGGTTCAGGCTCTCCACTCCCGCGACATAGGCGTCGATGAATTCGTCATGACGGCTGTGAGGCACGAGGATGCGCGTCTGCGAGAAGCAGATCTGCCCGCTGAACGGCATGGTGAAGGGGGACAGCGTCTGGAGCCAGGCCCCTATGTCGGCATCCTCGCAAAGGATCGACGCCGACTTCCCGCCCAATTCCAGGCCCACGCGCGCAAGCCGGTCGGCGCATACGCCTGCAATATGGCGTCCTGCGTCGGTCGAACCCGTGAAGCTGACCTTGTCGATGCGGGCGTCGCTGACGAGGATATTGCCGACTTCGCGCCCGGCCGGGACGACATTCACGACACCGGGGGGAACGCCGGCCGCTTCGACGCATTCGGCGAGGATCAGCGCGTCCAGCGGTGTTTCGGGGCTCGGCTTGACCACGACCGTGCAGCCAGCTGCCAAGGCCGCCGCCATCTTCTGCGTCAGCAGCACGAGCGGCGTGTTCCAGGGAATGATCAGTGCGGCAACGCCGACCGGCTCCCGCAGAACCTTGAGCCGTCCGACAGCGGGCGTCCGTTCTTCCTCGAAGGGATAGCTGTCGGCAAGATCGGCATAATAGCGGAAATGATGGGCCGCCGCGCCGGAGATCGCGCCCACGAACCATTGCGGCGCCCCCACCTGGCCGATCCAGACCCTCTGAAATGCTTCCATTCGCCTGTCGATCTCGTCGGCGATCCGGCGCAGATATTGCGCCCGTTCCGCTGGCGTTAAGCGTGGCCATTGCCCGCCCTCAAAGGCGCGACGTGCTGCGGCCACCGCCTCTTCGATATCCCCTGGCGCGCCCGCGGGAACGGTCAGCGTCAATTCTTCGGTGACGGGTGAAATCAGCTCGAACCGTTCGCTGCCTGCCGGCTCCTGCCATTTGCCGTCGATGAAAAAGCGGGTCCTGACATTGTCGGACAGTTCGCGCGCCGGTTCGAAAGGCCGCGAACCGATGGATAGGGGTGCTGCTATCGCCATATTTCTCTCCTGTCGCCGGCGGATTGCGGCGTGTGGGGTCGCGATGACATGCGACCTTTTTATCTTCCATGAAAGATTTTATACGGGTCCTGTCAAGTCTCTCCCGCCGCGCCTTGCCCGGTGCGGCGCACGTGCGACCGATCGATTTGCGATATGCTGGTGACGCCCAACAAGGCCAGGTCCCGGTCGAATTCGGCACGCAGGGCGCCAAGCACCGCCGCGGCCCCTGCCGCACCGCCGGCACCCAGGCCATACAGGCCGACGCGGCCGGCCATGCAGGCGGTCGCGCCCAGCGCAATCGCCTTCAGCATGTCCGTCCCCCGTCGGACCCCGCCATCGACGATGATCTCGGCGCGCCCCGCGATCCGCTCCGCCACGGACGCCAGCATGTCCATCGGCGCAACGGCGGCATCGAGCTGCCGCCCCCCATGGTTCGAAAGGATGATCGTGCTGGCGCCGTGCTCGATCGCCTTTTCCGCGTCGTTTTCGGCAAGAACGCCCTTGATCGCGACGGGTCCGCCCCAGTGCTGGGCGACCCATTCAAGGTCAGCCCAACTGATCGAAGGGTCGAACTGCTGATTGATGAAGGTCAACAGCGGAACGCCCGGATCGCTCCGTTCGCCTTCGAAATTGGCGAGAGTCACCGGACGGCGAACCAGCACATTCCAGCACCAGCGGGGACGAAGCGCAAATTCGAAGACGGTTTTCAAGCCGAATTTCGGCGGGATCAGCATCCCGCTGCGGCGATCACGCTCGCGATTTGCGGGCACCTGAACATCCACGGTCAGGACCAGAGCCTTGTAGCCCGCCGCCTTCGCCCGCTGCAGCAATTCCAGCGTGATGCCCCGGTCGCGAAACAGATAGAGCTGAAACGCCTTGGGCCCCTGGGTGGCCGCCGCCACCTCTTCGATCGACCGGCTCGCCATGGTCGAAAGCGTATAGAGCGCGCCCACCTTCTCGGCAGCGCGGGCGATTCCGATCTCACCGTCAGGATGCAGCAGGCCCGGCATTCCCGTCGGCCCGATGACGAAGGGCCATTCGAGTTGCTGGCCCATCACCCGGCATCGGGCGCTGACCTTCGTCACATCCTGCATCGCCCTGGGCAGAAGCGACCAATCACCGAATGCAGCCCGGTTGCGCGCCATCGTGCGCTCGTCTTCCGCGGCGCCATCCAGGAAGTCGATAACGGGCCGCGGCAGCTTTCGCCGGGCGACTCGGGCAAAATCCTCCACATTTATGCAGGCCGGCACATTCCTAGGCATGCCGGCGCCCCGTTTCCGCCGCCTGATCAAGGTTGGACACCAAACTCCCTCTCCACGCCAGTATTTTATCTTCTATGGAAGATTATCGAGCAACAGGCTTCGGGTCAACCGCTTAGTGACGTGGAATGTTTCGCGGCAAGACAGTGCCCTGTCTTCCCCCTCCAATCTTATACCACTTATATCCGATAACTCCGCTTGACTTTTGCCATCATAAAGTCTTCCATGGAAGGAACATCCAAAGCGCGGGTCGTGAAACCCGCCGACATGGAGAGGCAATGTTCAATACACCCATCAACCGCTGGTGGACCGTCGTCGCGGGTGCACTGGGCAACGCCGTGGGAACCGGTGTGGTCGCCAGCTATGTTCTGGGCGTGTTCGTCAAGAATATCTCCGAAGATTTCGGCTGGGAACGCAGCTATGCGACAGCCGGGATCAGCTGTCTTTTCATCGTTTCCGGATTCGGCAGCCTTGCCCTGGGATCGCTGATGACGCGCTGGTCGATCCGCGCCATCACGATTCTGTTCGTTGCCCTCTTTTCCCTGTCGATCATCGCCGTGGGCATCATGCCCAAGTCGTTCCTGTTGTTCTGCCTGATCTTTTCGTCCATCGGCTTTTTCGGCGCCGCCGCCACGGCCATGCCCTATGCGGTCGCGATCTCCCGACAGTTCGACAACAATCGCGGGATCGCGTTGGCCATCATGGTCAGCGGTGCCGGGGTGGGCGCGTTGCTGCTCCCCAGCCTGGCCAACTGGCTGATGGAAAGTTACGGCTGGCGCGTGGGCTATGCCGGCATAGGCGTCATCGTTGGCGTCGTCGCGCTTGCAGGACTTGTCTTCTTCTTCAGGACGCCGCCGCTGGAGGCGCCGGCCCCTTCCGCGACGACCATGTTCAGCCTCAAGCATATCTTCACGTCCAGCCGCACCTTCTGGCTGATCGCCCTTTCCATCCTGGGCATCTCCATCGCCCTGGTCGGGCTCATCACCAATTTCGTGCCGATCCTGACCGATCGCGGCATCAGCCCCGCCAAGGCCGCGTCCGTCGTCGGCCTGCTGGGCGCAGCCTCCTGGATAAGCCGCCTCGCCGTCGGCCTGCTGCTTGACCGCGTTCATGCCAAATATGTGGGCGCCGGCATCTTCCTGCTCGCAGCCCTGGGCATCGTGACGGCGGCAGTCAGCGGTCACGGATTGGGCATCTATCTGGCGGCCGTGTTCCTTGGCCTGGGCATCGGCGCGGAAGCGGACCTCATCACCTTCACGATGAGCCGCTATTTCCCGCCCCACGCGCTGTCGCGCGCGCTGGGAGCGGTGTGGATATTCTGGGCTTGGGGCAATGGCCTGGGCGTGTTCGTCGCCAGCCTGTCCTATGACCTGACGGGAAGCTACAATCTGGCCTTCCTTCTTTTTGCAGTTCTCGCTCTGTTGAGCTGCGTCATCATCCTGCAGCTGGGGACCTATGTTTTTCCTGCCAGCGGGCATGAACAACGCCGTCAAGTCAGATCCAAGAAAACGGAAGCGGCAATTCTCTGAATATAGGGCGTCGGTTTCTTTCGGCCTATGAATTCGAGAGGTTTGACAACCATGTGCACTGAAACGCAACTCGATATAACGACATGGACAAGGGGAGAAGACATGGAAAACCATATCATAAGACACACTGCTTCGTTGATGGCAATCGCCTGCTGCTCTCTGGCTCTGGCAACGCCGGCGGCAGCGCAGGAGGCCCCCACCGTCCCGGCGGCGCAAAGCGCGCAGGGCGACAATGTCGGTCTGGAGGACATCATCGTCACGGCACAGCGCCGCAATGAATCCGCCCAGGACGTGCCCATCGCCGTCGCGGCATTCAGCGGCGAGCAGCTCGCCAAGGTCGGTCTTACATCCTCCGCCGACCTGGTCACCGTCATTCCGGGCCTCACCATCAATCCGACCGGCGCGCGCTCGCCCATCTTCCTGCGGGGCGTGGGCAATAACGGCACCAGCACCTCACCATCGGTCCTGACCTTCATCGACGGCGTGTATCAGCCGTTCGACAGCACCGGCTCCGACTACAGCAACATACAGAGCATCGAAGTCGCCAAGGGCCCGCAGGGCACGCTGTTCGGCCGCAATGCAACGGGCGGCGTCATCCAGATCAGGACGAAGAACCCCTTCGACTGGCAGGGCGTCGACGCGCAGGTCGGCTACGCCAATTACAACGAACTCTCCGCCCGCGTCTATGCCGCAGCGGAGCTGGGCGATGGCGTGGCGGCGGATGTTGCGGGCTTCTACGTCAACCAGGACGACGGCTGGGGCACCAATGTCGCGACAGGCAATGACAGCTATACCGCGAAGCGCTGGGGCGTGCGCGGCAAGCTCGCCTTCGAGACGGGCGACACGCTGAAGGTTACGTTGACCGGCGACTATACCGACCGGCGCGGCCAGCAGGGCCTGGGCATCTCGCCCAGCACGCTGAACGGCTTCACCTTCAACGCGGTCACCGGCCAGCGCGTGTTCCTGCCCAGCGTCTACGACATCAATTCCGAGTTCGAGCCTTCCTATCGTTCGCGCGAAAGCGGGACCGCGCTCACCATCGAAAAGGAACTCGGCAATGTGAAGCTGCTCAGCATCACATCCTACCGGCACCTGATCGAAGACATCGACATCGATTTCGACGGCACCGAGTTCCAGGCGATCCGCCTCACCCGTCGCGACCGCCGCAATGCGTTCACGCAGGAATTTCAGGCCAGCGGCGGCGGCACCGGCTTCAACTGGGTCGCAGGCCTCTATTATTACTTCATGCACAGCAACATCAACGGACCGCGCTTCGCCGGCCTGTTCTTCCCGGGCGGCTTCGCCATCTCGTCGCGCGACACGACCAACGCCTATGCGGCCTATGCGCAGGGCACCGTTGAAATCCTGCCCGACACCAATCTGACCCTGGGCGCCCGCTATACGGTCGAAAAGCGTGAGATCACGGGTCATACGGCTACCGGCAGCGGCTTTGTCATCCCCGGCTCGGAAGGGACGGAGAAGGCGACCTTCAAGAAGCCGAACTTCCGCGTGGCGCTCGACCACAAGCTGACGCCCGACATCCTGGCCTATGCATCGTGGAGCCGTGGGTTCAACGCGGGCTTCTTCAACCAGATCAGCTTTGGCGGCTTTACCGAGGCCCTGAACCCCGTGGTCAAGCCCGAAGGGATCGACGCCTATGAAATCGGCCTGAAGACCGACCTGCTCGATCGCAAGCTGCGGGTGAACGTCGCGGCGTTCCTCTACGATTATTCGAACCTGCAGCAGCAGATCTACAGCCCGGGCGGCATCGTGTCGCTCAACGCGGCGTCGGCGCGGATCAAGGGCATCGATCTGGACATCATCGCGCGCCCCATCCCGGCGCTGACGCTGTCGTTCAGCGCCAATTATCTGGACTCCCATTACAAATCCTATCCAAAGGCGCCTGATTATAACTATACGGCTGCCGGAAACTTCCTGGCGATGGGCGCGCTGGACGCACGGGGCAAGCAGCTTGTCGGTGCTCCGAAATTCGGTCTGCAAGGGTCGGCCACCTACACGCTGGACACGTCGATCGGCTCGTTCGACACGACCGCCAACGTCAACTACCAGACGAAGCAGTATAGCGACCCCCAGAATGAATATCCGATTCCGGGCCGCACC
>DATFDS010000029.1:0-35040 GCA_035251955.1 Sphingobium sp. | reverse complement strand
TCTTCCTGTCGGGGCGGTCGGCTATTGCCTGGGCGGTAAGCTTTGCTACCTGATGTGCTGCCGGACCGACATCGCCTGCGCGGTTGCCTATTACGGCACCTATATCGAACATGAGATTCGAGAGGTGGGCAATCTGCATCGCCCGTTCATGTTGCACATGGCAATGAAGGATCGCTGGGTGCAACGCGAGGTGAACGATCTGCTCGTGCGCAAATTGTCGCCCAACCCGCTCGTGACAATTCACCAATATCCAGATGCCGATCATGCGTTCGCGCGCATCGGTGGACTGACCTACAGTGCTCCCGAAGCAACGGCGGCGCTCAAACGCACTCTGTTGTTCTGCGATGCGAATCTCGCCGCAACCCGAGCCGACGCTTGACATCAAGAACCGCGATCGGGGGCATTTTAGGAGGGGGCATTTCGTGGCGAAACTGTTCGTAGTGACTCGTGAAGGCAAGGAACACGTCATTGAAAGTGAAGACGGTATTTCTGTCATGGAAATAGTCCGTGACGCCGGAGTTGATGAATTGCTGGCATTGTGCGGTGGCTGCTGTTCGTGCGCGACCTGCCACATTTACGTCGATCATGCTTTCGCCGGGCGGCTGCCACAAATGACCGACGACGAGAACGATCTTCTCGACAGTTCGAACTATCGCAACGAATCATCGCGCCTGTCTTGCCAAATCAACTTTGGTCCAGCGCTTGACGGGCTGCGCATCACGATCGCTCCGGAAGATTGATGGACAAGCCGTTCGGCGACGATGACGATCATGCCTTTCGGTCGCCTTTTGGTTACCATTAAGCGGCTGTCAGTTCGCGCAAATATGCCTTGTCCGGGCACGTCCAGCCTGTTCCAGACAATGTGTTGGTGCTATTGATGGTACTGGTGATTTTCCACTGCCGATTTGCGTAGGAAATCAGCCGCTTGGACGCCCTCCCCGTTTTCTCTTCGGCACCATTTTCCTGCAGATGAGATTCCTGGGATCAGCGCAGCGCGATCAGCAGAGCGCCGGCCAGCAGGATCGCCGCCATCCAACGGTCGACATGCCAGAGGGGTGGCAGGGCCTTTTCCACCGTCGCGAGAATGGCAAGCAGCGCGACCCAGGCCAGGTTCATGACGCCGCCCACGAACAGCAGCAGCATCAGCGCCCAGCAACAACCGACGCAGTACAAGCCGTGGCGCAAGCCCAGCCGGAACGCGCCCACCGCACCCGGCCGCCAGAAGCGGTGGACGAAGATCAACGGCGACCGGCAATTTTCCAGGCAGCGGCCCTTCGCCGGCGTCAGTTCATAGGTCGCCGCGAGCAGCAGCAGGCCGGCGGCGATCGTCCGGTCATGCAGCGCGAGCGCGGAGTCGGAGAGCAGTTCCGCATGCAGCAGCGCCGCCTGGAGCAGGACGGCCACCGCCGCGAAGCCAGCCCAGACCAGCAGGTAGGCGGCGAGGAACAGGCTGCTGTGGAGCAGGCGCGCCTTTTCCGTTTCGGCGCGGTCGATGCGCGCGTGGAGCAGGATCATCGGCGCGGCGGAGGGGAGCATCATCGCGACCATCATGATCGCCCACATGGCAAAGCCCATCAGCAGATAGGGCGCCGACCAGGGTTGGACAGGCATGGCCATCATGTCCATGCCGTCCATATCCATCCCATCCATGCCGCCGATGGCAGGGCCCGCCGGCGCGAGCCACAGCCAGGCCCAGGCCAGCAGCGCGAGGACCAGCAGCGCCGCCGCCACGATCAGGCTGTTGCGCGAGAGCAGATGGTGCAGCGTCAGCGCCGCACCGGAAGGTTCACGCGATGCCCTAATGGACAACGCCGCTCTCGGTCATGTTCAGCCGGGTGAAGTGCGCGTGCGAATCGCTCAGTTGCACATTGACCGGTCCTTGCGTTCTCGCCCAGCCACGCCCGACTTCGCAGACATCATATTCGAAGCCCTCCGGCAGGGCGATGCGGGCGCGATGCTCCTCTCCCGTCACCGGATTGACGATGGGCTCGCCCCGCGCGTCGATCCAGCCCGGCACCGACAGGCGCGCCGATCGGCCGTCGACGTCGACGCGCAGGTCGATGGGGGCGAAGACCGGATCGTGGACCCGTGCGAAGGTGGCGGCAAATACCTGGAAGAAGGTGGCGCCCGGCGTGGTGTCCAGCCCGCTCATGATGCGCAGCAGGGCGTCGCGCTGACGCTCATCGGCGCGCTCGTCGACGATCGGGACGACATCGCCGCCGCCTTCGTGAATCGCGCCCGGCCAGGCGGCGATCATGCCGATGCGCAGGCCGCTCAGGTCGACATCCTCGTGATGGCCTTCTTCTATGTCGATCGCGGCGACGGCCTGGCAATGGCCATGGGTCGGCAGCGCGTTGAATTGGCAGGGGCAGCCATAGGCGCAGTTGCAGTGAAGAAATTCCTTGCCCTTGATGGTCCAGCGCGTGAGGGTCATCGGACGTCCTCCCATTCGAGTCTTGGGGCGAAACCCAGCATAGCAATTTTCCTCCTCCGCGGACAGACGGACTGTCAGGCGGGCGCCGAAGTACCGATCCGCCGAGGAACAGTGGATGGGCAAAGCTGCGCATAGATCTCACTCACCTGCATGGCATGAGCGGCTTGGCTGAAGCGGCGGCGCGCGGCGGCGCCTGCGCGCTGCGCCATGGCCGCAGCGGCGACGGTGTCTGCACCCAGCCGGCCGCAGGCCTGCGCCAGCGCCGACAGATCGTCCGGCGGGACGAGCACGCCGATGCCGCCGTCCAGCGCCTCGACATTGCCGCCAGAGCGCGCGGCGACGACCGGCGTTCCCACCAGCATCGCCTCCACCAGCGTCCGGCCGAACGGCTCGCCCACGGCGGGTACGACGAGCTGGTCGCAGGCGGCGATCCAGAAAGGGCCGGGCGTGCGATGGCCCATCAGCCGCAGCCGGTCGCCAACGCCATGATGGTCGATGCGATGGCGCAGCGCGATGTCCATCGCCGGCACGCGGGCCTCGCCGAACATCAGGCCGACGACCGGGCGGTCAAGCGTCGCGCGCAGGCGGGCAACCAGGTCGACGAACAGCAGCGGACGCTTGCGCGGCACGAAGGCGCCGAAAAAGCCGAGGATCAGCGCGTCGGGCGCGATATCCAGTTCCTGCACCAGTGCGGCGCGCGCGGCGGCGCGATCGACGGCCAGGTCGGTGTCGAAGGGGCTGTGCACCACCAGCGCCTTGCGCCGTGCGGACCAGCGGCCCGGCGGCGGTAGGGCGAAGGCGGAGACGGCCAGCACCCGATGGGCCAGCAACGGCGCCAGCCAGCGCAGGCCGAGCGCGTGGGGATCGCCGCGATGGTGCCAGACCAGCTTCGCCCCCGCCAGCCGTGCCGGCAGCGCCCAGTTGGCGCAGGTCCGCCCGTCATTGACATGGACGATGGCGATGCGGTGCCGACGCAGGAAGCGCATCCGCGGCCAGAGCCCCAGCAGCGCGCGCGCGAATTTGCGCGGGGTGAAGGCCTCGCCCGGCACGAACAGGCCGCGGGCGCCCGGATCGGATATCTGTTCCTGCCCGGTGAAATGCTGCGCGATCCGGCCGCCCGGCACTTCGGGCACGACGATCGCCCGGTAGCGCGCGGGGTCGAGATGCAAGAGCAGGCCGCGCACCGACACATGGCTGCCGCCAAGGCTGTCGCCGGAGAAGGGAAAGCAGATGCGCAGGCGCCGATCATCGCCCTCATCGGGTCTCATCCAGCGCCTCCGCCATCGATCAGCTTGCGCGACAGCCAGTCGAGATATTGGTCGAGATTAGCGAGGCCATTGCCGTCGCCATCGGCCCAGGCATCGGCACGGCGCGGATCGGCGCGGTTGCGGGCTTCCCAGCCGTCATCCATCCCGTCCCCATCGGCGTCGGGATAGGGCGTACCGGGATCGGCCGGGGGAATGAGGCCGGGTTGCTTGACGATCTGCCCCTTGCGATCACGGATCTGGTTGACGACCTTGCGGTCGATCGCATCGCGGGGGAAGGCGCCCGCCCGGCGCAGCACCTGTTCATAGGCCTGCTGCGCGGGCACGGCCTTGATGGTGCCGGGACAGGGTGGGCTCGCCACCTCGACGGCCTTGAGCAGGGGCGAAACATGGACGAAATCGCCGTCGAAACGATTGTCGGCCAGGAAGACCCTGGCCTCGCCCTTGGAGCCGATGACATTGCGCGCGATGCCGATCGTGTCGGGCCGGGTATTCTTGCCGGCGATGAAGCTGTTGCCGATCAGCGAGACGGGCACGCCGCCGAAACTCTCCCAGATCTCGGCAAATTCCGACTGACCGTTGTAGAGGATATTGTTCACCACCTCCGCACAGGAGCCGGGCGGGAAATTGAGGTCGGGATTGCGATCGCCGTTATGGGCGCAGATATTGCCGATGAAGCTCAAATGCTGCGGTCCCTTGGGATCGCTGGCGAGCAGCGCGCATTTGTCATGCTTGGGAATCCCCTCCGCGAAGATCGAATTGCTGATCGTCACCCAGTCATTGTCGCCATAGCCGTTGACCAGCTCATCGCGCGCCCAGCTGGCGCTGACATGGTCGAGGATGATGTTGCGGCTGTTTTCGATGGTGAAGCTGTCCTCCGACCCGCGATGGGTGCCGGCGCGGTCGTTGCGCACGCGGATATGGCGGATGACGACGTCGTGGTTGTTCTTGACCAGGATCGGCGTGCGGCCGGTTTCGCCGCCGTCATGCGCGATGGTGATGCCGCCGCCGGGCGCGGTCTGGCCGGCGATGGTGAGGAAGGGATTGGCGATGGTCGGCGGCCGCGTGGTGAAGCGGATCAGCCCGGCGACGCGGAAGACGCAGACGCGCGGCCCGTCCGCCTCGACGCAGGCGCGCAGCGATCCGGGGCCGCTGTCCGCCAGCGTGTCGACCGCGATGATGCGCCCGCCGCGCCCGCCCTTGCTCGCCGCGCCATAGCCGACCGCGCCGGGAAAGGCGCGTTCGCCCTTCACCGGCTCGGGCGCGGGCTGCGAGGCGTTGGTCGGGCCCGAACAGCCGGCGACGACGATCGCCGCCGACAGGCAGAAACTCGCGGCCGAACGGCGGGATCGGCCGATCATGACGGCCGGCCCTCCCCGGCCCCTGAGCGGATGGGATAGCCGCGGATGGGATAGCCATAGCGGCGCAGCATCGGGGCGCAGAGCAAGGTAAACAGCCATTGCCGGACGGCGGACATCTCCCGCTTCCATTTGTCGTCGTGGTGCACGGTGATCGCGCGCTGCATGCGATGCCGGCTGCCGGCGACCTGATGTTGCGGGCGGAAGGCCATGCCCTCGCCTGCAAGCGGCGGCTGCCCGACCATGGCGAGGATGCGGCCGACCGTCCCGCGCGGATCCTCGACGAAATCCTCGTAGCGGATGCGCAGGCTGCGGGCCGGGCCGACATGGCGGCAGAGCCGTTCGGCGGCCAGGTTGACCAGCGACCAGCGCAGCGCCGTGTGGAGCAGCGGCTTGGGCCGCAATTCCCGCTGCAGCCCGTCGCGCAGGCTGCGACGATAGCCCTTGGCCAGCGACCAGGCGACGCCGCGGCCGTCGCGCACGACATGGACGACGTGCAGGTCTATGCCCGGCATCGCGGCCAGCGCGAAGGCGCGGCCGGGAAGCTTGGACGAATCGACCAGGATCGGCCGCCCCGACACCGCCGCCATGCCGCGCAGCAGCTTCACCGTCCGGCGCGCATGGTCGCTCTCGCCGCCGGAAGGGAACAGGCGACCCAGGCCGACCAGCCCCTCGGTCCGCCGCTGCGCGCGGCGATAGTCGGCCAGGAAGCCGGCGGGCTCGTCCGCCAGCCAGCGCCCCACGATCGCGCGCCAGGACGGGCAGTCGCGCACGGGCCGGCCGCAGGCGCAATATTCGCCATTGTCCCAGACATGGCGGGCCAGCGCGGTGACTTCACCCGCCCCCATGACGGCCGGATGCTCGCCCAGCGCGATGTCGAGCAGCGTGGTGCCGCTGCGGCCATAGCCGGCGATGTAGATGAGCGTCACCGCCGCGCTGTCGGCGACGGCAGCCGGGGCCTCCTCCGGCTGCATCATCGCAAGCGGAAGGCTGGAATCGCGCAGGGGAAGGATCGCGTCCGTCACACCCTTTTTCCTTGTCGGGACCGCGCCCTTATCCCGTCGCGGCGGTGCGGGATCAACGGAGCAGGCGGCTGAGCAGGCGGCAAATTCGGATATGGAAACTAGCACTTTCGCTGCCCCGGCCAGCCGAGGCGGACAGCCGTCCCAGGGGTTAGCCATTATGCGCCGGTCGCTGCTCCTAAGGACGTTTGCGCGGGCGCCGCCACCGGTGCAGGGTCCTGCCGCCTTTCCTGCACAGGGATCGACCATGGCGGCCATCATCCCATCCCGCGCATCGCAGGCCGTGCTGCCGACGATGCCGATCCATCGCCCGGCCCAGCCCATGTGGGACAGGATCGCCCGCCTTGCCCTGCTGACGGCGATTTTCCTCAGCGGATGGGGGCTGCTGCGCCTGGGGTCGATGAACCTGACGCTGGCCGATATCATGCTGCTGCTGTGCCTGCTGATCACCGGCATGCGCGGCCGGTTGGGCGCGCTGCCTTTCGGCGCGCTCACCGCCTTCTGGCTGACGGGACTGGTGATGATGCTGGGGGGCCTGTTCGTCGGATCGGTGATCAACGGCGATCCGATGCGCTGGGTGAACATCGCGCTGCAATATGGCGTGTCCTTCCTGCTGATCCCGATGCTGCTGATGCAGCAGGACGAGCGGACCACGCGGATCGCGCCGCTGATGTTCGTGCTGGGCGTCACCCTGTCTCAGGTCATCGGCATCGCCGCGACCTTCTTCGTGACTTACCACGAAACGCAGCGCTGGCTGGGCGACGGCTTCATCACCGGCAACGGCCGGCTGGGATCGATGGCGGGGCAGCCCAATCCCAACGGCGCGGTCATCGCCTTTTCCCTCCCGATGCTCTTTTATTGCATGCGCCAGCAGCTGCTGTCGGCGGCAAGCGGGTTCGCCTGCCTGCTGCTGCTGCTCTGGGGGCTGATGCTGACCGCCTCCTTCACCGGCTTCGTGGCATCGCTGGTGGCGATTTTCGCCTGCCTGGCTCTGATGGGCGCGCACCATGTCCGGCGCATGATCCTGCTGGTCGCGGTGACGGGCGGGCTGCTGTTCGCGAGCAGCGCGCCTTTGCCCAAGGCATTCCAGGAACGCGTCGCCAGGGCGGTCGAGAGCGGCGACATTTCCCAGGCGGGCACCTTCGTCGATCGCCGCGAACTGATCGACGAGGCGTGGGGGTTTGCCGAACAATATAGCATCGTCGGCATGGGCGTGGACCGTTATCGGGAACTGAGCGCCCACGACAATCCGGTGCACAATCTCTATCTGCTGATCTGGAACGAAGGGGGCGCGCTGGCCTTTGTCGGGCTGGTCATCCTGCTGACTTTGCTCTGCCTGATGGCCGCGATGGGACTGCGATTGAGCCGGCCGCGCGGCGCGATGGCGGCGGCGGTGATGCTGGTGTTCCTGATATACACATTGTCCTACCCGCACATGTATTCGCGCATGTGGGTGCTGCCGGTGATGGTGGCGCTGGCCGCGCTCCATGCCCCACGCCGGCAGGATGCGCCGGGCGCCGCCAAGCTGATCTACGACAATCCGGTCGGACCGCAGCAGTTGCCAAGCTTTTGAGCGCCCTCAGGCCGCGCCGATCAGTCACTGCCCTGCGCTAGGCCGACGACTACGGTCGCGGCAGCTCGCAGGAGCGGCCGGGGCGCGCATCGTCCTGCATCCGATGGGTTAGCTATTATGCGCATCGCCGCCGTCCCGATGCGCTTTTGCACCGGCGCCCTGCTGCTCCCAATATCCCCGGCCAAAGAGGACGGCCATCATTGCGGCCAGGCATGCCTGTGCGCCGCGATGCGACAGGAGATTGTCATGGCGACGGCACAGCTCAGCCTGATCGACAGCACAGCGCCCGCGGGGGGAAATGAGCGGCCGCGCGACCTTTCGTTCGAACTGCAGCAGATGTCCGCGCGTCAGATCTGGTTCCTGCTGCGCCGGCACATGAAGCTGGTGGCCGGGATCGTCCTTACCTGCGTGCTGGTGGTGCTCGCGATCCAGCTGCAGCTGCCCTACCGCTATGAAGCGACGGCGACGGTGCAGGTGGAACTCAATGATGCGACCGGCTCCAACCAGGCGGACGCCACGCGCAACCAGCAGCGCGTCGCCAACGAGGCACGCATCTACCGGTCGCAGGCACTGGCCGAGCAGGTCGTGCAGGACCTTAACCTGGAACGTAATCCCGCCTTCACCAACAATATGGCGATGAGCGTGCCGGAGGCCGCCGTGCTGCTGACCAAGGCGGCGCGGGTGACGAGTTCGACCGATTCGGACTTCCTCGACATCACCGTCCAGTCGCGCAAGGCCGAACTGTCCGCGCGGATCGCCAACCATTTCGTTCAGAGCCTGCAGAAGCTGCGGTCCCAACGGCGGCAGGCCTGGAAGGTCGAACTCAGCCGGGCGCTGACGGGCGAAACCGCGCGCCTTTCGACCGAGGTCGAGCGCGCCGAGCGGGCGGTCGCCGAATTCCGCCGCGCGAACGCCATGCCGGTCGGCGCGGGGAGCGCGGAAGACTATCAACAGATGAACCGCATCGCGGTGGAAGCCGCCTCGACCGCCGGCCTCAGTTCAGCGATGCGCGCGCAGGCCGCGGGGATCGGCGGCGCCGCGGGGATGCGCACGGTGGCAGGCGCCAGTTCGCCGGCGGTCGACAATCTGCAGCGGCAATATGACGACCTGATTCGCCAGCGCTCCGAACTGTCGGTCCAGATGGGCGCCAACCACCCGCAGATGCAGGCTTTGGGAGCCCAGATCAGCCAGGTCGGCGCCGCGCTGGTGCAGGGGCGTGCTGCGGTCGTTGCTGCGCAGCAAGCGCGCAACGATGCCGATGCCGGGCGCGAGCGGGCGATCGCGATGGCGGAGGCCAATGCCGCCTCGGCGCGCGCGGGCCAGCTGCAGGCGCGGCTCAACGCGATCACCAGCGCCACCTTCCGCAACAATGCCAATCTGGTCGACCTGTCGATCCTGGAACGGCGCGCGGAAGTGGCGCGGCAGGCCTATCTGACCACGGCGCAGCGGGCGCAGCAGGTGCGGTCCGAACTGGAAACGACCGGAGTCAATTCCTCCATGGTGTCCGCGGCCGCCATCCCGCTCCAGCCGGTGGCGCCGGCGCCGGTGAAGATGACGCTGGCGGCCTTTGTCGGCTCTTCCGTGCTCGCCCTGCTGATCGTTCTGGGGATGGAAATGTTCGACAACAAACTGCGCAGCGGCGAACAGCTGCGCCGGCTGTTCGGTCTGCGCACCCTGGCGATGCTGCCCCAACTGGCCGAGCCGATCGGTGCGACCATCGAGGAAAATCCGGTCATCACCGAACCCCAGTCGCTGTTCACCGAAGTCGCGCGCAACCTGGCGAGCGAGGTCGAGGCCCTGCCCCATCCCCCCGGCAGCCAGCGGGTGCTGATCACGTCCCCGCTGCCGGGCGACGGCAAGTCCAGCGTGGCGCTGACGCTGGCGGCGGCGGCGGCGTCGATGGGACGGCGCGCGATCGTCGTCGACCTCGACCTGCGGCGGCCGGGGCCCAGCATATTGCGCAGCATACAGGACAGTTCGACCACGCCCGACCTGATCGACGTGCTGACCCACAGCGGGGAAACACGCAAGCTGATCCCGCAGGCCGAACCGCATGTCGATCATGATCCCGCACAGGGCGCGACGCCCATCGGCCTGCTGCCCGTGGTGCTCAGCACGCGCGAGCAGATCCGCAATCCCGCCGCGCTGGTACAGGGCTGGCAGGTCGGGCGGCTGCTCGACGACCTTGGCGAACGGTTCGACCTGGTGGTGATCAACGCGCCGGCGATCCTGGCGGTCCGCGATGCGCGCACCTTGTCCAGCCTGGCCGATGCGACGGTGATGGTCGTCCGCTGGGGATCGACCACGGTCGAACAGCTGCGCGCGTCGCTGCAGATGGTGAACAACCAGGTGGCAGGAGCGGTGTTCAACCAGGTCGATTATGAGGAGCATGCCCGGCGCGGCTATGGCGATGCGGTGCAATTCTACATGGGATCGGCCGCTTATTATTCGGACCGTTTTCCGATGCGGCAGGGATGGGTGAAGGCGGCGGGCGATCGGGTCCGGCGGGCGTTCATGCACGAAGCGGCGTGAACGCGCCGGTCCCTTGCTCCGCATCGACCTTGAGGCTTCGCCGGTGAGCAAGGAGACCGCACCGATGCGGCTGCTGATCATCGATGCCAGCCCTTTGCGGCGGGCCTGCATGACGGTGGCGCTGGAAACGCTGCGGCTGAAGGTCGTGTCGCTTGCTCATCTGAGCGCCATCGATCCACGGGACCTGCCGGACATCATCCTGTTCCAGACCGGGGATTCGGAGCGGGAGGCGACGATGCTGCCCGGCCAGATCGGCGAGGCAAAGCGGCTTTGGCCCGATCGTCCCGTGCTGGTGATTGCCGACCATGGCAATGAACAGCTGATGTTGAGCGCCATTGCCGCCGGCGCGCAGGGGCTGCTGCGATCCACCACCAGCGTGCCGCGCATCCAGCACGCGCTCAGCCTGCTCGAAGGCGGTCTTGCCCTCTACCCCGCCATGCTGGCGCCCCATATTCAGCGGCGGCTCGCCATGCCGGGCCATACCATGGAAGAGGTACAGAACCGGATCCGGGTGGCGGTGGACCGGGTCACGCCGCTGACCCGTCGCCAGCGCGACGTGCTGCGGCTGCTGGCGCAGGGCGCATCCAACAAGGATATCGCGAGCACCCTCCAGATCAGCGAAAGCACGGTCAAGGTGCATGTGCGCGCGATCATGGCGCTGAAAGGGGCGTCCAACCGGACCCAGATCGTCGCGCATCTGCTCGACGGGGATCAGCGTGACATATAGCCGCTCGTGCCGGCCGGGGCGGAGCGGCCGGCCGATTTGCGCAGCCAGCAGATGTCCATCAGCACCGCCGTCAGCACGCCCATGACGACATGGGCGATATTGCCGCCGATCGCGCCATGCTGCGGCACCGCATAGGCCGCGACGGCGACGAAGACCGCCGTGCCCAGCGTCGAGATCGCCAGCACCAGCCAGGACTGGTTCATCGCCAGCATGGCCGAGCGCGACGGCGCGGCGTGCATCGTCAGCATCACCGCGACCAGCTGGGTCAGCAGCAGCAGATAGGTCGCCCGATAGGCCTCGCCCGGCCCGATGCGGATCAACAGCGGCCCCAGCACCCAGGCGCCCGCGAGCATGGCAAGGCCGACGGCGCCCAAGGCCATCTGCACCTGCAGCGTCGCCATGCGGAAGGCGCGGACGTCGCCCTTCGCCCACATGCGGGCGACGTCGGGATAGACCACCGCCTGCACCTGCACGCCGACCTGCTGGGCAACCTTGGCGATGCGCTTGGCGAGATAATAGACGGCGGCGGCCGAACTGCCCGCGACGGCGCCGACGAACAGCGAGTCCGCCTCCGTCGTGATCACCCGCATGGTCAGCGACAGGTTCGACGAGCAGGCGAAGCCGAAAAAGCCCGGGAAATCGCTGGCCAGCCCCTTGATCCGGGCATGGAAGGGATTGGGCACGCCCATCTGGCGCAGCGCGCGAAAACCGGTCCAGAACACTATCAGCGACCCCAGCGCCTGCGCCGCCGTCCAGGCGACCATGAAGCCGATCAGCCCGGCGTCCATCACCATGCAGAGGAAGGCGAACAGGACGCGCAGCCCATTGCCGGCCAGTTGGGCATAGGCGAGCAGCTTGAACCGCCCCGAAAGGCGCAGCGCCGCGGTCGGAACGCCGGCGACATTGAACAGGGTGGCGACAGCGTAGATCGCGACCAACTGCATATGGAGCGGCTGCAGCCCGAACAGAGGCCCGAGCAGCAGCGCCAGCACGATGGCCGCAACGGCCGCGAGCGCCGCCGCGCCGATATCCAGCATCAGGCCGTAGCAATAGAGGCGCTGCATCCGCCGGGGCGCATCGGCCATGTCGTCCTGCACGGCATAGCGGATCAGCGGCTGCCAGGATTCGAAGCGCAGCACGCGCTCCACCACCCGGACATAGGAGAGGACCAGCACCATGACGCCGTAGGTCGCCGGCCCCAGCGCCCGCGCCGCCATCGCGACGCTGACGAGCATGATGAGGGCGTTGAGGAAATTGCCCGAGAGCAGATGGCCCACCGCCACCAGGCGAGCGCGCGTGCCCTTCACGAGGAAGGCGGCGAACCTGTCGCGCAACAACTGCCGTGCGCGGCGGATCAGGACGCCTTCCTGGTGAAGCATGACCGCCCCTGCTGGTCCGGAGGCCGGATCAGGCGCGACTGAGCGTGATCATTTCAAGCGGCGGCAATTGCGCCGGATGCGGAATGGTCATGCCGACGGGCAGGTCGGGTTCCACCTCCGTCACGCGGCCGCGCATGCCGTGATTGGCGGCCCAGATCGCCGCCTGGGTCCGGTTCTTGACGTGCAGCTTGCGCAGCACCGCCTTTACATGAACCTTCACCGTGGCTTCGCTGATGTCCATCCGCTTGGAAATGACCTTGTTGGGACATCCCATGATCAGCCAGCGCAGGATTTCCAGCTCGCGGTCCGACAGGCAGGCCGCGTCGACCGGCCGTTCGACCTCCATCGTGTCGGCCAGGCTGGGACGCGACTGCAGTTCATCCGCCAGCTGCGGCGGCAGCACCCGTTCGCCCATGGCCACCAGCCGCAGCGTCGCCACCAGCCGGTCGCAGGAAATCTCCTTAACGATATAGCCTAATGCGCCGATCCGGAATGCCTTGAGCATCATGTCGAAATCGAACCGATCCGACAGAAGCACCAGATAGGAACCGGCATGATGTTTCTGAAGGACGGACAGGGTTTCCATGTCCATCTCGTCATTGCCATTGTCGATCAGGAGCAGCGATGGTCCGGTATCGTCTTCCGGTATCTCCGCGATTTGGAGCGCCGCGGCTACATTGGGATATTGGATAACCCGGAAGTCCCTTTCCGTTAGGATCCGGCTCAACCCCTCCCGAACGATTGCATTACCGCACAACAGACGCACATTGACTGGATAAGCCATTGGGTAGTCCCCTCAAGATCTCCTCCACATTCGTCAGCAGGCCCTGGACGAAGCATGGAAGACCAGTGATCAAATGCCTGCAGTGCGACCCTTTCTTGTCGTTTCAACGGTTTACTGACTAGCATATTTAGGTCCGGAGAGTCTCTAACTCAGGGCAAAAATCTGCCTGCACTGAAATATTCGGTTAACCATTTGTTAACCTAAGAAACTTTTCCAACCTTCTAGACCGTTGGGAATAGAAGATTCCTCATGATTATCTCTTTGGATATAGTCCTAAAGAACTAGACCCTCCCTCAAAATGTGCGACTCCGGGACGGTTTGAGTCCTTCTCCATTGGGATCATCGACTACTGTACTTGTCGAATTAAAACAAATGCTTCTGCCGCATTTCGGTGCACCGTGGCGCCGCGTAGCGTGGCGAGTGCGCGAAGCGCTTCGATCGACCGCTCGTCGGGACTCGGCTTCACCTGAGTCCGGAAGCGGGAAAAGGCCGCGATCTTGGCCTCTATCGTGGCGCTGATGTCGACGAAGACATTGGGGATGAAGGCGGGGGTCACGCCCGGCGCCAGCCAGTTGGTTTCCGACAGCGTCTCATAGGCGAGTATGCAGGCGGGACTGGCGGGGCTGCGGGGTCGGGCATGGACAAGCGCGGCATTGAAGACGATCTGATGGTCGATGTGGATATCGCCCACGAAAGGGACCAGCAGCAGATCCGGCTGGATCCCGGACAGGACAGCCGACAGGGCCGCGTTCAAGTCACGGCGCGGAACCTGGTCGAGGCCGGCGGCGGGGAAATCGAGAAAGCAGGTGTCGCTGACGCCGAGAATCGCGTGGGCCTCATGCGTTTCCTGCCGGATCTGTTCGACAAGACCCGCATCGAATAGCGGTGGCTGACCACGCGTCACGATGACGACATGGACCTGCGCATCTGCCGCGGCAGCACGCGCCATCAGCCCGCCGCAGCCCAATATCTCGTCATCTGGATGGGGGGCGACGATCGCGACGCGGCGGGCGTTGAACGGCAGGGGCATGGCGCTAATCCCCCAGCATCACGTGCAGCCGGGGCGGCTTGTCCGTGCCGCTCCACTCGGTGACGGACAGGAGCGTGCCCTGCCCGCACATCACGTGGAAGCCATCGGCGGCGCGGGCGACGACCTGTCCGGGCTGCGCCAGATGACGCGCGCCGCCCTCGCCCGGAATGGCCGACCAGATGTGCAGTTGCATGCCGTTCATGCGCGTGAATGCACCGGGATAGGGATGGCCGGAGGCACGGACCAGGCGCGCGACGTCGGCGGCGGGCCGCTGCCAGTCGATCATCCCGTCCATCGGCGTGCGCCGCGCCGCCCAGGTCGCGCAGCGTTCATCCTGCGCCAGATGAGGCATCTCGCCTCGCGCCAGAGGCCCCAGCGACCGGTCGAGCATCAGCGCCAGCGCAGCCATGTGCCTGGCGTAGAGCGACGCGGCGGTTTCCAACGGCGCAACATGGAAAAAATGCTGATCCAGGACCGCGCCCGTGTCGGTGCCTTGATCGATCCAGAACAGGGTGCTCGCGGTGATCGGCTCCTGCTGCAGGATCGTCCAGGGGATGGCGGCGCGCCCGCGCAGCCGGGGCAGCGCGGCGGGGTGGAAGCCGATGATCCGGTCGACGAAGCGCGCCAGGAAACGCGGACCGCAAATCTGCGACCAGCCCATGACGAACACCAGGTCCGGGTCGATGCCGTCCATCGCCGCGAGCGCATCATCGCGATTGATATTGTCGACCAATATGACAGGGCAGTCCTGTTCCCGCGCTACCCGGCCGACATCGACAAAGTCGGAATGGCGTTCGCACAGGCCCGGCGCAAGGGTGACGAGCGTCTCCACCCGCCAGTCCGGATGGCGCATCAGCGCTTCGAAGGCGATGCGGGTGGTTTCAACCGCCCCAATGAGGAGGGCGCGCTTGATCGGCATGCCAGTTGACCCTTCTTTCCCCCGCCAGGACGACCCCGAGCGTGCGCAGCAAAATCCAGGCGTCGAGCGCGACCGATCGGTTGCGCACATACCAAAGGTCGAAGCGCAGCTTTTCCTCGACGGTCAGCAGCGTATTGCCGCTGACCTGGGCAAGGCCCGTGAGGCCCGGGCGCACCAGACCGCGCGTGACCCCGTCCGCGCGCATCGATCGGATCGTATGGGGCAGCAACGGGCGCGGACCGATGAAATCCATGTCCCCGCGCACGATATTGATGAGCTCGGGCAGTTCATCGAGCCGGGTGCGGCGCAGGAAACGGCCGACCGGCGTCACGCGCTCGGCATCGGGCAGGGGCGCGGCGCAAGGGTCCGCCCGGTCGCGCATGGTGCGGAATTTGATCATGTCGAACGCTCGCCCGCCCTGGCCGGCGCGGGTCTGATGGAAGAGTATGGGACGGCCAAGGCCGAACAGCACAAGCAGCGCGAGCAGCAGCAACAACGGCGTCAGCAGCAGCAACGCGCCTGTCGCCACCAGTCCGGCGGGGCGCAGGGCGCCGGTCATATCCGCCCCGGCGTCAGCAGCGGCGGCGCGGCGGCGGCCGATATGTCAGGGACAGGCTCTCCCTGCAGGCGCATGGCATCGAGCAGCAGGCGGTTGACCCTGTCCACATCGTAGATCTCGACCGCCGTGTGCCGCGCGGCATCGGCCATGGCGGCAACCAGCGCGGGATCGGCGATCAGCCTCTCCATCGCCTCCGCCAGCGCGACCGGATCGCGGGGCGGGACCAGCAGGCCGTTGATGCCGGGCCGGATCGGCTCGCGACAGCCGGGCATGTCGGTGGTGATGACCGGCCGACCGGTCGCCAGTGCCTCCAGGATCGTGCGCGGCAATCCCTCGCGATAATAGGACGGCAGGACGAAGACATGGGCCGACGCGAGGAAGGGCCGCACGTCGCGGGTTTCGGGCAGGAATTCGATCAGCCCCTCCACACGCCATTGTTCCAGGTCGGCGGTAGTGTAGCCGGTCGGATTTTCCGTTTCCGCGCGAGTGAGCAGCAGGAAGCGCACATCCTGGCGGATGGAGCGGATGCGCCGCGCCGCCTCGACATAATCGCCCACGCCCTTGTCGCGCATCAGCCGGCCCATCATCAGGAAGGTGAAGGGACCGTCGGGCAGCGGCGCCCGCGCGAAATGGCGCAGGTCGATGCCCGACCCCGGCACCTGCAGCACGCGCTGGCCGGGCGACAGGATGCCGTTGGCCAGCATGTCCCGATGGTCGTCGCCGTTGAAGGTGAAGATGCACTCGGCCTGGCCAACCCCGATGCGGTAGAGGCGTGAGACCGCTCGGCGCAACCAGCGCCTGCCGCCGGCCGCATCGCTGAAGACATAGCCGAGCCCGCTCATGATCGCGAAAAAGCGGCGGCGCAGCAGCCGCGCGGAGAGGCCCCCATAGATGATCGGTTTCTGCGTATAGGCGATGACGACATCGGGCCGCTCCGCCCGCATGAGGCGCAGGTAGCCGAGCAAGGTGCGCAGGTCGTCGATCGGGTTGGTGCCCGCCCGCGCCATCGGGGTCAGGCGGAACGCCACGCCCATCGCCGCGAGCCGGGCCAGCACCTCCGGCTCCGCGTCGGGCGCGCAGGCGATCACCTCATGGCCCTGCTGCACCAGCCGCGCGATCAGGGGGCCGCGAAAATTGATGAGCGACCAGGACAGGCTGGAAAGCATCATCACCTTCATCGCCAGGCATCCTCCCATGCGCCGCCTGGCCGCTCGGGACGGCCGGATATCGGGACGTATCACAGCGGCCCCCCGCCCAATTGCTGTGCATCGGTAGCTACTCCTTTGAGGCAGGGATGTGGCGCAGGCGGGCCGCGCGCCGCCGGGCGCGGGGCGCGGTTGGGCCGCGGCCTAGCCCCTATGGACCCGCCGCTGCTTCAGGCGGGGTCGAGATGGGATAAAGGATAGTGTCTGATCGACCGATTACGGCCGGCCCCGGCTTCCGTTAGCTTCCTACGCTGCCGGCGGCCACCTGCCGGGACCCGCGCGCCTGTCGAACGCCGCCGTCCCTTCTCCGCCACCTGTGGCCGCGACGGAGATTTTCGCAAATGCCCAACATCGTGTCACCCAGACAGGACCGGACGGAGGAGCCTGTGCTTGCGCCTCCGCCACCGCCGTCGCTGCTGATGCGGCTGGATGCGCTGGGCCGTGCCTTTGCCGCGCGCGGGCCCATGCGGTTCCGGGCGATGCGCCTGGCGATCATCCTGATCGTCGATGCGATCATCATGTTCGCGAGCTTCGAATTGTCGCGCGCGATTCTGGCGAGCATGCGCATGCCCCAGACGCTGCAGGATCATCGCTTCACCATCGCCTTTGTCGGCATCAACCTGGCCGTGCTGTTCGCGATCGGCACCTATCGCCACAGCTGGCGCTTCGTGTCGGTCGCGGATGCGCTGTCGCTGACCGGCAGCCTGCTGGTCAGCAGCTGGCTGATCTGGATGGTGACGGCCGGAATGGTCATCCCGCAGAAGATGTATCGCGGCGTCATGACGGTATTCCTGGCGGTCGACATCCCGCTCACGGTCACGTTGCTGGTAGCCGCGCGCGTCGCCCGGCGCGAATTCTTCAAATATCTCCGCGCCACCCGATTGCGCCGATCGATGAAGGCGCATCGCCGCATCCTGCTGCTGGGCGAACTGGACTGGGCGCGGGTGATGGCCGACCTGGTGCCCACCGACCTGCGCTATGGCCTCGAAATTGTCGGCGTCATCTCCTTCGACAGCCATGACCGGCGGCTGCAGGTCGGCGGCCTGCCGATCCTGGGCACGCCCGACATGCTGGCGCAGATCGTCACCGATCTCGACCGGGCGGGAAAACGGCCCGTCAGCCTGGTCGTGCAGGAAAGCAGCGAGCGGCTCGACCGGCAGCAGATATTGCGCATCGCCGCGCTGGCCGAGCAGGAACATCTGGTCGTCTCGCGCTTCCGCAGTCCCTGGACCGCGCCGCAGCCCTCGCCCGACGAGCTGCCGATCGAGCGCATGCCGCTGGTCGAACTGCTCGGCCGGCCGGAAATCACGGTGCAGCACAGCTATCTGGAGCGCGTCGTCACCGGTGCGCGCGTCATGGTGACGGGCGCGGGCGGGACGATCGGCGGCGAGCTTGTCCGCCAGCTCGCCCATTATCATCCGGCCGAGATCATACTGCTCGACCATGCCGAATATAATCTCTACGCGATCGAGTTGGAGGCGAAGGAGAAATTCCCCGACGTCCGCTTCCATGCCGAGCTGTGCTCGATCCGGCAGCGGCCCGCGCTGTGGCAGGTGTTCGCGCGGCGGCGGCCGGAAATCGTCTTTCATGCCGCCGCGCTCAAACATGTGCCGATGGTGGAGGCCAATCCCTGCGCCGGGGTCCACACCAATGTGCTGGGCACCCGCAACGTCGCCGACGCGGTCTGCGAGTTCGAGGCGCGGGCGATGATCCAGGTGTCGACCGACAAGGCGGTGAACCCGATCGGCCTGATGGGCGCGACCAAACGGCTGGGCGAACTCTATTGCCAGGCCCTGGACCTGATCGGCGCCTGCGATCCGGAAAGCCCGCGCTTCCTGACCGTGCGCTTCGGCAATGTGCTGGGATCGAGCGGATCGCTGATCCCCCTGTTCCAGCATCAGCTCGCCACCGGCAAGCCGCTGACCGTCACCCATCCCGATATCGAACGCTTCTTCATGACGGTGCAGGAGGCGGTGCTGCTGATCCTGCAGAGCAGCGCGCGGGCGCTGGAAACGGATTCGGAGCGCGGCACCATCTTCGTGCTCGACATGGGCAAGCCCGTGAAGATCGTCGAGATCGCCCGCCGTGTCATCCACATGGCCGGATTGCGGCCCGATATCGACGTGCCGATCAAGTTCATCGGCCTGCGTCCCGGCGAGAAACTGTTCGAGGAGCTGTTCGACACGACCGAAGGCAAGGTCGAAAGCGCCATCCCCGGCATTTTCGAGGCGATGCCCTCCCCCATACCGCTGGAACTGCTGGTCGAGGGCTTCGCCCAGCTGGCGCGGCTGATCGCGGCCGGCGATGCCAGGGAACTGGTGCGGCTGACCCATGAGATGGTCGCGGCCTCCGCCTGTTCATGCTGGGCGGAGATATTGCGCCGGCTGTCGGCCGAGAGCCAGGATGCGCGCGGCGCCATGCCGCACGCGCAGGACAAGCCGGCAGCGCCGCCGCTGCCGCGCGATGTGGCCTGAATGATGGCCCCGACCGCCTCCCCCCTCCAGCCTTTGCTGCCGCAGCGGCTGAGCCCGCTCGATCATCCGGACCGGCGCTGGCCACAATATGCAGCGGACGAGGTAGCGGCGGCCGTGCGCGTGCTGGAGAGCGGCCGGGTCAACGCGCTGGTGCATGGCGATGAGACGCGCGGCTTCGAGGCCGAGTTCGCCGCCTTTTGCGACATGCCCCATGCCCTTGCGGTGGCGAACGGCACCGTTGCGCTGGAACTGGCGCTGCGCGCGCTGGAAATCGGTGCCGGCGACGAGGTGATCCTGCCCTGCCGCAGCTTCTTTGCCAGCGCCGCCGCGATCGTGGCCG
The DNA here is from genome assembly GCA_035251955.1 of Sphingobium sp. Lineage (GTDB taxonomy): Bacteria > Pseudomonadota > Alphaproteobacteria > Sphingomonadales > Sphingomonadaceae > Sphingobium. The sequence continues at coordinate 15,439 of DATFDS010000029.1, read as the reverse complement.
TGGGCGCGAGCCCGGTCTTCGCCGATATCGATCCGCTCAGCAGCGGCATCGATCCCGCCTCGGCGCGGCGGATGATGAGCGAACGCACCCGCGCGATCCTCTGCGTGCATCTGGGCGGCTGGCCGTGCGACATGGACGCGCTGCGGGCGCTGGCCGAGGAAAAGGGGCTATGGCTGATCGAGGATTGCGCGCAGGCGCATGGCGCAAGCTGGCACGGCCGGCGCGTCGGATCGCTAGGCGATGCCGCGGCCTTTTCCTTCTGCACCGACAAGATCATGTCGACCGGCGGCGAAGGCGGGATGCTGCTGCTGCGCGACACGGCGCAGTGGAAGCGCGCCTGGGCCTATAAGGACCATGGCAAGTCTCCCGACCGCTTCTTCGCGCCGGCCGACGGCGGCGGCTTCCGTTATCTGCACGACAGTTTCGGCACCAACTGGCGCATGACCGAAATGCAGGCGGCGATCGGGCGGGTGCAACTCGCGAAATTGCCGCACTGGCTCGAGCGTCGGCGCTGCAACGCCATGGCACTGATGCACCGTCTGACGGGGGAGTCGGGAATCGCGTTCCCGGCCATTCCCGCCCATGTCGGCCATGCCTTTTACCGGCTCTACGCCAGCATCGCGCCGGAACGGCTTGGGACGGCGGGATCGACCGCTGCGCTCATCGCCCGGCTAAGCGCCATGGGCGTGCCGGTCGGCAGCGGCGCCTGTGCCGACATGACGCAGGAGGCGGTCTTTGCCGGCCATCCGCCGCGTCGTGACGGCGCGCTGCCGGTGGCGCGGGATATGGGCCGGCGCAGTATCGCCTTTCCGGTCGACCCTCTGCTCGACGAAACGGACATGCAGCACATGGCCAACGGCCTGGCGATCGCCCTGGCCGGGTTGGACCGCTGACAAGCCGCTGGAGGGACGCAGGCCCGATGGTGGCGTAAAGGACACAGTCCGAAAGCATGGTCGCCTGTCCCTTTTCGCCTTGGCAAGACCCGAAATTGCCCACCGGGAATCAACGCGGAAGCCTAAGCTCCGCCCCGTCAAAAGAAAGGGGACGCACATGCACAAGCGCTTCACCCACGGCCTCGTCCTGGCCATCATCGCCCTGACGGCATCCTGTTCCAATGATCTGTCCAGCCTGGACAGCCTGCCCCCCGCGCCGACCGTCGCCTACCGGCTGGGCCCGGGCGATGAGGTGCGGGTGTCGATCCCCGGCCTGACGCCGGCCGATCCGGGCACCAGCTATGTCATCAACGATCGCGGCCAGATCGCGCTGCCGATCCTGGGCGATGTGGCGGCGAGCGGCAAGACCGTGCCCGAATTGCAGGCCAGCATCGCGCAGGACCTGATCCAGCGGCAATTGCTCAACAGCCCGACCGTCAGCGTGCAACCGGTCAAGCTGCGGCCCTTCTACGTGCTGGGCGAGGTCAAGAACCCCGGCGAATATCAATATCGCGCCGGCATGTCGGTGTTGGCGGCGGTGTCGGTCGCGGGGGGCTACACCTTCCGCGCCGAACAGGGGGGTGTCGCCATCACCCGCACGGTGGACGGGCGCCAGGTCGTCGGCCGCGCGAGCGAGCGCGACATGATCCAGCCCGGCGACACCGTGCGCATCTACGAGAAGTGGTTCTGATGCGCGCGCTGGCAGGGGCGCAGGCGGCCTTCGCGCTTGGCTGTGCGATGGCGCCTGAGGCAGGCGCACTGGCGCAGGATCTGGAGCCCAACGCGCCGGCGCTCGATGCGCCCGAGCCGCTGTTCGTGCCGACACCGCTGACGCTTGGGGGCGCCACCGTCGAGATCGGCGTCGATGGGCGGATCGAATATGACAGCAATATCTATGCCCAGGCCTTTGACGAGAAGGATGACTTCAAGCTGCTGGTGCGCCCCTATGTCGATCTGGTGCGCGAAGGGAGCGCGCTGGAAGTGAGCGCCCGGGCGCAGGGGGATTTTCGCAAATATTTCCAATATGGCAGCGAAGATGCCGCCGGCGGCAAGGTCGAGGCCGGGGTCGACTGGACGCCCTCGGCATCCGACAAGATCGGCGCGTTGGCGAGCTGGCAGCATATCATCGAGGATCGCGGCGAGCCGGAAGGCCGCACCCTTCCCTCGCTCGGCCCCCGCGAGTTGAACGCCTGGACCGGCGATCTGTCCTATACCCATCAGGGCGCGCGGATCGGATTCACGCTGCGGGGCAACGTGGCGCGTTACCGCTATACGAGCGCGGTCGACGATAATCGCGACCTCGACAATTATGGCGTACTTGGCCGCGTGTTGATGCGCGTGTCGCCGCTGGTGAACGGCTTTGTCGAGGGCTTCGCGTCCCGGCGCGACTTTCGCCTGCGGCCGATCGGCAACGAGCCCGACCGCGATTCCGACACATATGGCGCGCGCGCCGGCGTAGCCATCGACCCGGGCGGCACGATCCGGGGCGAGGCAGCGGTCGGCATCTACCGCTTCGATCCGGAGGATGCGCTGCTCGAAGCCCGCACCCGCCTGTCGGCGCAGGTCGGGCTCATCTATGCGCCACGGCCGCGCACGGCCGTTACGCTGGACGGCTTCCTCGGCAATGTCGCGACCTATCGCACCGGCGCGCAGGCGCGCGAGGACATGCGCATCCGGCTAGGGCTGCAGCAGGAAGTGCGCCATAATCTGCGCGGCGAACTGGGCCTCATATTCCGTCGCAGCAAATATTTCGGCACCGGCCAGGTCGAAAAAACCTACGCCGCGACCGGCGAAATCGAATATGCGCTCAACCGGCGCATCGCCGTGGGCGCGACAGCGCGCTTTTCCAAGCGCACGAGCGCCGACCCGCTCGACGATTTCGAGCGGGCGCGGATCGGATTGGAGCTCAAGACCCATTATTGACGAGGGATGCCGCCCGTCCGAAAGGTCGGCGGGCTAATCCCTACGCGCAATGGACTTGGGCGCGCCGGCCTTGGACACTGTCGGAACAACATCGTGTTTTCCGACAGGATTCTTATGCTGCTCCGTTCGTCCCGTCCCCCGAACATCGCGTTCGTCCTGCCGGGCCTGGGCGCGGGCGGCTCCGAACATATCGTCAGCCTGCTGTGCAACCATTTCGCGGCGCAAGGCTGGGGCGTTACCCTTATCGCCTTCGAGGATGAGGCAAGCACCCCCTATTACCGCCATCATCCCGACGTGCTGATCGTCCGGCTGGGCCTGCAATCGCAGCGCCGTGCGGCGGCATTCGGCGCATTGGCAATGCTGCGACGGCGGCAGATGCTGCGGCGGGTGCTGGAAGACATCATGCCCGATCTGGTCGTGAGCTTCCTGACGCGCACCAACATCGTGTCCATACTGGCCGCGCAGCCGCTGGACATCCCGGTGATCGTGTCGGAGCGTAACAATCCGGCGCTGCAGACCGTGAGCCGCGCCTGGAACCTGCTGCGCCGCTGGACCTATCCGCGCGCCGCCGGGCTGGTCACGATGACGCAGGGGGCGATGGAATATTTCGAAAGCGCGATGGATGTGCGCGGCTGGGTCATCCCCAATCCCGCGCCGCCGGCGGCGGCGGTGGCGCTGCTGCGATCGGACGGGCGGACGATCGGCGCGGTCGGCCGGCTGGTGCGGCAAAAGGGCTTCGACCTGCTGATCGACGCCTTCGCCCGCGCGGCGCCCGCCATTCCAGACTGGCGGCTGGTCATCTGGGGCGAAGGGCCCGAGCGCCCGGCGCTGGAGGCGCAATGCGCGCGCCTGGGCCTTGGGGGGCGGGTCAGCCTGCCCGGTATCACCCGCCAGCCGGGCGAATGGATCGCGCAATCGGACCTGTTCATATTGTCGTCCCGCTTCGAAGGCTGGGGCATTGTCGTGGGCGAGGCGATGGCGGCCGGGCTGCCGGTGATCGCCTTCGACTGCCAATGGGGGCCGGCGGAGATGATCGAGCATGATCGCAGCGGCCTGCTGGTGCCCAATGGCGATATCCCGGCACTGGGCGGTGCGCTGGAGCAGCTGTGCCATGATGAGGCCAGGCGCCGCGCGCTTGGCACGGCGGCAAAGGCACGCATGGGTCTGTTCGGCCTCGATGCGATATGCGCGCGCTGGCAGGCGGTGATCACCGACGTGCTGGCCGTGCATCGCGCCGGCGCGGAAGCATGACCATGATGCAGGTGGAGCGGTGAGGTGCGCATCGGCGCGATCATCACCAGCTTTACCGCCGGCGGAGCGGAAATGCTGGTCGCGAACCTGGCCGAGCGCTTTGTCGCGGGCGGTCATGCGGTCGCGGTCGTCGCACTCAGCGATGCGGCGCAGGTCGGCAATCCGCCCGCAACCGAAGCGGTAATGGTGGCGCGGCTGCGTGCGGCCGGGGCGGAGACGCGCACGCTGGGGCTAGCCAACCGCAACGCCTGGCTGCGCGGCGGACGCAGGATGCGCGCGGCGCTGCGCGCGGTCCGCCCCGACATCATCCACAGCCACACGGCGCGCGCGCTGCCGCTGATCGGCGTGGCGCGGCCCGGCGTGCCGGTCGTGCTGACCCACCATAACAGCCGCCTGTCCTTTCCGCCGATCGCCTTCCGCCTCTTCGACCATCTGGTCGATGGCTATGTCGCGATCAGCCATCGGTGCAAAGCGGTGCTGCAACAGCATGTGCGCCGGCCGATCCGCACCATCTGGAACGCGGCCGACGCGCGGTTCCAGGCGCAGGCGCCACGGGCGGCGATGGCGAAAGACCCCGTCATCCTGGCGGTGGGCACCATATCGCGGCAAAAGGACTATCCGACGCTCATCCGCGCCGCGCGCCTGCTCGCCGTCGCGCTGGAGCGCCAAGGGAGGCGACCACTCGTCCGCATCGCCGGCGCGGGTCCGATGCTGCCCGACCTTCAGGCCCTGGTCGCAGCCGAGGGTGCTGGTACGCATGTCGAACTGCTGGGTGCGCGCGGCGATGTCGACGCGCTGATGCGGCAGGCCGACCTGTTCGTGAACTGCTCGCTTTGGGAGGGATTTCCGATCGCGCTCATCGAAGCGGCGATGAGCGGCCTGCCGATCGTCGCCACGCAGGTGGCAGGCAATAGCGAGATGGTGGTGCCCGGCATGAACGGACGCCTGGTGCCGCCGTCCGATCCGCAGGCGCTTGCCGACGCGCTGCTCGGCATCATTGGCGACGAAGCGGGCTATGCCACCCTGTCCCAAGGGGCCCTGCGCAGCGCCGAGCGTTTTTCGATCGAACGCTGCGCTGAGGCGCATCTCGCTTTCTACGAAACGCTGCGCGGGCCGGAGCGGCATGCCGCGGCCTCGCGCCAGGTCGCGGCGGCGGAATGAAAGGAAGACGGCACGCATGCGCATCGCGGCCTTCACCGACATTCATGCCCAAAGCGACACGCTGCGCAGCGCGCTCGCGGCGGCGCGGCGCCAGGGTTTCGACCTGCTGCTGATCCTCGGAGATCTGCTCACCTATGGCGTCGATCCGGTGGGGACGCTGGAACTGGTGCAGGAGGCGGCGGCACGGGACGGCGCGGTGCTGCTGGCCGGGAATCATGACCTGCTCTACCGGGCCGGCGATCCGGGCGAAGACTATCGCACCGCCCTGCCCGACTGGCTGCGCGAGAGCATCGAATGGACCGCCGCGCGCGTACCGGACGGCGCCATGGATACGTTCGACTGGCGGCCGAGCTGGTCGGAAGGCCCGCTGTTCGCGGCGCATGCCAACCCCTATGCCTTTGGCGACTGGCGCTACATCCGCACGATCGAGGATGCGCAGGATGCGGCGGCGGCGCTGCAGGCGCGCGGCCATCGCTTCGGCCTGTTCGGCCATGTCCATCGCCTGCGCCGCTTCGATGGCGATGCCGCGACGGTCGTGACCCTCGCCTCTCTCGGCCAGCCGCGCGACGCGCTGGACCAGGAGCCGTGCTGGGCGATGGTCGATCTGGAGGGCGATACCATGACAGTGACGCCGCACGCCGTGGATTTCGACCGCCAGGCCCATATGCGCGCCATCCGGGCGACCGGCCTGTCCCCGGCGACGCAGGAGCGGCTCTGCCGATTCTTCGCATGAAGATCCTCGTCACCGGCGCCGGCGCCCTTCTGGGGCAGGGGATCATCAAGGCGCTGCGGCAGTCGGGCCTGGACTGCACCATCATCGCCGCCGATCCCAATCCGCTCTCCGCCGGGCTCTATTGGGCGGATGGCGCCTATCGCCTGCCCCTGGCGCGGGAGCCGGACTTCGGCGCGCGGATCGACGAACTGCTCGATCGCGAGCGCCCCGATATGCTGCTGGTGGGCACCGACGTCGAACTGCCCTGGTTCGCGGAGCAGCGGTCCCGGATAGAGGCGCAGTTCGATACGCGCGTCCTCGTCAGCGATCCGCGCGTCGTCGCCATCGCCGATGACAAGCTGGAAACGGCGCGCTTCTTCGAAGCGGTGGGCCTGAACCCGCCCCGCTCCGCCTGCGCGCTGGACGAGGCGGCGGTCGAGGCGCTGATCGCACAGGTCGGCTTTCCGCTGGTGATAAAGCCCCGGGTCGGCGCGCGCTCGGTCGGCGTGTCGCTGGCTCACGACCGACGGACGCTGGATGAAGCCCGCGCGGGACGGGAAGGGTTGGTCGTCCAGGAATGCGTCGGCGATCCGGGGCAGGAATATACCGCCAGCGTGCTGGTCTTCGACGGCGCGGTGCAGGCGTCGATCGTGATGCGGCGCGACCTGCGCGACGGTAACACATACCGCGCCTATGCGGCCGATTTTCCCGCGCTGAACGAGAAGGTGCGGGCCATGGGCGCCGCGCTCCAGCCCCATGGACCGGCCAATTTCCAGTTCCGCACCGATGCCAGGGGCGAGCCGCGCGTGTTCGAGATCAACGCCCGCTTTTCCGGCACGACACCGCTTCGCGCGCTGGTGGGGTTCAATGAGGTCGAGATGTGCGTGCGCAAGCTGCTGCTGGGTACGCCGATCATCCAGCCGCCGGTCCGCTCCGGCGTCATCCTGCGCTATCTGGATGAGATGTTCGTCGCGCAGGCGCAGATCGATGCGGTACGATGAGCCGGACGCAGCTCCTGGCGCTGACGGGGGGCTCGGGCTTCGTCGGACGGCATTTCGCTATGGCCGCGCGGGCGCGCGGCTATCGCATCCGGCACCTCGCCCGGCACGAATCCGACGCTTTTGAAGGAGACGATGAATTCCAGCCGCTCGACCTGGAGAAAACGGATCACCCGCCGTCGCTGCTGGAGGGCTGCGCTGCGCTGGTCCACCTCGCCGCCCACATCCCCCGCAACCATGACGATCCGGCGGAAGCCGCGCGCTGCTGGCGGGTCAATGCGCTCGGCACGCTGCAGCTGCTTGCGGCGGCAGCGCGCGCGGGCGTGACGCATATCGTCCAGACCAGCAGCGCCAATGCCTATGCCGCGAGCGCCACCCCGCCGAGGGAGGACGCCGCGCTGTTTCCCCAGAGCCGGGGCTATTATCTGGGGTCGAAGATCCTGCAGGAAATCTATGCGGCGCACCATGCCCGGACGGCGGGCGCGATGCTCAAGACCCTGCGGCTGGGATCGGTCTATGGCCCAGGGCAGCAGAGCGGAGCGCCCGCGGCCATGGTGCGGGCAGCGCTGGCCGGCGGCCCGGTCCGCATTACCGGCGATGGCGGCTTCGGGTCGGATCTGGTGCTGGTCGACGATGTCGCGCAGGCCCTGCTGATCGCGCTGGAAAGCGAGGTTGGCGGTGCGTTCAACGTCGGCAGCGGCGTGCGGACGACCATAGCCGCTCTCGCCCAGGTGCTGGCCGATATAACCCACGTGCCGATCAGGCGTGACCCGGCCGGCGACGCGCTGCCCGACTGGGGCTTTCCCGCGCTGAATATCGATCGGATGAAGGCGATGGGCTACCGACCCACGCCGCTGGCTGAAGGCCTGCGCGCGATGCTTTAGAGCGCGCTGCGTTAAATCGGACGCAAGTCGCGCGCTCTAAGTTTTTGTTGTCGCATCCTTTTAGCGGAAAACCGGTTCCCACTTTTCCGCACGATGCTTTAGCTGCCGTTCGGGCCGCCGCCGGTGTTGCTGCCACCACCGCCGGCGCCGCCCATGCCGCCGGCGCCGACCGCGCCGATATTGCCGAAAATCTCGTCGAACAGGCTGCGGTGGCGGCCCAGCGTCGGGGTCTTGTCCCCGGTGGGGGAAATCTTCGCGACCTGTTCCAGCCCTGTACGATCGACCGCAACGACATTGCCCGCCGCATCGAAACGGATGTGCAGCACGGTCTGCGAAACCGGCTTGGGATTGGAGAAAGCGAGCGCGCGCATGTCGCGCGACACATAATACCAGTCCTGGTCGCCGAACTGCGCGGTGAAGCTCGGCCGTCCCAGCGTGCCTTCCACCGACGCGCGGTTGTCGATGCCCGGCTGGACCGAATCGACCAGCAGCTTGTCGACCTGATAGCCCTGATGGGTGCGGATGCGGGTGCAGCCCGAAGCGCCCAGCGCAAGCGCCGTAAGGCCCAGGCCAAGCAATATCCGCCCGCTGCGGGATGCCGACAGGGCGGGGCGGCTGAACTGACGCATGAACTTCTCCTGCGGGGGCACCCCGGAATCCTTGAAACGCACGCCGCCATTGCATCGGGCGGCCCGGCGATCAATATGGAAATGCGCGGGCCCCGGCAAGGGGGGCCCCGTTCGGTTCAGCCAGGAAACAGTTTCGTCATGCCCAGCCTCTTTCAGCGCCTGTTCGCGCGCAGCGATCCCAAGGACGCGATGCGGCCGCTCTATACCGCCATCGTTCAACAGGGCCGGCAGCCCCATTGGTATGTCGAAGGGCAGGTGCCGGACACGATCGACGGCCGTTTCGACATGATCGTCGCCATATTGGCGCAAGTGCTGATGCGGCTGGAAGGTTTGGGCGCGACCCAGGAAAGCGTGTGGCTGACCGAGTTGTTCGTCGACGATATGGATGGGCAGCTGCGCCAGGAGGGAATTGGCGACGTGGTGGTCGGCAAGCATATCGGACGGATGGTCAGCGCGCTCGGCGGACGCCTGTCGGCCTATCGCGCGGCCCTGAGCGGCGATGCGGAACTGCGTGAGGCGATCGAGCGCAACCTCTATCGCGGCGCGCCGCCTGCCACCGATGCGGTGAGCCATGTCGAAGCCGCCCTGCGCGCGCGCTGGATTCGCCTGGGGGCGCTGACCCGCGACGCCCTGATGATGGGAGACCTTGGATGAGTGCGACCCCCGCGCCCGAATTTTCCCGCCCGGTCCGCGTCGACCAGCTGGCCCGGCACAAGCAGGGCGTCACCATCACCGCGGATGCCGCCGAGCGCGAGGCGCTGGCGCGCCGTTTCAACCTGCTCTCGCTGGATCGGCTGGAGGCCGACTATGGGCTGAGCGAGGAAGAAGGCGGCATCCTCGCGCGCGGGCGGGTGCGGGCGGAGCTCGCCCAACCCTGCGTCGCGACCGGCGTCGCGGTGCCCGAGCGCATCGATACCGACCTGTTGCTGCGCTTCGTCCTGGAAGCCGGCGAAACGCAGGAGGGCGAGGAGTTGGAAATCGATTCGCAGGATTGCGACATCATCGTCTATGACGGGCAGGTCATCGACATGGGCGAGGCCGTGGCCGAAACCCTGGCGCTGGCGATGACGCCCTACCCCCGCTCTCCCGATGCCGACATCCATCTGCGCGAGGCGGGCGTGCTGAGCGAGGAACAGGCGAGCCCCTTTGCCGCGCTGCTGTCGCTCAAGGACAAGAAGGGCTGAGAGTCGTTTGAAGATGCGGGAAAGCGCATTTTCAGTGCGGCACCGGCCCTCTCCCCCACCCGGCCACCCAGAAGATACTGCCGTTGGGTGGCCGGGTGGGGGAGAGGGCCGGTGCTGCAAATCCGGCTTCGCCCGCGTTTCCCTTTCGTTCCGGCTATGCCATAAGGACGAGCCATGGAGTCCCCGGCGCGCAAGATCATCCATATCGACATGGATGCCTTTTATGCGTCGGTCGAACAGCGCGACGATCCGACGCTGCGGGGCAAGCCGATCGCCGTGGGTGGCGGCGGCCCGCGCGGGGTGGTCGCGACGGCCAGCTATGAGGCGCGCGTCTTCGGCGTGAAATCGGCCATGCCGGGTGCGCGGGCGCGGCGGCTTTGCCCCGACCTGCTGTTCGTGAAGCCGAGATTTGAGGTCTATCGTGCCGTCTCCGCGCAGGTCCGGGCGATCTTCGCCCGCTTCACCGACATCATCCAGCCGCTCTCGCTCGACGAAGCCTATCTGGACGTGACCGCGAACAAGCCGGGCATCGCATCCGCCACCGTCATCGCCCAGGACATCCGCCGGATGATCCGCGACGAAACCGGGCTCACCGCCTCGGCCGGCGTGTCCTACAACAAGCTGATCGCCAAGCTCGCGTCGGACCAGAACAAGCCCGACGGCGTCTGCGTCGTGCGCCCCAGCGAAGGCGCGGCCTTCATGGCGAAGATGCCGGTGCGTCGCATCCATGGCGTGGGACCGGTGACGGCGCGGCGGATGCAGGCACTGGGTATCGAGACGGGCGCGGACCTGCGCGCCTGCGACCTTCCCTTCCTGCACCGGCATTTCGGCAGTTCGGCCGACTTCTATTACCGCGCCGCGCGGGGGCAGGACGACCGGCCGGTGCACGAGCGGCAGGAGCGCAAGTCGATCAGCGTCGAGGACACCTTCTTCGATGACCTGCGCACCGAAGAGGCGCTGGTGGCCGAAATCGACCGGATCGCGCTCAGCCTGTGGGGCCGGATCGAGAAGAGCGGCGCCTATGGCCGGACGGTGGTGCTGAAGATAAAATTCGCCGACTTCCGCATCATCACCCGATCAAGGAGCTTCGCCGCGCCGGTGCGCTCGCCCGCGCAACTGGCGGAAACCGGCCGCGCCTTGCTACGCGCGCAGCTGCCGCTCCGCATCGGCGCAAGACTGCTCGGCCTTGGCCTGCACAATCTGGATCAGGACGAGGAAGGGGAGGCTGGCGAACAGCTCAGCCTTTCGCTCTGACCTGCCCCAAAGCCCGCCATGCTCGGGCCCTGTCAGAAAGGCAGCCAGTTCCGTTTCTCGGTGAACTTCATGTAGCCCGCATTGACGCCCAGCCGATAGCCGACGCCCAGCCGAATCGGGATCAGCACCACACTGCCCCAGCGCAGATAGCTGGCGGTAAAGCCGCCCACCAGATAGGCGGTGCCCTCCGCCGCCGGGAAGCGGTGATAGAGTTCCTGCGTATCGTAGAGATTATAGACCAGGACGAAGGTGTTTGCCGCGTTGCCCCCCACGTCGAAGCCGATCGACGGCCCGGTCCAGTAAACCTGGCGCTTCCCTTCCACCTTGTGGTTGAGCGTGCCCGATCCGTAGCGCAGGCCGACGACGAACGCGCCCGACGCTTCGCGACCGGCGATATAGGCATTGGGGCGGCCCTGATCCTTCAGGATCTTCTCGATCATGCCGGCAAGGCCCTCGGCACCCTTGCCGAACACGCCTTCGGCCGCGCCGATCAGGTCGTCCTGCTGATAGGAATCGCCCGGCGTTGCCGCAGCGGGCGGAGACGCGGCGGTAACGGGCGCACCCGTCGCGGTGGTGCCTGAACTGGCCGGCGGCGCATAAGGATCGGCGGCAGGCGGTGGCGCGCTCGTGTCGACGCCCGGATCGGTGGGCGCGCTGCCTTGCTGCGGCACCGGCGCGAGGTCGGAATCGATCGCCATATTGGGATCGACGGTGCGCACCTGCGCCTGCGCGGCAACCGGTGCCAGTGTCAGGCCAGCCAGCGCTGCGGCCAGGCTCCCCGCGCGCGCCATGCGGATCGACATCCGCTTCACCACCCCGATCATGCCCGCACTCCCCAAAAGGCCCAAGTCTTCAACCATCTGGCAGATTATCGTGGGTCAAGCTGAAACGACAATGAACGAACGGCGACCCGAGTCGATTCCGGGCTGGAACGAATCAAGACGGGAAAGAGAAGGATATTTTTCGATGCTGAGGACCGTTGCCATGCGCGAAAGCCGCCGCTATAGCCCAACTCGCCTAGCCGCTGTCCCGCCCCAAGCGGGCGTTCAGGCCATGTTTGGAGACGTGGGTGAGTGGCTGAAACCAACGGTTTGCTAAACCGTCGTACTGGTAAATCCGGTACCGAGGGTTCGAATCCCTCCGTCTCCGCCATCATCCCATCGAACATATTGAATTCATTGGAGTATTTTGGGTGCCTTGAATAGCGCCAACATGCTGCCCAACATGGACGCGGAGGTGGAGCCGAATCGGACGTTCTGGCAGCCTGCGATTCGCCGATCTGCCGATTCCTGTTGTCAAGGATAGCTTGCGTTTGGGTCAACTTTCGTGCTTTTAATCGACTAGACAGCAATTCACTTTTTTGCTAGCTGCGGTTGTTCACTTTTTGTTCTCATGAGGAGGCGAGTATGACCTGTGTCCCCCGTCAGACCTCGATAGGAAATAGCAAATGCTAATCTATCGCAGAACAAGCATCTTTGAATCGCCTGCCCAGACCTTAGTGAACACCGTCAACTGCGTCGGTATCATGGGGAAGGGCTTAGCGCAGGCATTTAAGGAACGCGAACCTGACATGTTTCGGTCGTATAAGCGCATTTGTGACCAAAAAGCGCTTGTTCCGGGCAAGCTTTGGCTATGGCGTGGTCGTGAGAGTTGGGTTCTTAACTTTCCGACAAAGATGCATTGGCGCAATCCATCCAAGCTTGAGTGGATCGAGCAGGGCCTTGCCAAGTTTACTACCGCTTATGCTGACCAAGGCATCACTGAAATTTCATTTCCTCAGCTGGGTTGCGGTAACGGCAATCTGGATTGGAATGATGTTCGCCCTCTAATGGAACATTACCTGTCGAAGGTGAGCATTCCTGTTTATATCCACGACTATGCCGTGGACGTGGGTTTACCGGAGCATCTAGAACCTGTGGCTGCTGCTCTTAGAAAGGATCGCTCATACAGCAATGGCTTTGATGGGTTCATTGCCTCCATCGGGCAGGCATTAAACGTGTCACATGGTGAGTTGACGACACTGGATTCCTTATCCCCATTCCGCGCAAGGTTAAGAGAGGACAAGGGCCTTTCTATAGAAACGGAATCCAAAACTTGTATCCTAGAGGAAGACGATCTCAGGGGTGTGTGGTTCGATCTACAAAGTGGGTTGGTCACAAAGCGCAAAGCAGGTTGGTCGATTAGCACAGGAGCGGAACCTCTACTTTCCCTTCTGAGCGTCCTACCAAACCTGCGCCCGGTGCAAATTCAACGAGCGGGCCAAAATGAGCCGGAGTTTGCCGTCGAACCGCGACCGGAATCTAGAGGGGTAGCTACAACGGGCCAGACAAGCGAGCAACACGAACTGGCATGGCACTAAGCGTAGCGTTTGTAGATGAGCATATTACGAACTGGCAGACCCGTCTGACCAGTGACTTTTATGCTCATCGAAAGCATTGGCCTGCCCATTTATTCCACCATTCACCTCTGGAAAATGCGGTAGCCATTCTCCGAGACGGATGCTTGCGATCTCGTAATGACGCCGACAACCGACGCCCACGCGATGTAGCTGCTCCGGGTGTGATTGATGCGAGAAATCACGCACATGGCCATGTGCGCCTATATTTTCGTCCTAAAACGCCGACCCAGTGGCATATAGAAGGTATCCGCAAGGCAGGCGAATGCAACTATGGCGATGCCACTCATGCTGCTCTATTGGTCATGTTCCTGTTGGATGCCCGCACCGTCCTAACCGGCCCTAATATTATGTTCTCTGAGTGCCTGATTCGAAAGTTTCTCAAGCCAAGCAATACCTTGCGGTTCTGCGTGTGAGCATTCGGATCGAGGCGATGAGCGTCCATGCGGTTGATGATGCGATGGAAGCCTCCCAGTCTTTGGCGAGGCGTCGGCATCGCCCAAGCCATGCAAAGGTGCGCTCGACCACCCAGCGGCGGGGCAGGAGCACGAAGCCTTTGGCGGTATCCGAGCGTTTGACGATCTCGATGGTCCAGGTACCCATGGCGGCGAGCGCGTCCTTGAGCTTGTCACCAGCATAGCCGCCATCGGCGAACACATGCCGCAACCAGGGGAAGCGCTGGCGCACAGCCTTGAGCACATCGACGGCGCCATCGCGGTCCTGAATATCGGCGGCATGGACGAGGATGAAGACGAGAAAGCCACAGGTGTCGGTAAGGATGTGACGCTTGCGGCCTTTGACCTTTTTGCCTGCGTCATAGCCCCAAGGCCCGCCGGATTCCGTGGTCTTGACACTCTGGCTGTCGATCACCCCGGCGCTCGGCGAAGCCTCACGGCCTTCGATCTCGCGCAGGTTCATGACCAGGACCGTGTTGATGCTCTCGAACAGACCGGCATCGCGCCAGGCGTAAAAGTAGCGGCGGACCGTCGAGACCGGCGGAAAACATTTGGGCAACAATCGCCACGCGCAACCGGCAGAGGCAAGGTAGAGCAGCGCATTCAACACCTCGCGCATGTCCGTCGTCCGACGGCGACCGCCAGTCTTGGCCGGCGGGATGAAAGGCGCGGCCAATGCCCACTCCCGATCCGTCATATCGCTGGAATAGCGGAGCCCTTCCCGGCTATGCTCGCGCCGGGCGATACCAGTCCATGCCATGATCCATCCCATCTCTTCGCACAGACGGCTGAATCACAACATACTGGTATCGCTCAACAACTTTCGGATCGGGCTCTGACAAAAATATGCAGCTAGCCGATACTGTGCCTGGAAACGATGAGGCATATTTTTCTCAGATTCCCTTTGCCAAGGTGTTCTCCGAAGGAGGAACCGACGGGGATCGATCCTATACCGACGCTAGATGTGCGGAAGTGCTTGCACAATCTCCTCTTGATCTACGCTCATGTCTTAAAAACATCTGTTTTAGATCGGAGCCGGAGCGCGAAACCCTCCTCCACATGCTCGGCGATCAACGGCGGCAATGGGAGGCATATTGCCATGTTTCGGACGCACTAAAGGTCTTTCAAAAGGAATATACTTTCGTTCAAGAATTGAGGCTAACCAATGAAGGAGTAAGGTTCAGGTTAAATCCTAGAAAAGATCAAAGAACAATATCCGTAAAGATCGATGTTTGGAACAGCCAGGGAATAAAAGTGGTAAACTTCTTCAATTCCTCGCACGCCGCGCAGCCAAACCCAGCATCAGATTGGATATGGCGGCAAGCTCTCCCTGATGATATTTATACAGTTGAGGTAAAGCTAGAAGATAGCTTGGCTTACCAAAATAGAGTCGTTTTGGGAGATACGTTATTCTAACCGTAATATAAAGTTATCCAACGAATACATAGCCTAATTTTTACATTTTGGCGCAATAGCGCCTCACCGTGGCTTCCGACAAACCAAACCGCTTCGCCGTGCCTTTAGAGCGGTTTTCGACCGCTTTGCATCGATAGGGGATTCCTCTCGGGCCCGATTTCTGATTCATAATCCCTGCTGGTGAAGGAGGCTGGCGTGGATGGGTCACCCGCTCTCGATGGATTTGCGCACGCGGCTTCTGGCGG
>DATFDS010000028.1:0-17373 GCA_035251955.1 Sphingobium sp. | reverse complement strand
GCCATCAGATGCACCACCCCCTCCTTGCTGCGCTGCACCTCGCCTTCCACCAGCATCAGCCGCGACGCCATGACCGACCGCCGCTGCATTTCGAACAATCGCGCCCAGAGCAGGATGTTGGTGATCCCCGTCTCATCCTCGATCGTGATGAATATGGCATTGCCCTTGCCCGGCCGCTGCCGCACCAGCACCACGCCTGCCGTCCGCACCCGCGCGCCATTTTTCGCGGCCGATGTCTCGGCACAACTCAATACCCCTTCGGCGGCAAAGACCGGCCGCAGGAACTGCATCGGATGCCCCTTGAGCGACAGCCGCGTCATCTGGTAATCGGCCTCGACATGTTCCGACAGCGGCATGGCGGGCAGCATCGCATCGGGTTCCTCGCCCAATTCGCGCGCTTTAGCGGCAGCGAACAGCGGCAGTTCATTGGACGGCGTCCGCCGTGCTTCCCATAATGCCGCGCGCCGGTCCTGCCCCAGCGACCGGCACGCATCGGCATCCGCCAGCAACCGCATGGCCCGCGCCGGCAAGCCCGCCCGTCGCGCCAGATCCTCCAGGCTGGTGAACAGCCCCTGCGCTCGCGCCTCCACCAGCCGCGCCGCCCAATCCTCGCGAAAACCGTCGATCTGCCGGAACCCCAGCCGCAGCGCGAGCGCCCGCCCCCGTCCCTCGCCCCGCCGCCCGTTCCGCCCGCGCAGCAGCGGCTCCAGCCCATTGTCCCAACCGCTCATATTCACATCGACATCATGCACCGCGACGCCATGGTCCCGCGCATCCCGCACGATCTGCGCCGGCGCATAGAAGCCCATGGGCTGCGCATTGAGCAGGGCGCAGGCGAAGACGGCGGGCTGATGGCATTTGATCCAGGCCGACACATAGACCAGCCGCGCAAAGGACAGCGCATGGCTTTCGGGGAAACCATAGCTGCCGAACCCCTCGATCTGCCTGTAGCAACGCTCGGCAAAGTCGCGTTCATAGCCGCGACGGACCATGCCGCCGATCATCTTGTCCCTGAACTTGTCCATGCCGCCGACCTGGCGAAAGGTCGCCATCGAGCGGCGGAGCTGGTTCGCTTCGGAGGGCGTAAACTCCGCCGCCACGATGGCGAGCTTCATCGCCTGCTCCTGGAACAGCGGCACGCCATAGGTGTCCTTCAGAAGATCCCGCAATTCGTTGGGATTATGCGGAGGACGGGGAGAAGGAAATTCGGGCTGTTCGATCCCCGCCCGCCGCCGCAGATAGGGATGCACCATGTCGCCTTCGATCGGCCCCGGCCGCACGATCGCCACCTGCACCGTCAGGTCGTAGAGCGTCCGGGGGCGCAGGCGCGGCAGCATGTTAATCTGCGCCCGGCTTTCCACCTGGAACACGCCGATACTGTCGCCCTTGCACAGCATGTCGTACACTTGGGCATCGTCGGACTCTATGTCCACGGTCAGGCTGTGATCGCCCAGCCCATGCAGCCGCATCAGGTCATAGGCCTTGCGGATGCAGGTCAGCATGCCCAGCGCCAGCACGTCGACCTTCATCAGGCCGAGCGCGTCGATGTCGTCCTTGTCCCATTCGATGAAGCTGCGATCCTCCATCGCGGCGTGATGAATGGGCACGGTTTCGTCCAGCCGGTCCTGGGTCAGTACGAAGCCGCCGACATGCTGGGAAAGATGGCGGGGAAAGGGGTGCCGCAACAATTGGTCGACCAGCGCGCGCAGCCGGACGATCTGCGGATTGCCAAGGTCGAAGCCCGCATCGATCAGCCGCTGTTCATTAAGATCGCCCGAATAGCTGCCCCAGACGGTGCTGCCGATTCTGGTCGCGACATCCTCGCTCAGTCCCAGGGCCTTCGCCACTTCCCGCACCGCGCTGCGCGACCGATAATGGATCACCGTCGCCGCGATTCCGGCGCGATGCCGCCCATAGCGGCGATAGATATATTGCATCACCTCTTCGCGCCGCTCATGTTCGAAATCGACGTCGATATCGGGCGGCTCATTACGGTCGGAGGAGATGAAGCGGGAAAAGAGCAGGTCATGCTGGGTCGGATCGACCGACGTGACGCCCAGCAGGAAACAAACCGCCGAATTGGCCGCCGACCCGCGCCCCTGACACAGGATCGGCGGGTCCTGCGCGCGCGCGAATTTCACGATGTCATGCACCGTCAGAAAATAATAAGCGTAATTCTGCGCCTCGATGAAGCTGAGTTCCTCTTCCACCCTGGCCTGCAGCGTGCCGGGCAGTACCGGGCCATAGCGCCGATGCGCGGCTTCCCAGGTCAGATGGGCGAGCCAGGCCTGCGGTTCCCAACCGTCAGGCACCGGCTCATGCGGATAGTCATAGCGCAATTGCTCCAGGTCGAATTCGATCCTCGACAGCAAGGACATGCCCTGCGCCAGAGCGTCGGGATGTCGGCGATAAAGCCGCGCCATTGCTGCGGGCGATTTGAGGTGCCGTTCCGCATTGGCCTGCACCCGCCGCCCGGCCTTGGCGATGGTCGTGCCATGGCGGATGCAGGTCAGCACGTCATGCAAGGGCCGATCGTCAGGCGCGGCATAGAGGACGTCATTGGTGGCCAGCAACGGCACCCCCAGTCGCGCCGCCATCGCCGCCAGGTCCGCCAGGGCGCGCCGGTCCCTTCCCTCATGTCCCTGCGCCACGCCCAGCCACAGCCGGTCGGGCGCCCGAGTGGAAAGACGACGCAGCGTTTCTTCCAGAGTCTTGGGCGGCGAGGGCGGCACCAGCGACAAATGCCGCACCGGATCGGAAGGCAGCACATCGTCGAAATCGAATTCGACCGGATGGCTATGCGCCTCATCCTCATTGCCGCCTGCGCCGGGCAGGACGATCAGCAGCAGCTCATCCAGATGGGCGAGCAGATCGTCGAAATACAGGATGCAGCCGCCCTTCACCGCGCGCAAATTGCCGCGCGTCAGCAGCCGGGTCAGCCGCCCCCAGCCGCGCCGCGTGGCGGGATAGGCGACGATGTCGGGCGTGCCATCGGCAAAGACCAGGCGCGCGCCCGACACCAGCCGCAGGTCGGGCACGCAGCTCGCCTTCTCCGCGTCCGTCAGAGTGGCGCCAGATCCGTCGCGCGCCTGCTTGTCCTTGAGCATCGCATCCTGCGCCTGTGCAATGATCCGCTTGAGCGCCGCCCAGGCCCGCACCACGCCCGCCACCGTATTGCGATCGGCAATGCCCAGGCCACCAAGCCCCAGGGACAAGGCCTGCCGCACCATATCCTCGGCATGCGACGCGCCCCTCAGGAAGGAGAAATTGGTCGCCGCCACCAACTCGGCAAAGGGCGGCCCGTCCCGCAGCGGCGGCGGAGCGGAAGTCCCCTTGCGCCGGGCCTGTTCGCGCTTCGCCTCCAGCGCGTTCAGCTCCCGCCGGTCGATCGACCTGGGTTTGGCGGGATCAGGCCCCTTGCCGTGCGTCTTCATGCGAACAAGCCGTGGATGTACCAGCCCGGATGCAGCGCTTCCGTCCCGTAAAGCCCATGGCGGAAGATCCAGTAGCGACGGCCCCGCGCATCCTCGACCCGGTAATAGTCCCGCGTCAGGCCGACGCTTTCCCCTTCCAGCGCGCCATCCTTGGCCGTCCACCATTCAGGCGCGATCCGCTCCGGCCCTTCGAAGCGGATGACCTCATGGATCGCGCGGCGCCAGCGAAAGCGATGCGGCGGGCCATCGGGCACCTCGGCCACCACCTCGATCGGCTGAGGCGGATCGAACAGATGGATGGGGCGCAGCGGCGGATCGCCGGGATCGGCCTGCTGCGTCCAGTGCGCAGGCGCGCGGCTTTCGACCGCCGGCAGGGCCAGTTGCGCCTGTTCGGGAATATGGCTGTCCACCGGCGCCAGCCGCTGGATGCGCGAGCGCCCCGCGCGGATCGACAGCCGGTCGACCAGTGCGGCGACGCTTTCCTGCCTGCGCGCCTCCCCGCCTTCGAGCGCGAGTTGCGTCGGCGCCATCGCTTCGGTTGCAAGCACAGTGAGTCGCAGCATGTCGAAGCCGAACCCCGGATCGAGCGGATCGGACAGCGCGTCGATCCGCTCCTGCACCAGCCGCATGATCGCGGGCGGTTCGCGCACCGGCAGGCTGGTTTCGACGCGCAGCGGAAAGGCCAGGCCGTCGCTGCGGAAGAACATCGCCTCGAACCGCCGTCCACCCTGACCGCGCTCGCCGAGCCGCTCGCCCGCTTCGGCCGCCATCTCTTCCAGGACCTGCAGGGCATGGGCAGTGCTGCCCATCGGCTCGGCAAAGCGCCGCTCGACCCGGATCGCGGGACGCGGGCGGCGGGGCGCCAGCGGACGATGGCCCAGACCCAGCAGGCGATGCAGCGCATCCACCGCCTCCTCGCCGAAGCGCGCCGCGAGCGTGGCGGCGGGGCGCGCGGCCAGATCGCCCACCGTGCGCAGGCCGGCCCGGCGGAGCGCAACGGCGCTTTCCTCCTCCAGCCGCAGCGCCTCGACCGGCAGGCGACGGAGCGCCGCATCCTCATCGGGCGCGGGTGCCGCCGGGAAACGGGCGAGCGCATGCGCAGCCTCGGGCGTGCCGGCCAGCGCGTGGCGTACACGCATCCCGTGCCGCTCCAGCCGCTCGGTCGCCTCGCGCGCCAGTACCTCCTCCCCGCCCCAGAGATGCGCGCAACCGGTGATGTCGAGCATCAGCCCCTGGGGGAAATCGAGCGCGGCGATCGGCGTGTAGCGGGCGCAACCGTCGCACAGCCGCTCCAGCCAATCCTGGTCGGCATGGGGATCGGCATCGAAGCTTCTCAGGTCCGGTTCGCGCGCGCGCGCGTCGGCCAGGGTCATGCCGGCGGTGAGGCCGAGCGCCAGCGCGTCGGCATCGGGCGTGACGAGGCGCATCGCCCCGCGCACCGATTCGACGATGGCGGCCGGGCCGCCCGTTCCTTGCCCCGTCCAGAGATCAGGCCGCGCGATGCGCAGACGATCCAGCGGCAGGAAGGGGAACCACAGGGCCAGATAACGGCGCGTCCGCACCGCGTCCTGCGCTGTCCTGTCCATGGTCATGGCGTTCATTGCACTCGTCTCCAAAGCCCCCTTGGTCGCCGTTCCACGCGAGGCGCCATGTCATGCCGTCCGGCCCGGCACGCCGCCGCAGCAGGTGAAGCAGGAAACTGCTCATCCCCGGCGCATTGCCCGGCAACGGCAGGGAAGGCGCGGCCTCCACCCGCCAGCGCGTGTCGGCGGCGCTCGGCACCGGCTCGCCGCCGATCCGCAGCAGCAGCGCCATGACGCCCGATTCCTCCGCCGCCAGGGCAAGACGGCGGCTGGCCGTCAGGTCGAGCAGCGGCGCGCGCCCGCGCAACTCGATCACCAGCGCGCCCAAAGCGGAACAGCGCAGCGCATCCACCGCGGCGCTCAGCAGGCGGGCATCGTCCGCCAATGTCCCGATCAGCAGCCGGGCAGGGTCCAGTCCCAGCGCGGCAAGGCCCGGCCCATAAAGCCTGGTGCCTGCCCCGTTCGCCGTGCGCAGCCAGAAAAGCGGCGCATCGCCTGCCGCAAGATGCGCAAGGATCAACGCAAGACCGGCGGCCGCGCCCTCATCCTCAAGCCCGCCGAACAGTTCGTGCACGCGCCCACGCGCCAGACCGCCGCCGAGGGCATCGTCAAGCGGCGCATGTCCCGTCGCCATCCGTGCGCAGGCGGAGGCGGCTGGCGCCCGGTCCAGCGACGCGATATGCCGCCGCAAGGCAGCGATGGTCTTCACCGACTCGATCATAACAATGTTCCTGTTATGTTCTTTTTCGGCCCAAGCGCGGCCGCTGTCAATCGCGTCCGAAGGGCGGGATCAGATGCGCGTCACCTTGATCGCCTGGCGCTGCATCTGCGCGCAGCCGAAGATCGTCATGAAGGCGATGTCGGTCGCGTCGCGCCCTACGGCGATGCGGATCATGGAGTCGATCGACGCCAGGCCGGTCGCGTCGACAATATGCCAGGCGCCGTCCAGCCACACCTCCACCACCGCATGGAAATCGGGCGGATCAAGGTCCAGCGCATAGACCGACACCAGCCGCGCCGGAATGTCATGCGCGCGGATCAGTGCGGCGGTCAGATGCGCATAATCGCGGCATACGCCCTGCTGCGCGATGAAGGTGTCGGTAGCGCTGCTGTTCCCGTCGGAGCTGCCGGGCACATAGCGGATATTGTCATGCACCCACTTCACCAGCGCCTGGACCAGCGCGCCGCCCTCCAGCCCTTCAAAATGGGTGCCGACGAAGGGGACGAAGCGGTCCGCCTCGCAATAGCGGCTAGGCCAGATGAAGGGCAGAACATCGCCGGGCAGGCTGGGGAGAGGCGATTTGGCGAGAGCGGACAGGTCCGGCAGGGTACGGCTCACCTCGACCGTCGCGCGATAGGTGGCCAGCATGCGGCCAGCCTCCGTCCGGGTCCAGGTGCGGCGCCCGACGGCGCTGCCGCCACCCAAGGTCGAGAGCGGCCCCGCGCCCTCGATCAGCAGCGACTGGTCGAGCACATGTTGATCGGGAAGATGGGCCGCTTCGAGGGCAAGCAGGACATCGCTGGGTTCTGCAAAGTCATAATCCAGGACGGCTTCGATCCCGATGCGCATGGCGCTTACTCCGATTGTCCGGCGCTTGAACCGGCTGGCCGGGCAAGCGTTCCGAGGGGTTTTGTGTGCGCCAGGAATTGAAGGCGACCTTGGGTCGATACAGGGCGAGTTGCGGCCAGGAGCGGACATATTCCCCCTCCCGCAGGCGGGAGGGGGTTAGGGGGTGGGAATGGGCTAGGCGCTGCGCTGGCCCATCCCCCGGCCCCCTCCCGCTTGCGGGAGGGGGAGTGTCCGCTCTCCACCCCAATCCGGCCTTCCTCAAAAACGGTAAAAGGCCCGCCCCGCATGTCCTGCGCGGGCGGGCCTTTTCAGTGCGTGAAGCGGCAGGCGGGCAGAGCCGCGCGACTGTCCTGCGGTTGATCCGACTGCAGGACCCTATCGCGCTTATTCGCCATCATCCTCCGCTTCGGGTCCGGTCATCATCCCTTCGGCAACCTCTTCGGTCTTGCCGCGGATCACCTTTTCGAGGCGCTCCGCCATTTCGGGATTTTCCTTGAGGAAGGTCTTGGCATTCTCCCGGCCCTGACCGATGCGGACCGAGTCATAGGAGAACCAGGCGCCCGATTTCTCGACCACGCCAGCCTTGACGCCGAGGTCGAGAATCTCGCCGATCTTGGAGATGCCCTCGCCATACATGATGTCGAATTCGACCTGCTTGAACGGCGGGGCGACCTTGTTCTTGACCACCTTCACCCGGGTCGCGTTGCCGACGATATCGTCGCGATCCTTGATCTGGCCGGTGCGGCGGATGTCGAGGCGGACCGACGCATAGAATTTGAGCGCGTTGCCGCCGGTGGTCGTTTCCGGGTTGCCGTACATGACGCCGATCTTCATGCGGACCTGGTTGATGAAGATCACCAGGCATTTCGAGCGCGAGATCGAACCGGTGAGCTTGCGCAGCGCCTGGCTCATCAGGCGCGCCTGCAGGCCGACATGGCTGTCGCCCATCTCGCCTTCGATTTCCGCACGGGGCACGAGCGCCGCGACCGAATCGATCACCAGCACGTCGATGGCGTTGGAGCGGACCAGCGTGTCGACGATTTCCAGCGCCTGCTCGCCTGTGTCAGGCTGCGACACGATCAGTTCGTCAATGTCGACGCCCAGCTTCTTGGCATAGCCCGGGTCGAGCGCATGTTCCGCGTCGACAAAGGCCGCGATGCCGCCGGTCTTCTGCGCTTCGGCGATGGCGTGGAGCGCGAGCGTCGTCTTGCCCGAGCTTTCGGGCCCATAAATCTCGATGATACGCCCGCGCGGCAGGCCTCCGATGCCGAGCGCGATGTCTAGCCCCAGCGATCCGGTCGAAACCGCCTCGATCTCGATCTTCTCGCGACTGCCCAGCTTCATGGCCGAGCCTTTGCCGAAGGCGCGGTCGATCTGGGAAAGGGCCGCTTCCAATGCTTTCTGTCTGTCCATTGTCCCTGTCTTCTTGGAATCGATGAGTGAGAGCATTGCTGTCATCGGCCTATCCCCTGTCAAGCGGAACACGCCGATTCATGTGGCGCGTGGCCATCGTGTATCCGGTTTGTTCACATAGAACAAGAGGGGAACGGAAATTTCCTACTGGAGCGATTCCCAAGCGATCGCTGGTTAAGCGATCTGGTGCAATCAGATGGCAAACCGCTCTATGCCGCCAGCACCTTGTTCAGCGCCCGCTCCACCGCCCCGATCGTATAGGGTTTGGCGAGCGTCGGCCGATCGGCATAGCCCTGCGGCAGATCGTCGGTGATGCCGCCCGTCGCGAAGATGAAGGGGATGCCGCTCTGCGCGAGAATTTCCGCCACCGGCCAGCTTTTTTCGCCATGCAGGTTGCAGTCGAGCAGTGCCGCGTCGAAGCCCCCCTTGCGCGCCTGGTCGCACGCCTCGTCCACCGATACGGCGATGGCATGGAGCCGATAGCCGAGCGTATCGAGATAATCCTCCAACATCATGCCGATCATCGCCTCATCCTCGACAACCAGGATGGTCTTGCCCTCAGACATGCTCCGCGTCCCCGCTCAAATCGTTGCGCAGCGCGATCTTATCGATCGCGCGCCAACCAGCATAAACAATTGATCGGCCAAGAAGTTCATTCCGTCGCAGGCCGCATCGCCAAGGCGTCGCGCGCCGCCTCCGCCAGCTGGCTGACGGAGAAGGGCTTGGGCAGGAAGGCGACATTGGCGATGTCGATCGACTTGCGCAGCTGCTCCTCGGCATAGCCCGACATGAACAGCACCGGCAGGTCGGGATGGCTGTGGCGGGCCTGCGCCACCATGGCGGGGCCGTCCATGTTCGGCATCACCACGTCGGAAATCAGCAGGTCGATCTTCTCGTTCCCGGCCAGCACTTCCAGCCCCTGTTCGCCGTCATTGGCGGTCAGCACCTTATAGCCCTGGCGCGACAAGGCACGCTCGGCGACGGCGCGGACCATATCCTCGTCCTCGACCAGCAGCACGGTGCCGGTGCCCCAGGTTTCACTGCGCTTGACGGGCGCCTTGATCTGGGCCGCCTGCTCGGCGTCCGCGCCCTGATAGACGGGGAGATAGAGGACGAAGCTTGCCCCCCGGCCCAGTTCGGATTCAGCGAAGATATAGCCGCCCGACTGTTTGACGATGCCGTAGACGGTGGAAAGCCCGAGCCCAGTGCCCTTGCCCAGTTCCTTGGTGGTGAAGAAGGGCTCGAAAATCTTGGAGAGAATGTCCGGCGGAATGCCGAGGCCGGTGTCGGACACGCGCAGCGCGGTATAGTCGGCGGGGGGCAGGATTTCCTGCCGCATCTCGCGCACCTTGGCAGCCGGCACGGCATAGGTCTGGATATTGAGCGTGCCGCCTTCCGGCATCGCGTCGCGCGCGTTGACGGCGAGGTTCACGATCACCTGTTCGAGCTGGCCGGGGTCCGCGCGCACCGCGCCGAGATTGCGGCCATGGCTGACCTCCAGCCGCACGCTTTCGCCGAGCAGGCGCTTCAGAAGATTGGACACGTCCGCGACGATGTCGGGCAGCTGCAGCACCTGCGGCCGCAGCGTCTGCTGGCGCGAAAAGGCAAGCAGCTGCCGCGTCAGCCCGGCCGCGCGATTGCTGTTCGACTTGATCTGCTGGATATCGTCATAGTCGCTGTCGCCCGGCGTGTGGCGCATCAGCATCAGGTCGCAATGGCCGATGATCGCGGTCAGGATATTGTTGAAATCATGCGCCACCCCGCCGGCAAGCTGACCGATCGCCTGCATCTTCGTCGCCTGCGCCACCTGCCGCTTGAGCTTGCTTTCCTCGCTATTGTCCTTGAGGCTGAGCAGCACCGCCGCTTCGCCCAGCCCGCGCACGCCCGCCAGGCTGAGCGCGGTCGGTTCGTCCGGCTGTTCGCGCATCCGGATGGCGATGTCGCCCGACATTTGCGGCCCCACGGCAAAGCGGCGCACCGCATCGGCCACCGCCGCCTGATCCTCCCGCACGACCAGGTCGCCGGGATAGCTCGGCTTCTCGCCGCGCTTCAAACCGGCGGCGCGGGCAAAGGCATTGTTGAGGAACAGCACCCGCCCGTCGCGGTCCGCCATGGCGAGGCCAAAGGGCAACAGCGACAGCAGCGTCTCGATATAGGAAAGCGCCGATGTCCCGCCCGCACTGCCCGCCGGCTCGTCGATCAGCAGCAGCAGCATCGGCCCGTCCTGCCCGCCCACCTGCATGCCGCCCGGCTGCGCGATGCGGCGCAGCGGCACCTGCAGCAGCCGCAGCGGCAGCCCGCCCGCTTCCTCGCGCGCCAGGAACAACCGGCCCTTGTCATCCACCCGCATATGCGCGGCGAAATCGCGGCCGGTGATATTGGCGTCGATCCGCCCGGCGGCGCGCAATAGAAAGGCGCCATTGGCCGCGCGGATCCGTCCCTCGCCGCCGATCATCACCGCCATGATGCCGGCCTCGCCCATCTGGCGCCCGGCCTCCCCGGTCAGCAGACGGTGGACATCATCCAGCGCACTCGGCTGACGCACCGGCGAAAAGCGCCACAGCAGAAAATCTTCCGACCGGCCGGTGCGGGACACATCGACATCCAGACGCAGCGCGCCCTGCGCCATGCCCTCCACCCGCGCTTCGCCATCACGCCAGGCGGCGCGCGCGGCCGCGCCAAGGCTTTCGGCAAGGCCAGGATCAGCCGTGATGTTGGGCGGGGTCGGAAAACCGGGAAACCATTCGCCGAACAGGTCGCTTGCGCATACCAGCCGGCCGGCGCGGTCGGTGACGGCGATCGCCATGTTGGACGCGTCCGCCGCCGCGCGTGCGACCGTCCAGTCGGGCACCGCCTCGCGATCACCGATCTCTGCCGGATAGAGCCGCTGATACCAGCTCAGCAGCGCAGCCGCCGCCAGCACCATCGCGGCGAAGCCCGCCGCCAGGACAAGATTGCCGGCCGCATAGATCACCAGCGCAGCCGAAAGAAGCGCCGCCCCTATCAACAGCGGCAGCGCCAGGCGCGATTGCGGCGCGCCCATCCACGCTTCCTCGTCCCTCTTCGCGCGCGCGGCCATGACCGGCGTTCCCCCTGTAACGACTTTGGACTGGTTTCGCCTCCGCTCAGGCGGGGGCGACTTCCTCCAATGCGCTGCTTTCGGGTGCCTTGCCAATCCTCAATTTGCGCGCATGCCATTTCCGGCCCATGCGATGGCGCCAGATCCAGTCGGCCAGGAAATAGCCCACCACCGCCACGGCAATGGAGATCAGCGACAGGCCGAACAGCATGGCCGGCGCCGCTTCGGAAAAGAGCCAGGCACACCATTGGCGGATCGATGCATGTTCGTTGACCAGCGCCATGAAGCCCGACGCGTCCGCCGTCCGCCCGAGCATCCAGTTGCCGATATAGACCGACAGCCACAGGATCAGCGGCGTGGTGGCGGGATTGGAGAGGAAGGTCATCGCCGCCGCAACCGGGATATTGGCGCGGAACGGCAGCGCCAGCAGCGCCGCCCCCGCAATCTGGATGCCCGGGATCAGCAGGAAGATGCCGACCAGCAGCCCCAGCGCCACGCCGCGCGGCACCGACCGGCGGGTGAAGCGCCACAGCGAAGGCTCCAGCACGCGATGCGCCACCGGGGCGAGGAAGCGATTATGTTCCAGCGATTCGCGGGTCGGGGCATTGGCATGCCACCAGCGGGTCAGCCTGTTATCCATCAGCCGTGCGCCTTCATGATGCGCTGCTGATCGCGCTTCCAGTCGCGTTCCTTGATAGTCTCTCGCTTGTCATGGGTCTTTTTGCCCTTGGCGAGCGCCAGTTCGACCTTCACCTTGCCCCGGCTGTTGAAATAGAGGGAGAGCGGCACCAGCGTCATGCCCTTGCGTTCGACCGCGCCGTGCATGCGGGCAATCTCGCGCTCATGCAGCAGCAGTTTGCGCGGCCTTTTGGACTCATGGTTGAAGCGGTTTCCGTGGCTGAATTCGGGGATGTTGCTGTTGACCAGCCACACCTGATCGCCCTTCACCTCGGCATAGCTTTCGGCGATATTGCCCTCGCCGAAACGGAGCGACTTCACCTCCGTCCCCTGCAGGGCGATGCCCGCCTCGAACACATCCTCCAGGAAATATTCGAACTTTGCGCGCCGGTTCTCGGCGACGATCTTCTTCTTGTCGAAGGTTTCGGGACGGGGGCGGGCCATGGACTTTTTACTAACTCATTTCACAGACAGGGCCGCTGACCCTTTAGACCAGACCCGCAATTTCCAACGCCCGGTCGACGGCCGCACGGCTCTGCTCCGACGGCCAGGTGATCGGCAGGCGGACATCGCCGGGCATGTCGGGGCGAACGCGGGTGAGCGCATATTTGACGGGACCGGGTGAAGAATCGCTGAACAGCGCGTCATGCAGCGGGTAGAGACGATCCTGCAGCGCCAAGGCACCATCCCAGTCGCCCGACGCGCACGCGGCCTGGAACTCCGCGCACAGGCGCGGCGCGACATTGGCGGTGACGGAGATGCAGCCCTTGCCCCCCATCGCGTTGAATCCCAGTGCTGTCTCGTCATTGCCGGAAAGCTGGCAGAAGTCCTGGCGGCATGCGAGTCGCTGCGCGGTGACCCGCCCCAGATTTCCGGTGGCATCCTTGATGCCGACGATGCTCTGATATTCTTCCACCAGCCTGTGGATCACCGGTACGCCGATATCGGTGATGGTGCGGCTGGGCACATTATAGAGGACGATGGGCAGGTCGCAGCGCTCGGCCAGATAGGCGAAATGCTGATAGACGCCCTCCTGGTTGGGCTTGTTGTAATAGGGCGCGACCACCAGCGCCGCGTCGGCGCCCGCGGCCTGCGCCGCGAACATATGCTCCAGCGCGATTCGGGTGTCGTTGGATCCGCAGCCGGCGATCACCGGCACCCGGCCCGCCGCCTGATCGACGCAGACGGCGATGACGCGATTATGCTCCTCCACCGTCATGGTGGCGCTTTCGCCGGTCGTGCCGCAGGGCACCAGCGCGCTGCTGCCTTCCTCTATCTGCCAGTCCACCAGGGCACGAAAAGCGGCCTCATCGACCGTCCCGTCGCGGAAAAGCGTGACCAGAGCCGGAATGGACCCGGAAAACATGCACAAACTCCTTCAATTCACCGGGATTCCGGGGCACATTGTCAGATGAGGACGACGGCGCGCTATAGCGCGTCATTCAGGGCCTGATAAGGATGGAATCGCGATGATGTCCAGCACAGTATCGTCTCGCCGCCCTGAAACAGCATTGGTCCGTATGCCCCTGATCGCCCTTCTTCTTTTCACTGCCGGCGCCGGCGCCCAGACCGAAGCCCCCCTTCCCGCACCCGCATCCGCCACCTTGCCCGGCACGCCTGCACAGCCCGTGCCCGCGTCGACTCAGCCGAGTCAGTGGAACCAGATCAGCGGGCGAATCGGCACGGCGAGCGACCCGGCCGTGGCGGCGACGATCAGCCAGTGGCGCGCGCTGCAGCAGAGCGATGGGCTCGGTTTTTCCACCTATGCCAGCTTCATCATGGCCAATCCCGGCTGGCCCGGCGAGGATCGGATGCGGCGCCTGGCCGAAACCAGTATCAACCCCAACAGCTACGACCCGCGCCAGGTCGTTGCCTTCTTCAGCCGCTTCCCACCGCGCACCGCGACGGGGTACGCACGCAATGCGATGGCGCTGATGCAGAGCGGGCGGATGAACGAAGCCCGCATCGCGGCGCGCAGCGCCTGGGTCGGCGGATCGCTTGCCCCCGATGATGAAGCGCGGCTGCTCTCGCTGTTCGGATCGACCTGGACCAGCGCCGATCATGACCAGCGCGCCGACATGCTGCTGTGGGGCAATGACCTGGTCGGCGCGACGCGCATGCTCGCCTATGTCTCGCCGGCGCGGCGCCCCATCTATGAAGCCCGCATGGCCTTCCGCCAGAAGGCCCCCGATGCCGCGATCCGCATGCAATATGCCGACGCGATCGGCGCGACCGACGCCGGCTATGTCGCGGACAAGGCCGGCTGGCTGCTCAATACGGGCAACTGGATCGCCGCCCGGCAATATCTGGCCAACCGCCCGCCCTTGACCTTCCGCCCCGGCAATGCGGAAAAATGGTATGAAACGCTGCTGACCCATGCGCGCGCCGCCGCCAATGACAGCCAGTGGAGCTTCGCCTACGGCATCGCCAGCAAGATCGACGATGCCTATGCGCCGGGCACCGATGTCAACAGCCGCCCGATCGGCGAGCGTGACGATTATACCAGCCTCGCCTGGCTTGCCGGATCGACCGCTTTCTATAATCTGAACAAGCCCGCCGACGCGGCGCAGATGTTCCGCCGCTACGCGACCGGCGGCAAATCGCCCCAGGTCACGTCCAAGGGCTATTATTGGGCCGGCCGCGCCGCCCTGGCCGCTGGAGACGCCGCCACGGCGAACAGCTATTTCGCGCAGGCGTCCGCCTTTGCCGATCAATTTTACGGGCAGCTCGCGCTCGAACGGACCGGGCGCCCCATCCCCGCCCCCGCGACCGTCGAGCGCGGCGTGGAAATTTCAGCCGCCGACCGCGCCGCCTTCGCCAATCGCTCGGTCGTCCGCGCGGTGAAGGCGCTCGGCCAGATGGGCTATTGGGAGGATCAGAGCAAATTCGCCCGCGCCATCGCCAACAATGCCGACAGCGACGCGGATCATTATCTCGCCGCCGAACTCGCCAAAAGCCTGGGCCGACCCGACATGAGCGTCATGGTCGGGCGCCGCGCGGTATCCAGCGGCCTCACCGGCTATGGCGAAAGCGCCTTCCCGCGCGTGCCCGTGCCCCCCTCGGCCCAATATAATTGGACGATGGTCCACGCCATCGCGCGGCAGGAAAGCCAGTTCGACAAGCAGATCGTCAGCCATGCCGGCGCGCGCGGCCTGATGCAGCTGATGCCCGGCACCGCCCGCGAGCAGGCGGGGAAGCTGGGGCTCAGCTACGATCCCGGCTCGCTCAATGATCCGAGCTACAACATCATGCTCGGCTCCGCCTATTTCCAGCGGGTGCTCGACTATTATGGCGGCAGCTATCCGCTGGCGGTCGCGGCCTATAATGCGGGCATGGGCAATGTGAACCGCTGGATCGCGGCCAATGGCGACCCCCGCCTGCCCGGTGCCGACATGCTGCGCTGGATCGAGCAGATCCCGCTCTTCGAAACGCGCAACTATGTGCAGCGCGTGCTGGAAAATGCCGTCGTCTATGAAGCGATGAACCCGGATCGGGCGCGCTTCCGGGGAACGACGACGCCGCTATCCAAATATCTCGGCAAGCAGACACCGGGCTGAATGGGGCTCGCGCAGAGGCGCAGAGGATTGAAGTTGGGCCGAAGGCCCCTCAAAAAATCTCCGCGCCTCCGCGCCTCCGCGTGAAACAAACTCTGCGCCCTCTGCGCCTCTGCGCGAACCAAATTTGCGCAAACCCCATCGCGACAGGTAAAGCAACGCGATGACCACGCCGCACCCCAACTATATCTCGCCCGAAGGCTTCGCGAAGCTGCGCGCCGAATATGACCAGCTTCTGGGCATCGAACGCCCGCGCATCGTCGAGATCGTCAGCTGGGCGGCGGGCAATGGCGATCGCAGCGAGAATGGCGACTATCTCTATGGCCGCAAGCGGATGCGCGAGATCGACGGCCAGCTCCGGCGCCTGTCCAGGAAGATGAAGGACGCCAAGGTCGTCGACCCGCGCCAGCAGCCCGACAAGAGCCGGGTCTATTTCGGCGCCACCGTGACGATCGCGGACGAGGAGGACAACCACCGCACCGTCACCATTGTCGGCAATGACGAGGCGGATGCCAGCGCCGGCCGGATCGGCTGGAGCTCCCCCATCGCGCGAGCGCTCCGCGGGGCGGCCGTGGGCGACCTCCGCCGCGTGATGCTGCCCGCGGGCGAGCGGGAATATGAGGTGATGGCGATCCGCTATCCGGATTGAGGCGGGCTTCGGCCAATGTCGGACATATTCCCCCTCCCGCTTGCGGGAGGGGGAGTGTCTGCCTCCCACCCCCCTCTCCCCCCATCACCGGCAGAGGTCAGGCGCCCTCGCGATCAGGGTAATCACTCCCCCTAATCGTGCGGCCTGAGCGCCTGGTTGAGGTTGTTCATCACCTCGGCGATCGGTTCGATGACGGTCACGCTGCGGCCTTCGCCAAAGCGGATGCGGGTGCCGTCGGTAACGGAAGAGACAAAGGTGACTTGCGCGGCATTGATGGCGGTTTCGGTCCGATCGGCGCCCACGAACATGACGAGCATGCTGTCCTCTCCTTCTTTATGGAGGGCGAGCCTAACCTGATTCCCCGCGGAAACCAGCCCGATTATTTGATCTCCGTCACCTTCCCATAGCCGAACGCCTGCTCGGCCAGCTTCACCACTGCCGGATCGGCCTCCGGGAAATCCATCGGCACCAGCTTCTCCAGCGTCTTCGCGACATATTTGAGCGCGGCGATGCGCCCCGCCTTGCGCTCGTTGTTATCGATGACCTGCCAGCGCGCATATTTGCTGTCGGTCTGCTTGAACATGTCGCCGATCGCATCGAAATAGTCCGCCCGCCGCGCCCGGTTGCGATAATCGTCGGCTCCGGTCTTCCACCGCTTCCAGGGCGTGTCCAGCCGCTGCGCAAGCTGCTCGTCCTGCACCTTCTGCGTGATGTGGACGAACAGCTTGACGATGTTGGTGCCGGCATCGACCTGCTGTTTCTCGAAGGCATTGATCTCGTCATAGGCGCGCTTCCATTCCGCCTTGGAGCAATAGCCCTCGACCCGCTCGACCAGCACGCGCCCGTACCAGCTGCGGTCGAAAATCGCGATATGCCTTGAGGCAGGCAGCCGCGTCCAGAAGCGCCAGAGGAAATGGCGGTCGCGCTCCTCCTCCGACGGCGCGGCGATCGGCCAGACCCGATAGTAGCGCGGATCCCATTCGGCGGTCATCCGCTTGATGATGCCGCCCTTGCCCGCCGCGTCCCAGCCTTCCAGCAGGATGACGCTGCGCCGATTGTGGATGACATGGGCGACCTGGATCTTGGCGAGCCGCAGCTGGAGCTTCTCCAGTTCCGCCTCATAATCGCCCTTGTGCTTTGCGCCCTTCTCATAATCGGCAAGATCGATCGTCATGTCTGCACCTTCCATTGGCCCCGGCGGGCGAGGACAAGCTTGTACCACAGGATCGAACCCACGATCTGCGCGGCGGTTGCAATCAGGCCGGGGCGGCCCTCCTCGACATCGAGCCAGCTGGTCCACGCCACATAGCCAAGCGCCAGCAGCGTGACGATCGGCGCCATCGGGTAGAGCGGCATCTTGTAGGGCGCATGCGCGCTCGCCCCGCTGCGCCGCCCGGCGAGCGCTGCCAGCGC
>DATFDS010000027.1:0-2379 GCA_035251955.1 Sphingobium sp. | reverse complement strand
AGCGAACTGATCGCGAGGATGTAGAGCAGGCCGACATTGATGTTCGCGACCACCACGCCGGCCTGGAATGGCACCACCGCCCAGGCCATCAGCGCCACCGTAAAGGTGATGATCGGCGCGATCAGGAACAGCGCGCGATTGGCGGCCGACGGAATGATGGTTTCCTGGAGGAAGACCTTGATGCCGTCCGCGAAGGATTGCAGCAAGCCGAAGGGACCGACGACGTTGGGGCCGCGGCGCAGCGCCATCGCCGCCCAGATCTTGCGGTCGGCATAGATGATCATCGCCACCGCCAGCAGCAGCGGCAGGGCGATCACCAATATGCCGATGACCGTGGACAGCAGCCATGCGCCTTCGAAGGGCATGCCGAATGATTGGAAGAAAGCGGTCATTATTCCGTATCCCCCGTCCCGTTCGCTTCGAGCAGCTTCGAGCGAAGTCGAGAAGCGTCAGTCGAGAAGTTTGCGCGCAGTCCTCGACAAGCTCGAACCGAACGGATGTGGGTATGGGCGGCCAACAGCATCACTCAGCCGCCTCCGCGAAGCTCTCACCATGGATCAGTTCGGCCGAGCATTGCTGCATCGTCGGGCTGGCGCGGCAGATGGCGTTGGTCAGGTAGAAATCCTTGATCGGCGAACCGAACTCACCGGTAGCACCGGTCGGCAGTTTGGGAGCGGACCAGCCATAATCGGCCAGACCCTCGACGCCCAGCGCCGGAACCGCCTTCGCCATTTCGGCGCGGAGAGCATCGAAGCTGTCGAACGGCAGGGTCGCGCCCAGCACTTCCGACAGCGCGCGCAGGATCGACCAGTCCTCGCGGGCATCGCCCGGCGCGAACACGGCCTTTTCGCCGCGCTGCACCCGGCCTTCCAGATTGACATAGGTGCCCGGCTTTTCGGCATAGCTCGCACCCGGCAGGATCACGTCCGCCGCATGGGCGCCCTTGTCGCCATGGTGGCCGACATAGACCTTGAAGCTGCCTTCGAACGCCGCATAATCGACCTCGTCCGCGCCGAGCGAGAAGAGCAGCTTGGGGCTAGCCGCCGCCACCGCCTTGATGCCGCCCTGCGTCGCATAGCCGAGCATCAGCCCGCCCATGCGCGCGGCCGCGAAGTGCAGCAGGTTATAGCCGTTCCAGCCCTCTTTCACGAGGCCCAGCGTCTCGACCAGCGCCAGCGTATCGCCATGCGCGCCGTCCTTCGCCAGCACGCCGCCGCCGACGATCATCGCCGGACGGGCCGCCTTGCCGAAGGCTTCCACCACCGCTTCCGGCAGCTTGGCGAGCAGCGACGCGTCATTGCCCAGCCATTCGACCTTGTAGGTGAGATCGACCTGCGGACCGAGAGCGAAAACCTTCGCGCCCTTCTTGATCGCCTTGCGGATGCGGGTGTTCACCAGCGGCGCTTCCCAGCGCAGATTGGTGCCGACCAGCAGGATCACGTCTGCGGTTTCCAGGTCGGCCAGCGGCGTGTTGAACACGACCGCCGACAGGCTCGACACGTCATAGGCAAGGCCGGTCTGACGGCCTTCCAGCATCGTGCCGCCCAGCTTTTCGACCAGCAGCTTGCCCGCGAACATGGTTTCGCAATCGAGCAGGTCGCCCGCCAGCGCCGCGACGCTGCCGCCATGCTTGACGGCGGCAATCGCCGCGAAAGCTTCGTTCCATGTCGCCGGAACCAGCTTGCCGTCCTTGCGCACATAGGGCTTGTCGAGCCGCTTGCGCACCAGACCGTCGACATTGTGCCGGGTCTTGTCGCTCGCCCACTCCTCATTCACATCATCGTTGATGCGCGGCACGGCGCGCAGCACCTGACGGCCCCGGCTGTCGAGGCGGATATTGGTGCCGACCGCATCCATCACGTCGATCGCCGGCGTCTTGCGCAGCTCCCAGGGACGCGCTTCGAACGCATAGGGCTTCGACGTCAGCGCGCCCACCGGGCACAGGTCGACCACATTGCCCGACAGCTCGCTTTTCGCGGCATGTTCGAGATAGGTGGTGATCTGCATATTCTCGCCACGCCCGATCGCGCCGATTTCCGGCACGCCCGCGACTTCCTCGGCAAAGCGCACGCAGCGGGTGCACTGAATGCAGCGGGTCATGACCGTCTTGACGATCGGGCCCATATATTTTTCGGTGACGGCGCGCTTATTTTCCTCGAAGCGGCTGCCGCCCCGGCCATAGGCCACTGACTGGTCCTGAAGGTCACATTCGCCGCCCTGGTCGCAGATCGGGCAGTCGAGCGGGTGGTTGATGAGCAGGAACTCCATCACCCCTTCCCGCGCCTTCTTGACCATCTCGCTGTCGGTGCGGATGTCCTGGCCTTCGCTGGCCGGGAGCGCGCACGACGCCTGCGGCTTGGGCGGTCCGGGCTTCACCTC
>DATFDS010000026.1:0-7286 GCA_035251955.1 Sphingobium sp. | reverse complement strand
TCCTGGCTCAGGAAATCGAGATGCTGGACCGAACCGCCGCGCTCGAGGATCGTGTTCCACACATTCGTCGAATCCTTCGATTTGTCGCGGAGGATCTTTTCCAGATAGGGGTTCTTGACCACGAAGCTGCCCGACAGCGTCTTGTGGGTGTAGATGTTGGCCGGGATCGGCTCGATACAGGCCGAGGTGCCGCCGCAGATGATCGAGATCGACGCGGTGGGCGCGATCGCCATCTTGCAGCTGAACCGCTCCATGACACCCATGTCGGCGGCGTCGGGGCACGGCCCCCGCTCGACCGCGAGCTGCATCGAGGCCTCGTTCACCTTCTCATTGATATGCTTGAAGATGCGCAGGTTCCAGCTCTTGGCCATCGCCCCTTCAAAGGGGAGACCACGGGCCTGGAGGAAGGAGTGATACCCCATCACCCCCAGGCCCACTGACCGTTCACGCCCCGCGGAATATTTCGCCCGCGCCATTTCGTCCGGCGCGCGGTCGATATAGTCCTGCAGCACATTGTCGAGGAAACGCATCACATCCTCGACGAAGACGGGGTCCTTGTTCCATTCGTCCCAGGTTTCCAGATTCAGGGACGAAAGGCAGCAGACCGCCGTCCGGTCATTGCCGAGATGGTCGCGACCCGTCGGCAAAGTGATTTCTGAACAGAGATTGGATGTCGACACCTTGAGCCCCAGGTCACGATGATGCTTGGGCATCGTGCCGTTCACGGTGTCGGAGAAGACGATATAGGGCTCGCCGGTCGCGAGGCGGGTTTCGACCAGCTTCTGGAACAGGTTGCGCGCATCGACCTTGCCCCGGACGGAGCCGTCCTTTGGGCTTTTCAGCGCGAACTCGGCGCCGTCGCGGACCGCTTCCATGAACTCGTCGGTCAAGAGCACGCCGTGGTGGAGGTTCAATGCCTTGCGGTTGAAGTCGCCCGATGGCTTGCGGATTTCCAGGAACTCCTCGATCTCCGGGTGGGAGATGTCGAGATAGCAGGCGGCCGACCCGCGGCGCAGCGAGCCCTGGCTGATCGCCAGCGTCAGGCTGTCCATCACGCGGACGAAGGGAATGATGCCGCTGGTCTTGCCGTTGAGGCCCACCGGCTCGCCGATGCCGCGCACGCTGCCCCAATAGGTGCCGATGCCGCCGCCACGGCTGGCGAGCCAGACATTCTCGTTCCAGGTGTTGACGATGCCTTCCAGGCTGTCGTCGACCGAATTCAGATAGCAGCTGATCGGCAGACCGCGGCCGGTGCCGCCGTTCGACAGCACGGGCGTCGCCGGCATGAACCAGAGGCGCGAGATATAGTCATAGACGCGCTGGGCATGATCCTGGTCGTCGGCATAGGCGGCGGCGACGCGGGCGAACAGGTCCTGATAGGATTCGCCGGGCAGCAGATAGCGGTCCTTCAGCGTATCCTTGCCGAACTCGGTCAGCAGCGCATCGCGGCTGTCGTCCGTCACGACATCGAACCGGCGCGCCTGGATCGACGAGGAGGACGGCGCCTTGGGAGGCGCAGCTTTCTTCTTCTCCGCCACTGTTTCCACCACTTCGTCGATCACCGTCGCCACGTCACTTGCACCTGTCTGTTCGCTATCACGAAAATCCATACGAGCCCCCGAATGTTCCTGTTCCGTTCGATTCGGTCAAGGCCTGCCGGACGATCCGGACAAGCCATCATGCAACCGCACCGCACGCGGACGGGAGGAGTACCGCAGAAAATGATCGCGGGGACAAAA
This sequence comes from Sphingobium sp., assembly GCA_035251955.1. Classification (GTDB taxonomy): domain Bacteria; phylum Pseudomonadota; class Alphaproteobacteria; order Sphingomonadales; family Sphingomonadaceae; genus Sphingobium. Next base: position 5,547 of record DATFDS010000026.1, on the reverse strand, counting down.
ACCCCCTCGAGCCGGGAAGCATCCCGGCCGTTGCAATCACAATCTGTTGGGTAACCCCCGTTAACCCGATACAAGGGATAGTGCCACAGCCTCAAAAGCTTGCAAGAGGGTAAATGACAGTATGAGGACTCAGGTCGCCGCCCACTGGACTCGCCTCATCGCTCATTCGCCACGCCGCATCGCAGCGACGCGCGGACTTCCCGCGCTCCCGCAAAAGGCAAGGGGGACAATATACGAACGAAAATAAATTTCGCTTGCCAGCCGAATCTGTGGATAGGCTGTGGACGGCCGCCTTTTGTGACGAAATGACGACTAGATATTGTGGTTCGGCAATGCTCAACCCCGCGCCGTCATGCCAGCGTCCCGTCAGGGCGGCGACCTGTTAGAGCCACGAAGCCCACGCTGGCATCTCAGGCAAGAAGGCGCGACATTGCGCTGGGATGACGACCAGAGGAGAAGGCGCTATCCATGATTCTCTATTACCACCCCCTCTCCTCCTATTGCTGGAAGGTGCTGATCGCCCTCTATGAAAGCGGCACGCCGTTCGAGCGCAAGATGATGGAGGAACCGGGCGTCGCCGAAGCCTGGCTGGCGCTCTGGCCGATCGGCAAGTTCCCGGTGCTGCACGACGAGGCGCAGGACCGGACGTTGGGCGAGGCCAGCATCATCATCGAATATCTGGGCCAGCAGTGCCCCGGCCCGTTCCGTCCGATCCCGCCGGACCCGGAACAGGCGCTGGAGGTGCGGCTGATGGACCGGCTGTTCGACAATTATGTCATGGCGCCGATGCAGGCGATCGTCGCCGACCGGCTGCGTCCCGAGCAGGCGCGCGACCCGGTCGGCGTGGGCCAGGCGCGGCAGATGCTGGGCAAGGCCTATGCCATGCTGGAAGAACGGATGGTCGGACGGACATGGGCGGCAGGGGACGAATTGACCCTGGCCGACTGCGCGGCGGCGCCTTCCCTCTTCTACGCCGACAAGGTGGCGCCGATGCGCGGCGGCTTTCCGGCGCTTGCCGCCTATCTCGACCGGCTGGAGGCGCGGCCGAGCTTTGCGCGGGTGCTGGAGGAGAAGCAGCCCTGGTGGCCCATGTTCCCCTACGCCGACGGCTGATCTGGACTCGCGGGCGAAACCCTATTAGCCGCGCGTGCAGGGACGACAATTGGGACATAGGGCAAGATGACCGTCATCAAGACCGCCGATCTGATCGAGAGCGTTGCGGACGCTCTGCAGTTCATCAGTTACTATCATCCGATGGATTATATCCGCGCGCTGGGCAAAGCCTATGAGGCGGAGGCCAATCCGGCGGCCAAGGACGCCATCGCCCAGATCCTGACCAACAGCCGCATGTGCGCCGAAGGCCATCGGCCGATCTGCCAGGACACCGGCATCGTCAACGTCTTTGTGAAATGGGGCATGGACTGCCGGCTGGACGACAACAGCCGATCGATGCAGGACGTGGTCGATGAGGGCGTGCGCAAGGCTTATCTGAACCCGGAAAACCGCCTGCGCGCCTCGATCCTGAAGGACCCGGCGTTCAGCCGTGTCAACACCAAGGACAACACGCCCTGCGTGCTGAATGTCGAGATGGTGCCGGGCAACAAGGTGATCGTGGACGTCGCGGCCAAGGGCGGCGGCTCGGAAAACAAGACCAAGTTCAAGATGATGAACCCGAGCGATTCGATCGTCGACTGGGTACTGGAAATGGTGCCGCAGATGGGCGCGGGCTGGTGCCCGCCCGGCATGCTGGGCATCGGTATCGGCGGCACGGCGGAAAAGGCCGTGGCGCTGGCCAAGGAATCGCTGATGGACGCCATCGACATGGGCGAGCTGAAGGCGCGCGGGCCGCAGAATGAGATTGAGAAGCTGCGCATCGAGATTTTCGACAAGGTCAATGCGCTCGGCATCGGCGCGCAGGGTCTGGGTGGCCTCGCTACCGTGCTGGACGTCAAGATTTACGACTATCCCTGCCATGCGGCGGGCAAGCCGGTGGCGATGATCCCGAACTGCGCCGCGACCCGCCATGCGCATTTCACGCTCGACGGCTCGGGCCCGGCCTATCTGGAAGCGCCCAAGCTGTCCGAATGGCCGCAAGTCGACTGGAAGCCGAGCAAGGAGGCGATCCGCGTCGATCTCGACACACTGACGCCCGAAGTCGTGCAGAGCTGGAAACATGGCGACCGCCTGCTGCTCAATGGCAAGATGCTGACCGGCCGCGATGCGGCGCACAAGCGCATCGCCGACATGCTGGAGCGCGGCGAGGAACTGCCGGTCGATTTCAAGGGCCGCGTCATTTACTATGTCGGCCCGGTCGATCCGGTGCGCGACGAGGTGGTCGGCCCCGCCGGCCCGACGACCGCGACGCGCATGGACAAGTTCATGGACATGATGCTGGAACAGGGCCTCGCCGCCTGCGTCGGCAAGGCCGAGCGCGGCCCGGCGGCAACCGACAGCATCGCCAAGCATAAGAGCGCCTATCTGATGGCGGTCGGCGGCGCGGCCTATCTGGTGGCCCGCGCGATCAAGGGCGCGAAGGTCGTCGGCTTCGAGGACCTCGGCATGGAAGCGATTTACGAGTTCGACGTGCAGGACATGCCCGTCACCGTCGCCGTCGACAGCGAAGGCCAGAATGTCCACCGCCTCGCCCCGCTGGTGTGGCAGGAGAAGATCCGGAAGGAACATCTGCTCGAAGGCGCGTGACCTTTTACATCCTCCCCATCGCAAGATGGGGAGGGCGACCGCTCGCAAAGCGAGTGGTGGAGGGGACTTGCGATGCCGCCGAGAAGAAAGACTGTTGATCGGGCGAGGAGCTTGCGCCGCGAACTCTCCCCGCCTGAGATTATCTTATGGCAATGGCTGCGCGAACGGCCGGAGGGACTGAAGTTCCGGCGGCAGCATCCGATCGGCCCTTATGTGCCGGATTTTTATTGCGCTTCGGTGCGGCTGACGGTCGAGATTGATGGCAGTTTTCATGATGGGGCCGCGCAGGTTGCGCATGATGAGCGGCGCGATGCGTGGTTGGGTACGCAAAGGGTTCGGGTGCTGAGGATGAAGGCGGCGGATGTTCTCAGGGTTCTCGACAGCGTGACGCGGCATATCATCCACCACTGCCGCGCATTTCCCCTCCACCAGCCTTCGGCTGGTCCCCCTCCCCCCGCTTCGCGCGGGGAGGATTGAAGGTGGCGTTTCCCATCTGGCTCCCCGCGACGCTCCTCGCAGGCGGGGTGCAGGCGTGGCGCACGGCGGTGCAGCGACGCGTCAGTCAGAAGCTGTCGCTCAATGCCGCCGGGCTGGTGCGCTATCTTTACGGCCTGCCCTTCGCCCTGACGCTGCTGGGCGGCTATCGGCTGCTCTTTCCCGCGCCCTTTCCCGGCGCCGATCCCAAATTCCTGCTGTTCTGCGCCGCCGGGGGCCTGGCGCAGATCATCGCGACCAATCTGCTGATCCTGGCCTTTGCCCATCGCAATTTCGTCGTCGGCACGGCCTATTCGAAGACCGAGGCAGCGCAGGGCGCGATCCTGTCCTTCCTGCTGATGGGCGAGCGGCTGCGCCTGCTGGTCTGGGTCGGGATCGGCTGCGGCGTCATGGGGGTGATGCTGCTGTCGACCGGCGGCAAGCGCATGGGGCCGGTCGATTTCGCCCGGGCGCTGGGCCAGCCCGCCGCGCTCACCGGCATCGCATCGGGCTTTTTCTTCGCCCTGACCGCTATCGCCATCCGCCGCGCGACGCAGGAAGTGGGCGGCACCGATCCGATCCTGGCGGCGTTGATCGTGCTGGTCGTGACGGTCGCGCTGCAGACGCTGATGCAGGGCGGCTATCTGCTGCTGCGCGAGCCCGGCGAGATACCGAAAGTCTTCGCCAGCTGGCGCATGGCCGGGCAGGTGGGGCTGCTGTCGGCGCTGGGATCGGCCTGCTGGTTCACCGGCTTTGCGACCGCCCCGGTGGCGCTGGTGCGAATCGTGGGACAGGTGGAGGTCGCCTTCACCCTGGCCTTCGGCCATTTCTACCTGAGCGAACGGATGCGCCGGAGCGAGGTCATGGGTTTGCTGCTGGTGACGAGTGGCGTGGTGCTGGCGCTGGCGGGCAGCTTTTGACCAGGGCCTGCCCTCTTGCCGCACGGCGGGCGGACGCTATGTCCATGCGCCAAGATCATAGCGGGAGACGGCATGGGCCGCATCGTCGGAAAAATCCTGAAAGCTGTGGGCGTTGCGCTGCTGTTTCTGGTGGTCGCGCTCTGTCTGGCGATCACCATCGTGCCCCCATTTCTGGACCGCATCTATTATGACGGGCCGGTGAGCCGCCATTATGACGGTTCGCATTTCGTCAATCCCGACGGCGAGATCCATTTCCCGACCCCACCGGGCAGCAATCGGCGCGGCTTCATTGCGCGCTGGCTGATGGGCCGGGACGATCGCCCCCGATGGCCCGATGTGGTGGCGGTGAAGCCGACACGGCCCGCGCCCTTCGCCGCCCCGCGCGGCATGGTGGCGACCTGGGTGGGGCATGCGACCGTGCTGGTGCAGGCGGCGGGGCTCAACATCCTGACCGATCCGATCTGGTCGGACGTGGCCAGCCCCTTCCCGCCGCTCGGGCCCCGGCGGGTGGCGCAGCCGGGCATAAGGTTCGAGGATCTGCCCCGAATCGACCTGATCCTCATCAGCCACAATCATTACGACCATATGGACATTCCCACGCTGCAGCGGCTGTGGGAACGGGACCGGCCCAAGATCATCACCAGCCTGGGCAATGACAGGATATTGCGGGACAAGGGCATTCCGGCGACCGCGCTGGATTGGGGCCAGTCCATCAGCGGCGCGGCGCTCAATGGCCTGGGCGACGGCACGGTGATCCAGTGCGAAAATTACGAGCATTGCCCGGACTATCGCGTCCATGTGCTGCGCAACCATCATTGGAGCAGCCGCTGGGCGACGGATCGCAATCGCGCGCTATGGTCGAGCTTCGTCATCGAAACGCGGGCGGGCAACATCTTCTTTGCCGGCGACACCGGCGCGGGCGACATGGCGTGGCCACAGGAAGCGGCGCGGCTGGGGCCGATCCGGCTGGCGATGATCCCCATCGGCGCCTTCCGCTTCTACCCGGGACAGATGGAATCGGATTCGCATATCGGACCGCGCAGGGCGGTGACGGTGTTCGAAAAGCTCAAGGCATCGACCGCGATCCCGATCCATTGGGGCACGTTCCGCCTGTCCTACGAACAATGGAGCACGCCGCCGCGCATGCTGGAGCTGTACCTGCGCTGCGCGGGGATAGATCGGCGGCGGTTTGCGCCGCTGCGCATCGGGCAATCGATAATGGTGCCGGGCTATTCCGCCGTGCCGCGCGGGCCCCGGCGCTGCGACCAGCGCGCGATCGACGCGCTGGAATGAGGGTGGAGGCTGATGGCCTGTTTCGGCCAATTTCAGCCGAAGTTCACACCGTATGCGCGCGTGTGCGCGAGCGCGCGTAGGCGTGAGGGGAGCGAGGTTCCGACATTTCAAAGACCGGGCCGAAATAGGCAGGTCGGAGGGATGTAGGACAGGGAAGAAT
>DATFDS010000025.1:0-39649 GCA_035251955.1 Sphingobium sp. | reverse complement strand
GTGGCAGGCGAACTGCTCGATACGCTGCGCCGGCTTGGCGAACCGCCGAAGGTCATCATCCTGCGGATGCGTCTTGTGCCGCTGCTCGATGCGAGCGGCGTGCAGGCGCTGGAGGAATTTGTCGAACAAGCCCGTATCGGGGGCGCTTGCGTCATCCTCTCCGGTGTAAGGCCGCAGCCCTTCACCATGCTCAAGCGCGCGCGCCTGGGCCGGTCCTCCGGCAAGCTCCTCTATACCGCCAACTATGCGAGGGCGCTCGCCACCGCCGCATCGATCGTGGACGGCGGCTGAGGGTAGCGTGCGCTCTCAGCCCTGGGTTCGCGGTCATTTTGCCCATGCCGTAGGCCGGGGCCGTCGATCAGGGCAGCGCCGTGCAATGCCAGAACCGAATATCTTACGGAGAAACACATGAACGACGACTATGTCTATGACGAGGAAAGCGGCGAATGGATGCCGGCCAGCGAACTGGAGGCAAAACGCGCGCAAATCGGGGTGATCGAGGTCCGCGATTCGGTGGGCAATGTCCTCGCCGACGGCGATCAGGTCACGCTGATCAAGGATCTCGAGGTCAAGGGAGCGGGGCAGACGCTCAAACGTGGCACGCTCATCAAATCGATCCGTCTTACCGGTGACCCGCAGGAAATCGACTGCAGATATGAGGGCATCAAGGGGCTGGTCCTGAGAGCGGAGTTCGTTCGCAAGCGGTGAGCGATCGGTTTTGCCAATATTGTGCTCCGCGCCGTTTCCAACCTCCCAGTTGATCGTCCGGCAGCAGACAACCGATATGGAGGGAGTGGGGAAGGGAAAGCGCGGTTGAACGAAACGGCCGCGCTTTTCGGAGAAACCCCATGACTGAAAATGACCCCATCCTCGATCCGCTGTTTGTCGAGAGTTTCAACGCCGACCTCGAACAACTGAATGGCCCGGCGCGCATTGCGATCACCAACCTATGCTCCAGCGCGGATGTGTTCGAACTGCTCGACGATGAAGGCCAGTTCGTCACGCTGTTTCCGGCGAGCGCCACGCCTGAAGTGACTGCGGCAGCCTACCGGCTTTATGGGCAGGGTCTCAACCGGGGCCTGCGAGCGGGCGAGGATCTCGCCTGGGCCAAGTTGCGCCATCTGATTGGAGCAGCTGCCGACGAGCGCTGAACAACAAATATCGATCCATCCCGGCATCAACGCAGCACCTTCAACGGCTGCGGCTCTCCGTCTGCCTCGACATGGAGGCGCAATCTTCGGCAACGCAAGGTTGAACCGAGCGGACGTCTTGCACCCGGTCCGCTAAGATGACATATTTTAATGGCCGAGTTCGGTAGGATAAGCTGATGAGCGAATTTGACCTGTTCTGTGATGCTAGCGTTTCTAAAATAACGCAGACTATGAACCGCTATTACGGTTTGTGCGAGATAGTGTCATTGGGCAATCAACCGGCAGGAAATTTGACCGTTCAGCCTTGTTCTATCAATCCAGTCGGTGTCTTGAACTTGCGACGCATGGAATTTCGTCGAAGGGATGGTGAGGGGATTTGGCTGGATCATTATTTTTTTCTTGTACAATTGACAGGCTATTCTGTCATTCGACAGCATGGAAGGACGGCTGCCCTTTATGCTGGTGACATGATTATCGGATCAGGAAGCGAACAATCTTCCTTGGCCGTTCCTGAATATGGCAGCATTGCCGCAATCCATCTGTCGCACCAGCAAATGGAGCTGATAGGGTTGGACCATCTAAGTTGTAAAATTGACAGCAGTAAAAAGTCATCGAAGATGCTCTTGTCACTAGCGACCTGCATGATCGAGGCGACGAAGTATAACGACGATCGAACATTCTCTGATGCTCTTGCGATTGCGATACGCCTTCTTCGCCAGACATATGAGGATTTGCCTTCCAAAAACCGAGTGGAAAATGCTTACTTGACCGCCCTTCAGCATTGGGTTCTTGGCAGGACGGATGACAGAATCGATCCTCAGGCAATGGCGACCCACCTTGGGATATCGAAGCGGCAACTTTATCGCATTTTCAAAGAGCGGGACCTGACGCCCGAGACTTGGTTGACGGATATCAGGCTCGAGCGCGCGTATGAACTTCTGATCCAAAGTCCGCGATTAACGATAACGGAGATTGCGTTCATGACTGGATTTGGCGACAGTTCTCACTTCGCCAAATCCTTTCGGCGCCGATACGGTCGGCCACCTCGGGCTGCGCGTCGGTCTGAACTGGCTTGATTTGCAACCGGTTCGCAAATCGTTCCAATTCCGTTCGTTGCAAGATTGACGGTGCGGGGGAGCGAAAGGACCGAGTTCGAGGCTTGAAGTCGAAGTAGATCAGGCATTGACGGCACGCTCGACGCGCCTGTGTCAATTATAAGACCGATCGTTCAATCCTTTTTTGGCGATGGCACTCTGAGACAAGTTCTGGCGCACTGAAACATGCAATAGTGGACCCGGCGAGATAGCCTGCCCTCTCTAAGCGAAGACGTGAAGAAAACAGAACACGAAGTTTGAGGGGTGCCATGAACAGGATGATCTTTCCTTTGTCGCTCGGGGTTGCCTGGCTTGCGCTGGCGGTCGGCGCAATGCCTGCCTTGGCGCAGGAACAGGGCCAGGGGAGCGAGTTTTCGGATAACACCGAAGCCGCGAACGCGCGGTACGACATCGTCGTCACGGCCCAGCGTCGGGAGCAGCGACTTCAGGATGTGCCCATCAGTATCAGCGCCTTCAGTCAGGCGACGATGGACAAGCAAGGCGTTCGTCGGATTGATGATGTCGCAAGATTAACTCCGGGTCTCAATTTCTCTCGTGGCGACGCGCGCTCTTCGGGGCTCAGCAGCATTTCGATCCGCGGGATCGCATCCAACAGCGGTGCCGAGACGACAGGCATTTATGTTGACGATACCCCGATCCAAATTCGTCGCTTGGGGTTTGGTTCAGGCAATGTCTATCCCCGCATATTCGATCTGGAGCGGGTGGAAGTGTTGCGCGGGCCTCAGGGCACGCTGTTCGGGGCGGGGTCGGAAGGGGGAACCGTGCGTTTCATAACGCCGGCGCCGAATTTCGATCATGTCAGCATCTATGGTCGTTCGGAATTTTCATACACTGAACATGGCGAGCCGGGTTACGAAGGCGGTATCGCTGCCGGCATTCCGCTTGGCGAGAAGGTGGCGGTTCGCGCAAGCGCCTGGTATCGTCGTGACGGCGGCTGGATCGATCGCGTGAATTTCCGCGATGGCACGGTTCTCGATAAGAACAGCAACTGGTCCGACGCGTTCGTGGTGCGCGCCGCACTGGCCTTCCGCCCTATCGAGACGCTGACCATCACCCCTTCGATCTATTATCAGAGGGAATATACCAACAGCCCCAGCTTCCTGTGGGAATCGCTGTCCGATCCCGGCGCCGGCACATACCGCAGCGGCAACAGCATTCGCGCGTTCAATAGAGACCGCTTCGTGCTGCCATCGCTGAAGATCGAGGCGGAACTGGGGGACGTTGCCACGCTTACGTCCGTCACGTCCTATTTCTCGCGGCACCAATATAACCTTGCCGATTATACGACCGTCGATCGAAGTGCCCTGTTCCCATTCCTTCCGCCCACCCCGCCGGTTGGCGCAAAGGGCATAGGAACGTTCACCAACACCCAGAAGAATTTTCAACAGGAGTTGCGGCTTGCCTCATCCAACTCCGGAGATCGCTTCCGCTGGGTTTTGGGTGCCTTTTACCAGCGCTCCAAGCAAAACGCGACGCAGACCGTCGAAGATGTCACCCTGCCGAGCGAGGCCCTGGCTATCTATGGCCTGACATTCACCCAGTTGTTCGGCCAGGAGAATGTCGACGGCCGGTTCATCTATGTGCAAGATCCCTATCGCGGATTGGACGAGCAGATCGCCGGCTTTGCCCAAGCCGATCTCGATTTGACCGAGCGGCTGACGCTGACCGCCGGCGTGCGTGTGGCCCACACGAAATTCGAAGGCGACGCTTCCTATGGCGGTCCCTTCGGCGGATTGCAGCCGTCGAGCAGCGGTGGCAAATCGGAAAATCCGGTCACGCCGAAATTCGTCGCCACCTACAAGTTCGACCGTGACAACAACATCTATGCAAGCGCGTCCAAGGGTTATCGCGTGGGCGGATACAACCCCCAACCGCAAAGCATCTGTCAACCGCAGATTGACGCGCTTGGGGTACGCGATTCCATTCCGCAAACCTATCGGTCCGACACATTGTGGAACTACGAACTGGGCAGCAAGAATGCGTTCTTCGATCGAGCGTTGCGTATTGACGCCAGTGCCTTCTACATCAAGTGGAAGGATATTCAGCAGTTCGTCACCCTGTCCAGCTGCGGCAGCGGATTTGTCAGCAATCTGGGATCCGCGACCAGCAAGGGCTTCGATCTGCAGGTGGTCGCCAATCCCGTGCCCGAGCTGACGCTTACGGCGGCGATCGGATATCAGCACACCAGCTATGACGACACGATCACGATCGGCACGGCCAACACAACGCTGGTGACGAAGGGTGACCGAGTGGCGGGCTCGCCCTGGTCGGTCGCCCTGGCCGCGCAATATGATCATGAAATCGCGGATGATCGGACGATCTACGCGCGCGGCGACTATCAGTTCAAATCGCGCCAGGCGGGCATCACCACGTCTCAAAGGCCCACCAATCTCGGCTACACGCCGTTGCAGATGCAGGCGCCAGAGACCCATTTCGTCACGGCACGTCTTGGTTTGCGGACTGAAAGGGTGGACGTGTCATTGTTTGTCGACAATCTGCTGAACTCGACAAAAAATCTGACGCGTGCGAACGAGCTGGGCAATTATCCCTTCTTTCTGACGAGCACGTTCCGACCGCGTACCTTCGGCCTGACGGGCACGTTCCGCAGGTAAATGCGTCCGCAGTGCATCTGTCGGAAAATCATCAGTCCAAAGGTATCTGTAATGAGAATGACTGTAATCCTTTTCGGCCTGGCCATGGCGACCCAGCCGGTGTGCGCGAAAGACAGGCCGGCGGACACAATTCTGCGTAACGGGGCGATTTATCTGGTCGAGCCGGAAGGGAAATGGGCGCAGGCCGTCGCCATGCGCGACGGCAAGATCGCAGCCGTCGGCTCCAACGAGACCGTCGGTCGTTTGCGTGGCCTGGCGACGAAGGTCATTGACCTTGAAGGCGCGATGGTGATGCCGGGGATAATCGACGGGCACGTTCACCTCGGCGCGGCCGCAGCGGAGATGATGCTCTATACCTGCAACTTTTCGGGTTATGCAAAGCTTCCGGAAGTCATCTCCGCCGTGCGCGCTTGCGCCCAGACCAAGAAGCCCGGCGAATGGATTGTCGGACAATATCTGAGCAGCGCGCTATATGGGCAGTTGTCTGACGGGCAGGCTCTCAAGCAACTCGACCAGGCGAGTGGCGACCATCCCGTCATGCTTCGGAACGACACGATCCATGATCGCTGGGTGAATTCGCGCGCCCTTGCGATCGCGGGCATCAACAAGGATACGGCGGACCCGAGAAACGGGAAAATCGGGCGCGATCCAAATAGCGGGGCGCTCAATGGCCTGCTCCTGGAATGGGCCGGAAACGCGGTGGAGGAGAAGATTCCGCAGGTCGCCAGCGCCGCGTCCGTGGCGGCGCTGCGTTCGGGGGTCCGGTATCTTAACAGCATCGGCGTGACGGGCTTCCTGGATGCAGGAGTGGTGGCCGAAAAAAGCACGACATTCTCGAACAGTGAATCCTATTATCAGTTGGACAAGGCCGGCGAGCTGACGGCGCACGCGGGCATGTCCATGGTGATGGCGTTTGCGAGCGGAGAAATGCCGACTGACGCAGACCTCGCGAGGATTTACGCCAGGCGCGAGGCGGTACATTCGAGCCGCCTGAGCATGGATTTTGCCAAAATCTTCGTCGATGGCGTGATGGTCAGCCATACGTCGGTCTTTCTCGATCCCTATTTGCCCGACAAGGAGCACGGAGCCGATTTCCGGGGCAAACCCAATATGACGCCGGAGGCGCTCGCCGCGCTGGTCACCAAATTGGACAAGCGCGGCATCTCGGCGAAGATGCACGTCACCGGCGATGGTTCGGTCCGGATGGCGCTCGATGCCATCGCGGCTGCGCGTGCGGCCAACGGAAACACCGGCCCGATCCACACGCTTGCCCATGCCGGTTACATCTCGCCAGTGGATATTCCACGCGTGCGTACATTGCGCGTCGCGATAGATGCTTCGCCGACGGTTTGGTATCCAGGCCCTATTCTCACCGGCACGGAAGCCGTCATCGGCAAGCAGCGTGCCGACCATTATTGGCCGTTCAAAACGTTCGACAACAACGGCGTAATAGTCGCTGGAGGCACGGATTGGAAAACATTGCCGGGCGAGTTTTCCAGCCTTTGGGACGGTATGCAAGGCATGGTCACGCGTCGTAACCCTACCGGTCAGGCACCGGGCGCGTTGTGGCCCGAAGAGGCGGTGAATGTCGCAAGGATGATCCGCTTCTATACGCTGAACGGGGCCAAAGTGATGGGGATAAGCGACAGCGCGGGATCGATAGCGGTGGGAAAGGCGGCCGATATCATCGTGTTGGACCGGAACCTGTTTAAAATCCCCATCGATAAGATCGCCGCGACAAAAGTCGGAAAGACATTCTTCAATGGAAATCTTGTGTATGAAAGAAAATAGATATTTGAAGATGTCGTATATGATCAAATATATTGGTCTTCAATCCGCTTTAAATCCGATCGAACACTCTGTTTATTGATTTTACTTATATTTATTAATCCAAAATATATTCATATTTCTTGGAAATCGTGCTGACGGGCTGCCGAAAAGGCTGGGCGTTTGTGTGGTTGGATGATTCACTTTGCTTGCCAGCGAGGTGAGTGATGTGGGGCACAGAAGAGCGATCACCGGGGATGTTTCCTTTCCCTGGATGGTTTGGATGCCGGGGCCTCATCGATGCTCATAAAGTTTAATCTGGACATTGTCGGCTTCTCACCATACGCTAAGGTATGGAAAGAGGGTTTGAAATGAACGTTCGAGCGCAAGATCTGGTCGACTGGGATTTCGGGACGGTGGAACGCCGCATATTCTGGGATTCCGCAATCTATGAGCGGGAGCTTGAGCGCATTTTTGCCCGCTCCTGGCTGTTCGTCGCGCATGAGAGTCAGGTCGAGGCGCCGGGCAGCTTCGTAACCACCTATATGGGGGAAGATTCGGTGATCGTCGCGCGCGCCGATAGTGGGGCGATCAACGTGTTTCTCAATTCCTGTCCGCATCGGGGAAACCGCGTCTGTTTCGCCGATAGCGGCCAGGGACGGCAATTTACCTGCAATTATCATGGCTGGGCATTTGGCCTCGACGGCGCGCTCAAGAAGATGCCCAAAATGGGAATTTACAAGCAGACTCCCGGTTTCCGGATGGAAGATTGGGGACTCAAACAAGCCCGCGTCGGCAATTACAAGGGCCTGATCTTCGCCACCTTCTGCGAGGAAGCGCCGAGCCTGGAGGAGTGGCTGGGGGATTTTCGCTGGTATCTCGACGCGGTATTGGACGCTGAACCGGGTGGGACGGAGTTTCTTCCCGGCGGCGCGACGCGTTCGGTCATGAAGTGCAACTGGAAGTTTCCCGCGGATAATTTCGTCGGTGATATCTACCATGCGCTCTGGACCCATCTCGGCGGGGCCGAGCCCACGCTGGGGGCCTATGGCGGCGTCAAGGTCGACAATGCCGGAAGCTATCAGGTGTCGGTCAACGGCCATGGCTGGGAATTTAACGACAGCTTTATCGGCAATGCCGCGACGATGGGCGATCGAGACTTGCTGCGATACATGAAATCGCGCCAGGAGGCGATCACCGCGCGGCTCGGCGAATTCAGGGCGAAGATGTGGGGTTCGGTGGCGTCCGCGACGATCTTCCCCAATTTCTCGTTCCTGCCTGGCTATTTCACCTTCCGGACCTTTCAGCCGAAGGGTCCGCTCAAGACCGAAATCCATGCCTGGACCCTTGTGCCCAGGAATATGCCGGACGAGATCAAGGATCGCTTCCGCAAGGGGTCGATGCGCACCTTCTCGCCATCCGGCCTGCTGGAGATGGACGACGGCGAGAATTGGGAATTTTCGACCCAGGCCAATGCGGGCTGGGTAACGCGCAATCAGCGGCTTTGCTACGCGATGGCGCCGGCCGGCGAGGTGGAGCAGGACGGCTTGCCGGGCAGCGTCACCGCAGGGCAACTGTCCGATGCCAATCAAAGATTGTTCTACAAGCGTTGGGCGCAGATGATGGACGCGGAAAGCTGGGCCGATATCCCCATCGATAACGCTACGGCCACTATGGAGGCCGCGGAATGAGCGCGCTGGCAAACAGGCCGGACTATGGCGCTCTTCCCCGCCTCACCTATGCGCAATCCCGTGAGGCGGCCGCTCAGCTCCTGGCGATGGACGGAAGCGGCGCGCCGGTCGAAGACGGTCTTCAGCTGCGCATCCAGCGCTTCTACAGCATGGAAGCGCGGCTGCTCGACAGCGAGCGTTACCATGACTGGTACGATCTGCTGGCCGATGATCTCTTCTATTGGATGCCACTTTGCGAGAATCGGTTTCGCCGCGACGGGCGGCCTGCCATCTCGCCCGACAACATGGCCTTTTTCGACGAGGCGAAGGCCGATATCGCGGTGCGGCTCGGGCGGTTGGACTCCAACCTCGTATGGACCGAGGACCCGCCGACCCGCCATGTCTACATCGTGTCGAACGTGGAGGCTTTCGAAACCTCCGCGCCGGACGAATTCGAGGTCCACTCCACCTTCGTGCAATATCGCAACCGATCCGAACATGACGACGCGACGTTGCATGGCCGGCGGCGAGACCTTCTGCGCTCCGTCGACGGCGGGTTTCAAATCGCGCGGCGGCTGATAGTGCTGCCCCAATCGGTGCTGCTGACCAAAAATCTGTCGGTTTTCTTCTGATGGCCCGGCTGTCGGGATATCGCGCAGTCGTTACCGGCGCAGGTTCTGGGATCGGCCGGGCTGTCGTGCGGCGCTACATCGCCGAGGGTGCCCGTGTGGTGGCGGTTGTCCGCAGGGACACCGACAAGGAGGCTCTGGAAAGCGAAGGCGCGATCGTCGTCAAGGGCGATGTGGCGCAATATGACACCGCTGCCCGGGCCGTCGACGCAGCCCTGCGCCACTGGGGCGGACTGGACGTCTATGTCGCCAATGCGGGGCTTTGGGACTTTCACAAGCGGCTGGACCGGCAAAGCCCCGAAGAACTGACCCAGGCCTTTGACGAGATATTCGGGGTCAACTTCCTGGGCTCCCTCTACGCGGCGCGCGCGGCCGTGGAGCCGCTCCGCGAGAGCCGGGGCAGCATCATCGTGACAGGGTCCAATGCCTGCTTTCTGGCGGGAGGGGGAGGCGCGCTCTACACCGCCTCGAAATTTGCACTGAGAGGCCTGGTCATGCAACTCGCCAAGGAGTTCGCCCCGGACGTCCGCGTGAATGGCGTCGCGCCGGGCGCCACGGATACCGGGATTTCGGGCCCTGCGGCGCTGGGTCAGGATGCGCGTGAGATGAACGCCGATCCGGCGAGAATGGCGATCATGGCCGAGCATATGCTGATGGGGCGGGTATCGAACCCGGAGGATCATGCCGCGCTCTACGTCCTGCTGGCTTCGCGGGAAGAGAGTGCATATGTCACGGGTGCTATGCTTCGCTCCGATGGCGGTCTGACCATTTCCGTTTGAGGCAGGTCGCGTGCGACGGCGCTTTTGAATGGTCGGACAGCGAGAGCCGATCCTGAAGATTGACTTGAGAACTGGAAGAGGAAGCATGAAAAACACGGCACTGGTAGCCGGCCGCATCGATGTGAAGGCGGAAGTGCGCCACGATGGTTCGGTCATTCTCTCGAACGGGCTGCCGCTGCCCGAGATTGAAGGCACGATACCCGGCCGGTTGCGCCATTGGGCCGACAAGACGCCCGAAGCCCTGTTCCTCACCCAGGAAAGCCGGGAACTGCGCTATGGCGAGGCGGAACGAATCCGGCGAGGCCTTGCGTCCCGGCTTGTCGGCCTGCGACTGACGGGCGATCGGCCGTTGATGATCGTTGCGGACAATGGCATCGACCATGCCCTGCTCATGCTGGCAGCCACCAGCATCGGCGTTCCCGTTGCGATCGTGTCGCCCAGCTATGTGGCACCCGGGGCAAGGCCATGGACGAAATTCGCCCGGATCGCCGATCAGATCACCCCCGCGCTGGTGGTGACGGACGCCCCGGCCTTGGTCGGGGAAGCGCTTGCCGCCTCCTCCGTCGAAGCCGCCGTGCATGACATTTCGGATAATGCCTGGCTCCTGCAATATCCGGAGCATGGTTCCGCTGAGGTGGACGAGGCCGAAAGGTCGGTCGGCCTGGATAGCGTTGCCAAGCTTCTGTTCACCTCAGGGTCGACAGGCGCGCCCAAGGCGGTGCCCAACACCCAGAGGATGATGGTCTCCAACATGCTGGGCCTCTCGGCCGTGTGGCCGTTCCTGTCCGAACGCCCGCCGGTCTCGGTGGACTGGTTGCCATGGAATCACACCTTTGGCGGCAATTGCTGTTTCAACACCACGCTGTGGTTCGGCGGACATTCCCATATAGACAGTGGTCGCCCGACGCCCGGCGCCATCCTGCGCAGCGTCGCCGCGCTTCGGAAATGGCGGCCCAACCTCTATTACAACGTGCCGGTCGGGTTCGAGGCGATCATGCCTTTCCTTGAGGGCGATGCCGACTTTGCCGGACCATTTCTGGGCGAGCTGGATTTTGTGTTCAACGGCGGCGCGCCGATGCCCCCTGCGTTGCGTTCCCGGCTGGAGGCGGTCGCCCTGCGCACCATCGGCCGCTCGCTGCATATCGTGGCGGGCTGGGGGGCGACGGAGACCGCGCCATTCTCCACGGTCCTCTATTTCGACCAGCCCCACGCGAACAATCTGGGCGCTCCCATGCCTGGAACGCGGGTCAAGATGGTGCCATCGGACGAGCGTTTCGAGTTGCGGGTGAAGGGGCCGAATGTCATGCCGGGTTACTGGCGTGACCCGGTGGCGACAGAAGCCGCTTTTGATGAGGAAGGCTTCTATAAAATCGGCGACGCTGCAAAGTTCGCAAAATCGGGGGACCCATCCGAAGGAATATTGTTCGACGGGCGGGTGGCCGAGAATTTCAAACTCACGTCGGGGACATGGGTCAACGTCGGCGCATTGCGTCTGGCCGTCGTCAGCGCGATGGAAAAGCTTGTCTCCGATACGGTCGTCGCCGGTGAGGGAAGGGGCGATATTCGCCTCTTGCTCTTTCCGAACGAAGTGGCATGCCGCGCGCTTCTGAGAGCGGTCGAGCGCCGGGAACCGACCGACGTTTCCATCGGCGCGCACCCGAAGGTCCGCGCCAGAATCGCCGAGCTGCTGCGCGCCTATAATGATCGGCAAATGGGTTCGAGCACGAGGATTGCGGGCTTCATCATTCTGGATGAGCCGCCAAGTCCCGACCATGATGAGATCAACGACAAAGGCTATATCAACCAGCGGAAGGTCTTGAGCCGCCGGCCGGCTGTCCTCGAGAAACTATATTCGCGCGAATCTGCCCTTGATCAGGATGCTTGACCTTTACTGCGGCCTGGAGGACGTCCCCGCCGACGCGGGGGCGTAACCGCGGGCGTTCTGTCCCGACGCTCCAGCAGGATGTCCTCGCACTGCTCCATGAGCGCTTTGCCATTCGCTGCAATCAGCGTGGCGGCCACGCGCATGTAGGAGTAAGCGAGAACGGCGCGGGCGTGCGCCTCATCCTCGCTGACGCCGCATTCCTTGAGCAAACCGCCGATATAGTGCAGGCGAAGCTGGTCCACCTCCTCAAGGGCGGACCGGGCCCGCACATCCCGCCGCGCCCAGAGGCGAATTGCCAGTTCGACATCGGCCGCCTGCGAGGATCCCTGACCCATGATCGGAAGCCGCAGCAGGCGCCGGAGCCTTGCTTCCGGCGACACTTCGCCCTTGTCCAATCGCTCGATCAAGCTGAGCGTGGCGCGCCGTCGCCAATAGCTCAGCATACTGTCGAACAGGGCGTCGCGATCCTTGAAGTGCCAGTAGAAACTGCCCTTCGTGACCTCCAGCTGTTTCGCAAGATTCTCTATGCCCACGCCGTCGACGCCATTGGTGGCCAGTCTTTCCAGGGCGGCCTTCGTCCATGCGGTTGCGTCTAGCCGAGGCGCATCGGCAGCGCGTTTTCTTCGAGCGATATTCATACCAGATTACTCAAGTGTTTTTTCGCATTCTTGTCAATCACTCTCGTCGATCGCGTCGTTCTTCGCGCGTTCTACCATACGCATACGTATTGACAAAACGGAAAGGCATGGCCATCACTGGCTTCGGCTGGATGAGGAAATGATTCAATGAATGGAACCGCTGAGGCAGGTAAAGGGAAGACGGTCCGGGCGCTCGATCTCGACACCAACTACCATGAAGCAGGTGAGGGGGCTCCGGTCTTGCTCCTGCATGGGTCAGGCCCCGGTGTGTCGGCCTGGACGAACTGGAAGAAGGTTCTTCCCGTGCTTGCCGGTGATTTCCGCGTCATCGCCCCCGACATGGCCGGATTTGGCCATACGGAACGGAATTCCGAGCTCGCCTATGACATCAAGCTCTGGGTCAAGCATCTTGTCGCTATTCTGGACGCGCTCGACCTTCAGAAGGTCAGCCTGGTCGGCAACAGCTTCGGCGGATCGCTGGCGCTGGCGGCGGCGGCCCGCTTTCCCGAGAGGTTCGATCGCCTCGTCCTGATGGGCACGCCGTGCGACAAGTTCGCGATGACGCCCGGTCTGCGGGCTGGCTGGTTTTATACGCCCAGCCGCGAGAATATGCGCGAGGCGATGGGCCATTTCCCCTATGATCCAGCGATCATCTCGGACGAGTTGGTGGAAGACCGGTATCGGACGAGCATGATCCCCGGAGCGCAGGAAGGCCTGCGCAAATTGCTCGCCAAGCCGGCGGAGGAGGGGGAGACGATCCTGTCGGGCATGCCGGAGGCGGTCGTCGCCACCATCCAGCATCCGACATTGGTGCTCCACGGTCGCGAGGACAAGGTGATCCCGGTCGAAATGGGACTGAAGCTGGGGCGTGCGATGCCCAATGCGGAGTTCCACATGTTCGGCAAATGCGGCCATTGGGTGCAGTCGGAACGCTCGGATGCGTTTCTGGCGCTCACCCTCCGGCATTTGCGGGGCGGTGGCCAATGAGTGCGATCCAGGCCCTGGGCTATATCGGTCTCGAAGTTTCCGACCTGGGGGCATGGCGACGTTTCGCCGAAGGGCAACTGGGGTTGCAGTGGGCCGAGCGTGCCGACGGCACTGTCGACTTGCGGATGGACAATTACGCCACGCGTATCCGGTTGCATGAGGGCGCGCGCGACGATCTGGCCTATGTCGGTTGGGAAGTGCGTGATCAGTCGGCGCTCGACGATCTCGCCGATTGGCTGAAAGCGCTGGGTATTGCGGTGTCGCGGGTGTCGCAAGAGGCGGCCGACCGGCGTGTGCATGAACTGATCCGGTTCCAGGATCCCGAAGGCAATGTCCATGAGGCCTTTTACGGCCCGCTTCAGAAGACGGATGATCCGTTCGTGAGCCCGGCCGGCTTTTCCTTCAAGACGGGACAGCAAGGACTTGGCCATGTCGTGTTGAGCTGTCGCGACAAGGGCGCGATGATGGACTTTTTCCAGGATGTCCTGGGCTTCCGCCTGTCCGATCATATTCTGACCGAAGTGGTGCCGGGACGGCCGTTGGAAATAAGCTTCCTGCGATGCAATGGGCGGCATCATTCGCTGGCGCTGGCGCCGGTCCCCATCCCGAAGAAGATCGTGCACCTCATGGTGGAGGCCAATTCGATCGACGATGTGGGCAGGGCGCTGCATCGCTGCACGGTGGCGGGTACGCATCTCACCTTCACGCTGGGCCGCCATTCGAACGACAATATGTTGAGCTTCTATCCCCTGACGCCATCCGGCTTCGACATCGAGTTCGGCTGGGGCGGCCTGGAGGTGGACGACGACAGCTGGCACGTCCTGACCCACGACAGGAATTCCGCCTGGGGTCATATTTATCAGCGTCCGCCGCGTCCGAGCAAACCGGAGAATGCCGCATGACTATCTCGCACGCGGAGGTCGCGCTGCGGCTCCGCCGAGCCTATGCCGACGGGCAGGTCGCGCCGCTGCGCGACGCGCTCGATCCCACGGACGCGACGGGCGCCTATCAGGTCCAGGCGATCAACACCCGCCATTGGCAGGACGAAGGTCGCCGGATCGTCGGTCGCAAGGTGGGGCTAACGGCGAAGGCGGTACAGGCGCAACTGGGCGTGGACCAGCCGGATTTCGGCGTCCTTTTCGATGACATGCAGATTGCGGACGGCGGCCGCCTCGACCCCGGCCGGGTCATTCAGCCCAAGGCCGAAGCCGAGGTTGCGCTGATCCTTGGCGCGGATCTGGACGGGGCGGGGGTCAGTGCGGCGGATGTCGCAAAGGCCGTGGATCATGCGATCGCGGCGATCGAAATTGTCGACAGCCGCATTCTGGACTGGAAGATCAGCTTTGCCGACACCGTCGCGGATAACGGGTCCTCGGCATTTTTCGTGTTGGGAAATGAACGCAAGGCGCTCGATGGTCTTGACCTCTATACCTGCGGCATGGCGCTGGAGGTCAATGGCGAGATCGCTTCGGTGGGAGCGGGCGCCGCATGTCTGGGCCATCCTCTCGAGGCGGCGGCATGGCTGGCGCGCACGCTTTCCGCCGCGGGCGAACCGCTCCGCGCGGGAGACATTGTTTTGACAGGAGCGCTCGGCCCGATGGTCGCCCTCAATCGGGGGGACCAGGTCATGGCAAGAATTGGCGGCCTGGGCAGCGTCTCGTTCAACTACGGAGAAAAGCAGTGACCAAGGTCAAGGCCGCGATCATCGGCTCGGGCAACATCGGCACCGATCTCATGATCAAGATCATGCGGCATTCGGACGTGCTGGAAATGGGCGCTTTTGTGGGCATCGATCCGGAGTCGGATGGCCTCAAACGGGCCGAGCGGCTCGGCATCGCCACGACGGCGGAGGGCATTGACGGGCTCGTCAATCTGCCGGCCTGGTCTGAAATCGGCGTCGTCTTCGACGCGACCTCCGCCGGTGCCCATGCCCGGCACAACGCGATCGTCACCGGTGCGGGAAAGGTGATGATCGACCTGACGCCGGCCGCCATCGGCCCCTATGTGATTCCGGTCGTGAACGGCGACGCGCATCTGGATGCGTCCAACGTCAACATGGTGACCTGCGGTGGGCAGGCCACCATTCCCATCGTGGCGGCCGTGTCGAAGATCGCAACGGTCCACTATGCCGAGATCGTGGCTTCGATTTCATCCAAATCGGCAGGCCCGGGCACACGGGCGAATATAGACGAGTTCACCGAAACCACCTCTCGCGGCATCGAACAGGTGGGAGGCGCGGCAAAGGGCAAGGCGATCATCATTCTCAACCCCGCTGAACCGCCGATGATGATGCGCGACACCGTCTTCACCCTTTCGAGCGGAGCGACGGAAGCGCAGATCGAAGCGGCGGTCGAGGAAATGGTGGCACGGGTGAACGCCTATGTGCCGGGCTATCGCCTGAAGCAGAAGGTTCAGTTCGAACGTTTCGGTTCGAACAATCCCGTTCACATCCCGGGCATCGGCCGGTTCGAAGGGATCAAGACGACGGTCTTCCTCGAGGTCGAAGGCGCGGCGCACTATCTTCCGGCCTATGCCGGCAATCTCGATATCATGACCTCCGCTGGTCTTGCCACCGCGGAGAAGATCGCCCGCCAGCGCCTGGTCAAGGAGGCAGCATGATGGCTTTGGATCCGACGACGCAAAAGCTCTACATTCAGGACGTCACCTTGCGTGATGGGATGCACGCCATTCGCCATCAATATGGCATCGATCATGTGCGCAAGATCGCCAGGGCTCTCGATGAGGCGAGGGTGGATGCGATCGAAGTGGCGCATGGCGACGGTCTCAACGGCTCCAGCTTCAACTATGGTTTCGGCGCCCATACGGATTGGGAATGGATCGAGGCGGTTGCCGACGTGGTCAAGCATGCGCGGCTCACCACCCTGCTGATTCCCGGCATCGCCACGATCGAGGAACTCAAGCACGCTCATAAACTGGGCGTTCGTTCCGTCCGCATCGCCACGCATTGCACCGAGGCGGACATTTCGAAGCAGCATATTGCCGCCGCGCGCGATCTGGGCATGGACACGGTCGGCTTCCTGATGATGAGCCATATGATCGAGCCCGACGCGCTGGCGCAGCAGGCCAAGCTCATGGAGAGCTATGGCGCGACCTGCGTCTATGTGACGGACAGCGGCGGGGCGATGGACATGGACGCCTATCGCGCGCGCTGCGAGGCCTATGACCGCGTGCTCAAGCCGGAAACGGAACGCGGCATTCACGCGCACCACAATCTTGCATTGGGTGTGGCGAATTCGATCGTCGGAGTGCAGGCCGGCGCCATCCGCATCGATGCCAGCCTGGCTGGCATGGGTGCGGGTGCTGGCAATGCACCCCTGGAGGTATTTATCGCGGCGGTCGAGCGGAAGGGCTGGAATCACGGAACCGATCTTTACAAGTTGATGGATGCGGCCGAGGAACTGGTCCGGCCGCTCCAGGATCGGCCCGTGCGGGTCGACCGTGAAACGCTCAGCCTCGGCTATGCGGGCGTCTATTCGTCCTTCCTGCGCCATGCCGAGAAAGCGAGCGCGGATTATGGCGTCGATACCCGCGAAATCCTGGTCGAACTCGGGCGCCGCCGGATGGTGGGAGGCCAGGAAGACATGATCGTGGATGTCGCCCTGGACATGGCCAACGCCCATGGCTGACCGCGAACTGGTTCAGGACCTGTACCGGTCGCTTCGACTGCCGGTCATCGTCGCGCCGATGTTCCTCATTTCCGGCCCTGACCTTGTCATTGCTGCGGGAAAGGCGGGCATCATCGGTGCGTTCCCGGCGCCTAACGCCCGGACGATCGGCGATCTTGCGCAGTGGTTGCCGCGCATCACTACGGAACTCGAAGCGGCTGGGCGGCCCGGAATGTGGGCGATCAACATGATCGTACACCAGACCTACGAGCGTTTCGATGCCGAGTTGGATCTGATCTGCGAATATAAGCCGCGTATCGTGATTACCGCGCTGGGCAGTCCGGCGCGACCGCTTGAGCGTGTCCATGCCTATGGCGGTGCGGTCTTTTCCGATGTGATCACGCCGATCCAGGCGCGCAAGGCGGTGGATGCCGGAGCGGACGGGCTGGTGCTGGTGGCCAATGGCGCGGGCGGCCATACCGGCCAGTTCAGCCCCTTTGCCTTCGTTGAAGAGGTCAGAAAATTCTGGTCCGGTCCGCTGATCCTGGGTGGTGCCATCGGCGGGGCGAAGGCGATCCGGGCCGCGCTGACCCTGGGGGCCGACTTTGCCTATATGGGCACGCGCTTCATTGCGACGCGCGAGAGCCTGGTCTCTGACGAAAATCGCCAGATGCTGGTGCGCTCGACGATGAAAGACATCGTGACGACCCCGGCTGTAACGGGCGTGCCGGCCAACTGGATGAAGGAAAGCCTCGACGCGGCGGGCTTTACGGCACAGATGCTGGACGAGAAGAAGAAGATCGACTTCTCCAATCTTCATGGCGACACCAAGGCGTGGAAGAATATCTGGGGCGCGGGCCATGCCGTGGGCCAGACGCAGTCCATCCAGACCGTCCAGCAGTTGGTGGATGAATTGGTCGAAGACTATCGCGCGACGGAGAATCTCGCGGCTGGCTCGCAATGGCCCCATGAAGTGACGAGGGAAAATATCATTTCGGCGGCTGGATGAGCACTGCCCTGAATGAATGTCCGAAAAAAGGGGGGAGGGTGCCCGAGCGCCCTCCCCCCTTTTTGCTGATAGAGCGCCCATGAGGCGGGCGCCCACACCCATCAGAAGCTATATTTGACGCTGCCTCCAAACCAGCGCGGTCGGGCATAGGTCTGCTGCGAAAAGCCGAAGGTGGAACTGAGGTCGAGATTGTAAACGCGATATGCCTTGTCGGTGATGTTGTTGACAAAGCCGGCAATTTCCCAATGTCCGTCGGTGGTGCTGAAAGACAGGCGGGCGTTCCCGACCAGGCGAGAGCGTTCGCGATCGATCGGCGCGTTGAAGGTGGAGAAATATTGGGAGCTGTCATATTTCCAGTCGGTCTGGACGGCGACGTTCCCAAAACCGACCGGGAACTGATATCGCGCCATCCCGCCCAGGCTTGTGGAGGGGGCTTGCGGCATGACCCGGTCGGTAACCCGACCTGCGGGCAGCACGATGTCCTTCACTTTCGTGTCGAGCTTGGTCAGGAAGCCCGAAAGGAAAAGGCCACGGAACGGACGGACCTGTAGTTCGAGTTCCGCACCGACGACTTCTGCTGGCCGATTGACGATGAATTGCGAAAGGCCGACGATGGAGAAGGCCTGGTAATCCTTATAATCGTAATAGAAGACAGAACCGTTCAGGTTGACCTTGTTGTCCAGAAGCGTGAATTTGAATCCGGCTTCATAATTGGTGAGCTTTTCTTCGCCGAACGGCAGGGTCGACGGGACTATGGGCTGAAACGCCTGGACGCCGAAGCCGCCGCTTTTCGTTCCGCGATTGACGCCGGCATAGACCAGCGCATTCTCCCCCGGATGGAAGTTCAGCTGAACCTTGTAGGAATAGTTATCGAACTTCTCCTTCGCCAGATCGGGATTGGTCGAACTGTTGAAGTGAAACACGGATGGCGGTGAACCATCGGCATAGCTTTCCATATGGGTGAAATCGAATGACTTCCAATCCCAGCTGTAGCGGGCGCCCACCACCAGGCTGATTTCGTCGATGAGATAATATTCGCCCTGACCGAACAGCGCCAGGCTTTCCGTCTTCTGTGTGCCGCCATAATCTTCGGTCACGCCGAACGATTGGGACAGGTCGACCTTATAAAGATTTTTGGTCCTGATCTTCAAGCCATAGGCGCCAACCAACCAGTTGAAACGATCCGAATCCTGCGAGAGGCGGAACTCCTGTGACATCTGATACAGGTTCTGATCGGTAAAATAGTTGAATACCGGGCTCGGCGACATGTCGGAATCTTCGCCATAGCGCTTGCGCAGTTTCTGATAATTGCTGAGCGACAGGAAATTGATGTCGCCGAAATCCTGTTCATACCGGATGCTGCCACTCCAATATTTCCGGTCGAACCGCGTGTCCGCATCAATGGAATCGGTGAACGGATTGCCATCCGCATCCTTGTAGCCCAGGGCGTCGCAGCCAGCGCAGGTTCCCCAGAAATCTTCATTCGGCGCCAACGCATAGCCAAGGCCATCGGCGGTCACGCCGGTCGAGACATGACTGTAGATGCCCGCGCTGCGCTCGTGATCGTTGCGCAGTCCCTCCAATTTCACGAGAAGCTTGCCGGAATCGCCCACATCGGCTTCGACCTGAAGGCGTCCCCCATAAAAGCGCACGCCGCCCCGGTCGGGACCGATATCATTATGGATATATCCGCCTTGGTTGTTCGACGTGACGGACAGGCGCGCCCGGATCCGATCCGACAGCGGACCGCTCAGGGCGGCTTCGGTGGCCACCTGGCCATGGCTGCCGACGGTCAGCGTGGCGTAGCCTTCCAGCGTCTTGGTCGGTTTGGCCGTGATGATCTGTACCAGGCCACCGGTCGCATTGCGCCCGAACAGGGTGCCCTGCGGCCCACGAAGGATCTCGATCCGATCCAGGTCGAAGGTCTGGCCGCTGATGGCGCCCAACGCGCCAATGTAAACCTCGTCATTGTAGAAGGCGATCGGCGCTTCCTGCGAGTCGGCAAAGTCGTTCTGGGATACGCCGCGGACGTTGAAGACCGTTATCGTCGGGCTGTACTGATTGACCTGAAGGCTGGGAACCTGGCCGGCCAGCGCCGTGACGTCCTGGCGCCCCATCGATTGCAGTGCGGCGGTGCCGAGCGCCGTGACAGCCAGGGCCACGTCCTGGATACTCTGTTCTCGTTTCTGCGCTGTTACGACGATTTCGTCATGATCGACTGCATCTTGAGCATGGGCCGAAATCAGGCAACCCATGGACGCGCCGCAAAACAATATTATCCGGAACGTTGTCCCCAGCGACCGCATATTCGACATATGTCAAAACTCCCCTGATGGCTTATTTCTGTTCTACTTTTGAATTTGCCCGCTGAATGCGGCCATCGCAAGAAGATTGAACGATTCGCACCCGAGATTCAATAGCTGTCCGACCGGTCGGACAAATTTTTACGAATTCCGGGCCTCAGTCCGCACGCTATCGGTCAGGGTGTCTGATTGGGCGAGTTTTCGATCCGGATCGATCAAAACGAATGCGCCGGCCACGCCATGGCTGCGGTTGCGGCGCTCTCCCATGCTGCAACGTATGTTAAAGGTTCAGGCCTTTGCTCAGCGGAGATGAGTCTGGCGTCGCTTCCACCGCAGAAGAGAAATTGGCGATAGTGACCAGAAACCAGAGAATGTGTCGGATCGACATATGTCGGTGACGAAAAAGTTGAACGTCGAATTCAACTATTGACTCAGGAGATTTTGTCGCCTTACAATTCGGTAGCGTATGGAAAAGAGCAAAGCTGGGTGGGATGAGGTTGCATGATCGTCAGCGCTATCACGCTCGCATCAATCGGATCTTCCGCGCTTCTCCGATATCCTTCTGGCGAGGATATGAAGGCCCATCCATCAGTGTCGTCGTGGATCCGCCCCGGCGCAGCTAATCTCACTTGTGAGGTGATATGAATATTGTGTTAGACGAACGGGCACCTATCGATCCTGAGATCGCGGGTCTTATTGATCGGTTTGATGCCGCGCTGTTGAAGCCGGAAATGACTGTGGAGGAATTCCGCAGATCCTATTCCGAAGCGCTTTCGGAACAGGGCGCTCCCAAAGATCCCGTGCATACACAGGATCTGGTTATTGAGACGCGGCATGGCCCGATGAAGGCGCGGATATATCGTGCAGATGCCGATCACGAGCTGCCGCTGGTGCTGTATATTCACGGTGGCGGCTTCGTCCTGGGCGACCTTGATGGACTGGATGTCCCGCTGCACGTCATCGCACGCAAGTCCGGGTGCGCGATCTTGTCGATCGACTATTATCTGGCGCCCGAAGCGCCTTATCCGATTCCGTTCGAACAATGCCAGGACGCTCTGGTCTGGGCGGCCGAGAACAGGCGGGCGCTGAATGTTTCGGACAAGATCGGTGTTGCCGGTGATTCCGCAGGCGGCAATCTCACTGCGCTTCTGGCGCTGTGGGCGCGCGACAATAACGGTCCGAAAATCGCATGGCAGGGAATCATCAATCCCGTCCTCGACTTTCCGGCAGTCGAGCAGCAGAGTACCTTGTCGCATCGCCTTTACGCTGACGGCCCGCATCTGACCGCTGAAGGCATGAAGATGTTCATGGAGCAGTATTTCGTCGACGAGAAGCACAAGATCGAGGCCAGCCCTCTTCTTGCAGAGTCCGTGGCGGACCTTCCCCCCGCCTTCATGGCGTGCGCCCAGCTAGATCCTCTGCGGGACGAAGGTCTTGCCTATGCTCAACGCCTTGCGGATGCGGGCGTCGCTGTCGAAACCCACTGCTATGAGGGGATGAGCCATAATTTCATTGTCATGTCCCATCTGAGCCGGAAGTCGAGGCTGTTCCTGGACCAGATCAGCGCCTCCATGGCCGCTTATCTATGATGATCCGGCCGGGTTGGCGGGTTTTCCTCCTCCCCGGCCGTCATTCATCCGTCAGCCATTATTGTTGAACATGTCCGCGAGGATCTTCCACTGGCCCTCATCATTCTTACGCCACACTACGAGATATTTCCCGTTTTCAACTGAGAGGCCGTTTTCACCGCGGTGCGAAAGTTCGTAAGATCCTCGGTCCATAGCGAAATCGTCTCCAGCCGCGACGGTCACGGATGGCGTGCCAAGTCGAAGCTTGAACTCCGGCAGGCTGAAGAGGTTTTCCCAGGCGGCTCGGATCGCGGCATGCCCTTCGAGCGGAGGCATGCCGGGAACGAGGAAGGCGCCTTCCTGCTCATAGAGCTCCACGACGCCGTCAATGTCGTGAGCATCGATCATCGCTGCCCATGCAGCATCCAGTGCGGCAATGGCTTTTGCGCTGTTACTCATACCATATTCTCCTTTCAGGAGTTGCGGAAATTGGGAAGTGTCGGATCTTTCGAAAATTGGCCGTCTGAGCGATTTCAATCTCGTGCGGACTCACCGAATTGCCAACAGATGCAATGTGCAATGGTCTAGCCTTATCGTCAACTCTGATATTCTAATATATTCTAAAGTTATGGTATGGATGTAATCTTATAGAATTTCCGATTTTTCTGTATTGGCTGAAATCAGATCATGATCGGATTTAACAGAAGAAAAAAATAACAATACAGAACGAAAATTTCAGGAATAATTGTAATTATTTTAATATTTCCTTTTGGGGAAAACTTGTTGGACCCGTTCCGACATTATATTAATCGAGCGGTCGATCATATATAGACTGACGGTAATCGAAACTTTGCTTGAGCAGGGTCGATTGAGAGGAGTGCATTGCCGTGACTAAGGACCATTCAAAGAAGAACAAGGGGGTAGTTATGTCCAATTGCGTGAGAAAATTGTCGTTGCTGACTTCAGCATCCTGTGCGCTGTTCATCGTTCAGCCTGCATGGTCGCAAGATGCGGCCAACGCAGCGGCTGCAGCCGAACAGGATATGAGCGATATCATCGTCACGGCTCAAAAGCGCAGCCAGTCCATCAATGATGTGGGCCTCTCCATTACTGCAGCAACAGGTGATGAACTGGTGTCGCGCGGTGTCTCCGACACGTCGCAGCTTGCCAAGATCGTCCCCGGCTTCAGCTTCAACCAGACTGCGCAGGGCAGTCCCGTCTACACGATCAGAGGTGTCGGCTATCAGGACAGCAGCATCGCGGCCAGCCCTGCCGTCACCGTCTATGTCGATGAAGTTCCCATTCCCTATCCCGGCGGCACGCTGGGCGCCGCGCTTGATCTGGAGCGGGTCGAAGTCCTCAAGGGTCCTCAGGGCACTCTCTTTGGAGGTAACTCCACCGGCGGCGCGATCAACTATATTGCCGCCAAGCCGACCGACCATTTGGCCGGCAGCATGGGGCTCAGCTATGGTCGCTTCGACACCGTCGATCTGACCGGGTCGCTGAGCGGTCCGATCACCGACACTTTGAAGGCGCGCATTTCGGGCCGCTGGCTGCGCGGCGGAGACTGGCAGCGCAGCTATACGCGCAATGATGAACTGGGCGATAGGGACCAGCTGTTCGGCCGCCTCCTGGTCGATTGGACGCCCACCGACCGGCTCAAATTTTCGTTCAACGTGAACGGGTGGCGCGATCGTTCGGATTCGCAGGCGCCTCAGTTGATCGGCCGCACCCAGTCCGGTCTTGCGCCCTTCGATCCGGAGTTTCTGGCTCAGCCTTTCGCACCGGCCAATGCGCGCGCGGCCGACTGGAACCGGAACATGTCGTTTCGGCAGGATAACAGCTTCTGGCTCGCATCCGGTCGCGCAGACTATGAAATTTCAGACCAGCTGACCCTGACGTCGATCACCGCTTATCAGGAATATAAGCGCTACCTTCCCGTCGACCTGGACGGCACCGATCAACAGGTGTTCCTTGCCATCAACTCGGGCAAGGTCGACTCCTTCTATCAGGAAGTGCGCCTGAATGCCGACCTGGGCGGCCGGGGAAATATTCTCGTCGGCGTCAACTATCAGGACGACAAGATTCACGAGGATTATTTCGCCGACTTCTCGGAATCGACGCAGTCCTACCTGGGCAGGAAGGTGACGACGACCAACGACCAACGCGCCAAGACCAAGGCGGTTTTCGCCAGCGGCGAATATGAGATCATCCCGACTCTCTCGGTCGTGGGCGGCATTCGTTATACCGAAGCGGACCGCAAGTTCAGCGGCTGTACCCGCGATACGGGCGATGGCGTCCCGGCAGCGGTCTTCAACGCCCTGTTCAATTCCGGCGCCGTGCCCGGCGGCTGCCTGACCCTGTCGCCAACCTTCCAGTCGGCTCTGTTCAACGACAAGCTGGATGAAAACAATGTGTCCTGGCGGGCGGGCCTCAACTACAAGCCCAACAACGACATCCTGCTCTATGCAAATGTCAGCAAAGGGTACAAGTCGGGTTCCTACCAGTCTCTGCCTGCTGCGTCGTCCGTTGCCTTTGCGCCGGTGACGCAGGAAAGCGTGCTGGCTTATGAGGCGGGTTTCAAGGTTTCCGCCTTCGACCATAGGGTGCAGCTCAACGGTGCAGCCTTCTATCTCGATTACCGCGACAAGCAGATCCGCAGCATCATCGTGGATCCGATCTTCGGAAGCTCGGAAGGGCTCATCAATGTGCCGAAATCCCGTATCGCCGGCTTTGAGTTGAGCGGCACCTTCCGGCCGTTCGACGGTTTGAAGATCGCTCCGTCGATTACGCTGGTCGACTCGAAGGTGCGCGGCGATCTCTTCACGGTCACGCCGGACAGCACCCTCGTCAACGCCCGCGGGGAAGCTTTCCCCTACACGCCGCGTTGGTCCGGCAACACCGATGTCGAATATCGCTGGGCGCTGAGCGACAAACTGGAAGCCTTTATCGGTGGCAGCGCCACATATCAGACCCGCACGAACGGCGGTTTCGGCGAAGTGCCGACCTATCGGGTCAGGGGTTACACGCTGGTGGATCTGCGGGCCGGTATCGAAGGCGAAAATGGCCGCTGGAACGCCAGCATCTGGGGACGTAACGTGACCAATGTCTATTATTGGAACACGGCGACCCGAGCTTCGGATGCCGCGACGCGTTTCGCGGGCATGCCGGTCACCTATGGCTTCACCCTGGGCTATCGCTTCTAGAGCGGTTTTCGATCTGATTGAATCAGATCGCCGCTCTACTCTTTGTTTGCCGCGATTTCTTAACCAGAGATCGGTTCCGATCGCTTGGAAATCGCTCTAAAGGGGGGGAGGGCGTCACCTTCGGGTCGACGCCCTCTTTTCCATTGCGGAACATCCTACACAAAAATCGCGAGCCAGAGGCACGTGCCTCCGGCTCGGGTCTTCTGCAAGAACGATGCGACAACAGGAACGAGAGCGTGCGTCCTGCGCCAGATCGGGCGCGGAACGCTCTAGCTGAAGAAATCCAGCAAGGCCTGCGCCGTTTCCGCAGGGGCCTCTTCAGGCACGAAATGGCCTGCCGGCAGGGCCATGCCTGTCACATGGGACGCCCATTGCTTCCAAATCTCGAGCGGAGCTGTCTTTGCCGCCGCTCCATGCTCGCCCCATAGCAGGAGCGTCGGCGCCGCGATGCTTTTCCGTCCCCGATCCTCCTCGTCGTGGAGGCGGTCGACATGCCAGCCCGCCCGATAATCCTCGCAGCTGGCGTGAATGGCTTCGGGTGAGCTGCCGCTTTCCAGATAATCCCGCATCGCATCGGGATGGAATTCAAATCCAGGCGTGGTCCACCGTGTGAAAAGCCATTGCATGAAGTCGACGGCGCGATCTTGCAGCAGCATTTCGGGCAGGGGCACATCCTGAGCCAGAAAAGTCCACTGGAACAGGCCCATCATCCCGACGGCCCCGGCCTGCCACATTTCCGCCGTCGGAACGATATCGATCACGGCAAGGCGATCCACCGCCTGCGGATGGTCCAGGGCAAGCCGGTATGCAACCCGTCCGCCCCTGTCATGACCCGCCACATGGAAGCGTTCATGGCCCAGGGCTTTCATGGTGGCGATCTGGTCGCGGGCCATCTGCCGCTTCGAATAGAGGAAATGGTCCTTGTCCCCCTGCGGCTTGTCGGATCGGCCATAGCCTCGAAGGTCGGGAATGACGAGCGTGAACGATTGCGCGAGCCGGGGAGCAACGGCTGCCCAGATCATGCGCGTTTGCGGATATCCGTGCAGCAGGAGCAAGGGCGGGCCCGATCCGCCGACGAGCGCATCGATTTCGACGCCATCTCCCGGCAGACGCCTGGCGTCGAAGCCTTCGATCATTCCATTCATTCTGCGGGGTCCCCTTGCAGCGGCCGATATCCGAAGGACGGCGGTGCCCCCGATCGGCGGAGATGGTGGCTTCCGCGCCCTCGATCACAGGATCGGCATGCGCGCCGCTACCGAGTAACCCAGTCCGACTGGTCGATCAATAACGGGATTGCAAGTGTCGGCCCGCGACTGCGACGATGATCGTATGCGGGCTCAGATGCGCGGATAGACGATGATCGACAGGTAGCGGGAGACCGATCCCGTCAATTGCTCCGGGCCATGGAGCCCATTGCTGTCGAACAAAAGGGAATCGCCGGCGGTGAGATGATAGACTTCCGAGCCATGGCGGTATTCCACCTCGCCTTCCAGCATATAGATGAACTCGATGCCGCTGTGCCTGAAGCCCGTATGCGCCACCGCATCTTCCTTCAAGGTGATGAGGTAGGGTTCGACAACGACATCGCCGCGCAGGACATGGCCGAGAAGTTGGTAGACATGACCGATCTTCGTGCCTCTGCGATCGATCGTGACGCCGCTGCCCGCCTTCACGAAGGAGCAGTCCTGCCGCTCCTCGAACGCGGTGAACAGGGAAGACAGGGGAACTTGCAGTGCCTGTGCGATCGCCTGGAGCGAGGATAGCGATGCGGAGATCGCTCCATTCTCGATTTTCGACAGCATGCCGGTGG
Source organism: Sphingobium sp. (assembly GCA_035251955.1). Classification (GTDB taxonomy): domain Bacteria; phylum Pseudomonadota; class Alphaproteobacteria; order Sphingomonadales; family Sphingomonadaceae; genus Sphingobium. The sequence goes on along the minus strand of DATFDS010000025.1, from coordinate 12,894 downwards.
ACAATCCGGCGGCGCCGGCAAGGTCGGCAACCGACAGGTCGTGCTGACGCCGGAGAGTGCGGATCTGGTTTCCGATCGCCCGCTCCAGTAGCCGCTCATGGACATCGGGCGCGAGCGATCCCGTAACGGTGTGAACGGGGGTTTCGGTTTGGCGCCGTTCCTCTGCGCCTTTCTTCCTGGTTGCCATGTTCACCTCCCTACATGGCCGTCGCGTGAATCGGAACCCGCATCCACCATTGCCGTCATACGGACCTGCGCGATGGCGAATGGCCGAAGCGGGCGCGGAACGTGCGGCTGAAATGACTGGGGCTGCGAAAGCCGCAGGCGAACGCAACCTCCGTGACCGGCAAGGCCGTCGTCCGCAACAGCTGCTGCGCCTGCTCCAGGCGGATGTTGGAATAGCTCTCATTGACCGTGCTGCCCAGATGATGGCTGAACAACCGTTCGAGCTGCCGGATGGAAACGCCGGCGATGCGGGCGAGAATGTCGCGCGACGACGGGTTTTCGATCGTCGCCTCCATATGGGCGAGGACCCTGAGCACCGGGTCGTTGGCGATCCGATAGCGTTCGCGCAGACTCAGGCGCTGCGGACGATCCGCGCCTCTTGGCTCGCTTCGGATGAACCAGTCGGATACCAGCGTCGCCAGGCCATGGCCCTGTTCCCGCTCGATCAATTCGATGGCCAGATCCATGCCGGCCATGCCCCCGGCACAGGTGACGCGGCGCCGGTCGATGACATACAGGCCCGTTTCGGGCGTGACCGCGGGGAATGCCTCCAGGAAGGCGTGGCGATGTTCCCAATGGATGGTGGCGCGATAGCCGTCCAGCAGCCCCGCGCGTGCGAGAAGATAGGGACCTGCCGAAACGCCGGCGATGGTGGTGCCGCGAGAGGAGACCTGCCGCAGCCAGGCGAAGGTGCGGCTGTCCGAGAAGTTCGCCGGGTCGCCCGCGGCGAAGACGAACAGGGTGTCGCAGCTGATGCTGTCGCCGACAGCCTGATCGGTCAGGATCATCGCGCCGTTCGAGGCCACGCCCGGACGGCCGTCCAGCGATATGTGAAACCAGCGGTAGAGTTCGCGTCCCGCCAGGATGTTCGCCGCCCGATAGGGCTCGATCAGGGATGCGTAGGACATCAGGGCGAATCCGTCGATCAGCAACAGCCCCAGCGTTCGCGGCGCCGCATCCTTAGGCAAATGGTCGCTTTCAGGCATGAATCTGTCGGTCTGAGGCAAGCACGACGGCTTGTTGCCCCTATTCTGGATGCAAGGCAACAGTCAGGATGATGAGGCGCACGCAATGACGCGCTTTTCGCTCTTCTCTCTCGCGCGGCACGCGCTCTCGGGTCATCGAAAGTGGCCGACCACATGGCGGGACGCGTCGCCGCGCGACGGCTATGACATCGTCATCATCGGCGGCGGGGGGCATGGGCTTGCCACCGCCTATTATCTTGCGCGCGTCCACGGCATCAGGCGCGTGGCCGTGGTTGAAAAAGGCTGGATCGGCGGTGGCAATGCGGGCCGCAATACCACCATCATCCGCTCCAATTACGGTCTGCCGGGCAACGAGCCCTTTTATGAATGGTCGATGCAGCTGTGGGAAGGGCTGGAGCAGGAGCTCAACTATAACGCGATGGTCAGCCAGCGCGGCATCATCAACCTGTTTCACAGCGATGCGCAGCGGGATGCCTTTGCCCGGCGCGGCAACGCGATGCGGCTGCACGGGGCAGGGGCCGAACTGCTGAACCAGGATGGGGTTCGCAAGCATGCACCCTTCCTGAATTTCGACTCCCCGCGCTTTCCGATCATGGGCGGCCTGCTGCAGCCGCGCGCCGGCACCGCGCGCCACGACGCGGTCGTCTGGGGCTATGCGCGGGCGGCGTCGGCACTGGGTGTGGACATCATCCAGAATTGTGAGGTGAAGGGGTTCCTGACCGATGCCGGCGGCGCCGTGACCGGTGTCGAGACAACCCGTGGGCCGATCCGCGCGGGCAAGGTCGGCGTGGCGGTAGCAGGCCATACATCCGCCGTGGCGGCCATGGCGGGCCTGCGGCTGCCGGTCGAGAGCCATGTGCTGCAAGCCTTCGTCACCGAAGGGCTGAAACCTGTCGTACCGGGGGTCATCACCTTCGGGGCGGGGCATTTCTACATCAGCCAGTCCGACAAGGGCGGCCTGGTTTTCGGCGGTGATATCGACGGCTACAACAGCTATGCCCAACGGGGAAACATGCCGGTGGTCGAGGACGTCTGCGAGGGCGGAATGGCGGTCATGCCGATGATCGGGCGGGCCAGGGTCCTGCGCAGCTGGGGCGGCATCGCCGACATGTCCATGGACGGATCGCCCATCATCGACCGGACACCGGTCGACGGGCTCTATCTCAATGGCGGCTGGTGTTATGGCGGGTTCAAGGCGACGCCGGCTTCCGGCTGGTGCTTCGCCCATCTGCTGGCCACCGACATGATGCACGATACGGCTGGCGCCTATCGGCTCGACCGGTTCGAGCGGGGCTATCTCATCGACGAAAAGGGCGCCGGCGCCCAACCCAATCTTCACTAAGGGCAAGAGGCCATGCGCATACCCTGTCCCTATTGCGGCGAACGCGACGCCCAGGAATTCGTCTATCGCGGTGATGCCGCGCCCCATCGGCCCGAAACGGACGAAGGCTTTTACGACTATGTCTATCTGCGCGACAATGTGATCGGGCCGATGCAGGAGCATTGGTATCATGCGCAGGGGTGCCGCAACTGGATCACCGTGACCCGCGACACGCGGACGCACCGTGTCGATGGCGCGGTGCTGGCGCGGGAGGCGGCGCGATGAGCCGCGGATCCGCCGGCGGGCTGATCGACAGGAGCCGGCCGCTGGCCTTCTCCTTCGACGGCCGCAGCTATTCCGGCTATCAGGGCGATACGCTGGCGTCCGCGCTGGTCGCCAATGACGTGCGGCTGGTGGGTCGTTCGTTCAAATATCACCGTCCCAGGGGAATATTGACCGCGGGCAGCGAAGAGCCCAACGCCCTGGTCACGCTTCGCTCAGGCGCCTTTGCCGAGCCGAACACGCGGGCGACGACCATCTCCCTGTTCGACGGGCTGGAGGCGGGCAGCCAGAATCGCTGGCCAAGCTTGCGGTTCGATCTGCTGGCGATCAACCAGTTGGCCTCGCCGCTGTTCGTCGCGGGCTTCTATTACAAGACCTTCATGTGGCCGGCGAAATTCTGGGAGAAGGTCTATGAGCCGCTCATTCGCCGCGCCGCCGGACTGGGCAAGCTCTCCATGCTGCCCGATCCAGACGGATATGACCGCGATCATGGCTTTTGCGACCTGCTGGTGATCGGCGGGGGCGCCGCCGGTCTAGCGGCTGCGTTGACGGCGGGCCGTGCGGGTCTTCGCGTCATCCTGGCCGATGAGGATGCGTGCCTGGGCGGGCGCCTGCTCGCCGAGCGGCACGAGATTGACGGCATGCCCGCCGTGGCCTGGGCCGAGGCGGCGGTGGTCGAGTTGGAGGCGATGCCCCATGTCCGTATCCTGAGCCGTACCGGCGTCTTTGGCATTTATGATGGCGAATATGCAGCGGTCGAGCGGGTGTCGGACCATCTGGCGGTGGCGGCGCCCGGCCAGCCGCGCCAGCGCCTCTGGAAAATCGTCGCGCGCCGGGCGATCCTTTCCACCGGATCGATCGAGCGCCCGCTTGTCTTCGGCGGCAATGACAGGCCCGGCGTCATGACCGCATCGGCCGTCTCCACCTATGTCAACCGATTTGCCGCGTTGCCGGGCCAGCGGGCGGTGATCTTCACCGCCAGCGACAGCGGATGGGCGACCGCCGCCGATCTGCTGGACGCGGGTGTGGAGGTCGCGGCGGTGGTCGACCATCGCAGCCATGCCCATCCCGCCGCCGACAGCTTGCGCAAGCGAGGCGTGGAAATCCATCTGGGGGCAGTCGTCAGCGACGTTCACGGAGCCCCGGTTCGGAAGGTGGAGGTCCGCCTGGCCAATGGCGAGCGTCGCGCCATCCGCGCCGACCTGATCGCGATGGCGGGCGGTTGGAATCCCGCCATCGGTCTTGGCAGCAACATGGGGCACCGGCCCGTCTGGTCGGAAAAGCATGATGCCTTCCTGCTGAACGAGACGCCGCCGGGGTTAGTGCCCGCTGGCGCGGCGGCCGGCTTTTTCGCCCTTCCGGAAGCGCTGGCGGACGGAGCGCGCAAGGCGCGGCAGCTGGTCGAGGAACTGGGCGGCAAGACGTCCGGTCTCCCGACTTTCTCCACCAGCGAGGACCGCAGCGCCGTGACCCCGCTCTGGCATGTGCCGGGGATTCGGACCAAGGCGTTCGTCGATTTCCAGAACGATGTCTCGGACACCGATGTCGCGCTGGCGGCGCGGGAAGGTTTCGTCTCGATCGAACATCTCAAGCGCTATACGACGCTGGGAATGGCGACGGACCAGGGCAGGACCAGCCAGATCAACGGGCACGCGTTGCTGGCCGCCGCCACAGGCAAAACGATCGCAGAGGCGGGCACCATCCTGTCGCGCGCACCCTATCAGCCCGTCGCTGTCGGGGTGCTTGCGGGCCATCACCGCGACGAACATTTTCGGCCGGTGCGCCAGACCGCGAGTCATGGTTGGGCCGTGGAGCGGAACGCCGCCTTCGTCGATGCGGGTCAATGGAAACGCGCGCAGTGGTTCGCCCTTCCGGGCGAGACCCATTGGCGGCAGAGCGTCGACCGGGAGGTCACAATGACGCGCGGCGGCGTCGGTATCTGCGACGTCTCGACACTGGGCAAGATCGACGTGCAGGGACCGGATGCGGCGGTCCTGCTGGATCGGCTCTATATCAACATGTTTTCCAGCCTGGCGGTAGGCAAGGCGCGTTACGGCGTCATGCTGCGCGAAGACGGCATGGTCATGGATGACGGGACGACCACCCGCTTCGCCGAAGACAGTTTTTTCGTGACGACGACCACCGTCAACGCTGCGCGGGTGATGCAGCATATCGATTATGCCCGACAGGTCCTGTGGCCGGAACTGGACGTTCAGGCGACCTCCGTGACGGAGCAGTGGGCGACCCATGCGGTGGCGGGCCCGCATTCGCGCGACCTGCTCCAGCGCGCATTTCCCGACATCGACCTGTCCAATGATGCGATGCCCTATATGGGCGCGGCGAAATTCCGCTGGCAGGGGCTGGAGGCACGCATCTACCGCCTCTCCTTCTCCGGCGAACTGGCTTATGAAGTCAGCGTGCCCGCCAGGCTGGGCGACAGGCTGGTGCGCCACCTGTTCGATGTCGGCAGCCAGTTCGACGTCGTCCCCTACGGCACGGAGGCGCTGGGCGTCATGCGCATCGAAAAGGGACATCCCGCCGGTAATGAGCTGAACGGCCAGACGACGGCCGCGGACCTGGGCATGGGAAGGATGATGTCGAAGAAGAAGGACTATATCGGGCGGGTCATGGCGGCCCGGCCTGGCCTGGTCGACCCGGATCGGCCCGCCCTGGTGGGTCTGAAACCCGTCGATCCGAGCCAGTCGCTGCGTGCGGGCGGCCATCTGCTCGCGCCTGGTGCCGCCGCGCTGCCGCAGAATGACGAGGGCTATGTGACGTCCGCCGCCTGGTCGCCGACGCTGGGGCATTCGATCGCGCTCGCCCTGCTCTCGCGCGGTCCCGAACGCCATGGCCAGCGGATCGTGGTGCATGATCCGGTGCGCGGCGGCGATGTGGAGGCGGAAATCTGCAATCCGATATTTGTCGATCCGGAGGGAGTACGTGTCCGTGGCTGATCCTTTCGCCGTGGAAAGCCGGGAGAATCCGGGTATCGCCGCAGTCATGGCGCGCAGGGGGGTGGACCATGCCGTCATTGGCGCGGCGCTGGGCGCGTCGCTGCCGGACGGCCCCGCTTGCGTGCGGGTTGGAGACGTCACATGTGTCGGTACGGGCCCCGGCAATTGGCTGGTCGTGCAGTCCGAAGCCGCACCCGATTTCGCCGAGAATCTGGCGGCGCGGCTGGAAGGGCTCGCTTCGGTGTCCGACCAGTCGAGCGGCTATCATATTCTGCGCCTGACGGGGGCGGGGGCACGGACGATCCTTCAGCGCGGAGCGGCGATCGATTTTCACCCCGATCGGTTCCAGAGCGGATCGGCAGCCACCACTGTCATCGCCCATATCGGCGTCATCATCTGGCAGGTCGATGACCAGCCAAGCTATGATGTCGCTACCTTCCGCAGCTACGCCGGCAGTTTCCATCATTGGCTGGACCTGACTGCCAAGACCTTATGATATCCTGATCAGAGGCTAATATGACGATTGCCTATCTCCTGACCTTATCCTGCGCCAACAAGCCCGGCATCGTCACGCGGGTGACCGATGTCATGTATCGCCAGGGCGGCGACATCAAGGAAGCGCATCAATTCGACGATGTGGAAACCGGCCGTTTCTTTGGCCGCATCGTCTTCACGCTATCCGATGGGGAGGCCGCCAACCAGTTCCGTCAGGCCTTCACGCCCCTGGCCCAAGAACTGGACCTCGACTGGACGCTGCGCCCGAAGGACGAACGCCGCAAGGTCCTGATCCTCGCGTCGAAGTTCGATCATTGCCTGGTCGACCTGCTCTACCGCAATCGGATCGGCGAACTGCCGATGGATGTGGTCGGCATCGTCTCGAACCATCCGCGGGAAACCTACGCCGCCACCGATTTCGGCGCGATCCCCTTCCATCATCTGCCGATCACGAAGGACACGAAGCCGCAGCAGGAGGCCGAGATCAAGCGGATTGTCAAGGAAACCGGCGCCGAACTCGTGATCCTGGCGCGCTATATGCAGATATTGTCCGACGATCTTGCCCGGTTTCTGGCGGGCCGGTGCATCAACATCCATCACAGCTTTCTGCCGGGCTTCAAGGGCGCCAAGCCCTATCACCAGGCGCATCGGCGCGGCGTGAAGCTGATCGGCGCGACGGCCCATTATGTCACCGCCGACCTGGACGAGGGGCCTATCATCGAACAGGATGTCGAGCGCATCGGCCACCACGACACGCCCGAAGACCTGATCCGCAAGGGGCGGGATATCGAACGCCGCGTGCTGGCCCGCGCCGTCGCCTTCCATCTGGAAGGGCGGGCGCTGGCCAATGGCGCGAAGACCGTCGTTTTCCGCGACTGACCCATGTCCCGGATCATCGATGGCAAGGCCATCGCCGCGCGGGTCCGCGAACGCGTCGCGCAGGAGGTCGCGGCCCTCGCTGATCGCGGTATCACGCCCGGGCTTGCCGTGGTGCTGGTCGGTGACGACCCGGCCAGCCAGGTCTATGTGCGTGCCAAGATCAAGCAGACCGCACAAGCGGGCATGCGCTCCTTCGAGCATCGCCTGCCGGCGTCCACGAGCCAGCAGGAACTGCTCGATCTCGTCGCCGCGCTGAACGCGAACGAGGATGTCGACGGCATCCTCGTCCAGCTCCCCTTGCCAGATCATATCGAATCCGATCCGGTGCTGGACGCCATCGATCCCAAGAAGGATGTCGACGGCTTCCATCCCGTCAATGTGGGCCGGCTTTCCACCGGCACGGGCGGCCTCATTCCCTGCACGCCGCTGGGATGCATGATGTTGCTCGACACGGTGATCGAGGATTATCGCGGACTGAAGGCCGTCGTCATCGGTAAATCCAATATCGTTGGAAAACCGGTTGCGATGCTGTTGCTGGAGCGGGAATGTACCGTCACGGTCACCCATATCGCAACCCGCAATCTGCCCGAGATCGTCAGGACGGCGGACGTCGTGGTGGTCGCCGCTGGCCATCCCGGACTGGTCCAGGGGGAGTGGGTGCGGCCTGGCGCCGTCGTGATCGATGTCGGGATCAATCGCCTAGTCGAAGACGGGGTAAGCCGGATTGTGGGCGATGTTTCCTTTGAGGAAATGGATCATGTCCACGCGATCACCCCGGTGCCGGGTGGCGTTGGCCCGATGACGATCGCCTGCCTGCTTGAAAATACTCTACGGGCAGCACGCCATAGGCGGTTGACGCTCGTCTGACGGCGCCGCGTCATCGGAAATTCGCATGCCGGGGCAAAATTTATCTTTCTTAAAAAGAAAATTTTATTCCTATAGATTGACGGAGGCGGCCTCAGCCTCTTATCACCGAATCAGCAGACGCGAGGTGGACACGTCATGTGTGGAATTGTTGGATTGTTCCTGAAGAACGCAGCGCTCGAACCCCGGCTGGGGTCGCTGCTGGCTGATATGCTGGTGACCATGACGGACCGGGGTCCCGACAGTGCGGGCTTCGCCGTCTATGGCAGCGGCTCGGCCGAAAAGGTGAAGCTTACCGTCCGGGGCAGCGATCTCAATCTTGTTTCGATGAAGCTGGGGGATTGGGTGACGGGCGAGGTGCGCGACACGCATCTGGTCCTGACCATGCCTGTGGGCGAGGAGGAGAAGGTGCGCCAGTGGCTGGCGACCCATCGCCCGGACCTGGCCATTACGGGATCGGGTCGCCGCATCGAATTGTACAAGGAAGTGGGCCTGCCCGCGGATGTCGCCGCCCGCTTCAAACTGGCGGAAATGTCCGGCACGCATGGCGTCGGCCATACCCGCATGGCGACGGAAAGCGCGGTGACGACGGCCGGGGCACATCCCTTTTCCACCGGGGCCGACCAGTGCCTCGTGCATAACGGGTCCTTGTCCAATCATCGCAGCTTGCGCCAGATGCTGGAGCCCAAGGGCATCCGCTTTTCCACCGACAATGACAGCGAAGTGGCTGCGGGTTATCTCAGCTGGAAGCTGCGCGAAGGGGCGACCCTGGCGCAGGCCCTGGAAGCGAGCCTCAACGAGCTGGACGGCTTCTTCACCTTCGTCGTCGGCACCGAAAGCGGCTTCGCGGTCCTCCGCGATCCCGTCTCGTGCAAGCCGGCGGTGATGGCAGAGACCGACGATTTCGTCGCCTTCGGTTCCGAATATCGCGCGCTTGTCGGCCTGCCCGGCATCGAAAATGCCCGCGTGTTCGAACCTGAACCCGCCCGTGTCTATGCCTGGGAGCGTAACTGATGCCTGTCGTTGACCTTGCGACTACCACCAAGCGTGATTTGAACGAACAGCTTCACAAGCTGCCCGCCGACAGCGGCGAGACCCATTGGCGCGTTGAAAATCCGGACGGCCAGCATGCGCTGGCGGTGGGCCTAGACGCGCCGCTCACGGTCGAGATTGCCGGGCATGCGGGCTATTACTGTGCCGGCATGAACAAGCGGGCCACCGTGATCGTGGAAGGCAATGCCGGCGTCGGCGTGGCCGAAAACATGATTTCGGGCACAGTGCATGTCAAGGGCGACGCCAGCCAGTCGGCCGGGGCGACCGCGCATGGCGGGCTGCTCGTCATCGACGGCGATGCCTCGGCGCGTTGCGGCATTTCGATGAAGGGCGTCGACATCGTCGTCAAGGGATCGATCGGTCCCATGAGTGCCTTCATGGCGCAATCGGGTAACCTTGTCGTGCTGGGCGATGCCGGGGACGCGCTGGGCGATTCCATCTATGAAGCGCGCCTTTTCGTGCGCGGTTCGGTCAAAGGCCTGGGCGCAGACTGTGTCGAGAAGGAGATGCGCGCGGAGCATCGCGACCTGTTGCGCGGCCTGCTCGACAAGGCGGGGCTGGGCGGCGAAGTCAGCGTGGATGAGTTTCGCCGCTACGGCTCGGCCCGCTCGCTCTATAATTTCCATGTCGACAACGCTGCGGCTTACTGAGGATCACGGTCATGGATTTGAAGCATATCCCCCGCACCTTGCCGCGCCAGTCGGCTACCTTCGACCCCCACACCCTGTCGGAAATCCGTCGCGCCGCCGCGACCGGGATCTATGACATCCGCGGCGGCGGCGCCAAGCGCAGCCTGCCGCATTTCGACGATCTTCTTTTCCTGGGGGCGTCCGTCTCCCGCTATCCGCTGGAGGGATATCGCGAAAAATGCGCCACCGACGTGTGGCTGGGCACGCGTTTTGCCAAGAAGCCCATCCATCTCAAGATCCCGGTGACGATTGCGGGCATGAGCTTCGGCGCCTTGTCCGGGCCGGCCAAGGAAGCCCTGGGCCGGGGGGCGTCGATGGCGGGCACGTCGACCACCACCGGCGACGGCGGCATGACGCCGGAGGAGCGGGGACAGTCCCAGACGCTGGTCTATCAATATCTCCCGTCACGCTATGGCATGAATCCGGACGATCTGCGCAAGGCGGACGCGATCGAGGTCGTCGTCGGTCAGGGCGCCAAGCCCGGCGGCGGCGGCATGCTGCTGGGGCAGAAGATTTCCGATCGCGTCGCGGCGATGCGCAACCTTCCCAAAGGCATAGATCAGCGTTCGGCCTGCCGTCATCCCGATTGGACGGGCCCTGACGATCTGGAGATCAAGATCGAGGAATTGCGCGAAATCACCGATTGGGAAAAACCCATCTACGTGAAGGTCGGCGCGACCAGACCCTATTATGACGTCGCGCTCGCCGTAAAATCAGGTGCGGACGTCGTCGTGCTGGACGGCATGCAGGGCGGCACCGCGGCGACGCAGGATGTGTTCATCGAACATGTCGGCATCCCGATTCTCGCGGCCATTCGTCCTGCGGTGCAGGCGCTTCAGGACCTGGGCATGCATCGCAAGGTGCAACTCATCGTCTCCGGTGGTATCCGCAACGGCGCGGATGTGGCGAAGGCACTGGCGCTTGGTGCCGACGCGGTCGCCATCGGCACCGCCGCGCTGGTCGCGCTGGGCGACAACGATCCGGCGCTTGAGGCGGAATATCAGGCGCTGGGCTCGACGGCGGGCGCCTATGACGACTGGCAGGAAGGGCGCGATCCGGCGGGGATCACGACGCAGGATCCGGAACTTTCCGCAAGGCTTGATCCTATCGCCGCCGGCCGCCGCCTGGCCAACTATCTGGCCGTGCTGACTTTGGAGGCGCAAACCATCGCGCGTGCATGCGGCAAAAGCCATCTCCACAATCTTGAGCCGGAAGATCTTGTCGCGCTGACAATTGAAGCTGCGGCGATGGCGCAGGTTCCGCTCGCCGGTACAAGCTGGATTCCAGGCCAGAGCTTCTAGTCGTTCGTTTCAGATCATGATCGTCATGAAATTCGCAGGCAGGAAAGCACTCGTCGAATGGACAGGAGCAAAAATACCGTCCGTTCGACCATGGAGGAACTCCTATGACGACCAAACTTTCAGATGTGGCAAAAGAAAAGTCGATCAAATATTTCCTGATCTCCTACACCGATCTTTTTGGGAGCCAGCGGGCAAAGTTGGTTCCTGCCGCGGCGATTGACGGGATGCAGAAGGCAGGCGCCGGTTTCGCCGGCTTCGCCACCTGGCTGGACATGACCCCAGCCGATCCGGATCTCTTTGCGAAACCCGATCCGGAGAGTCTGATCCAACTGCCGTGGAAGCCGGAAGTGGGCTGGCTGGCTGCCGACCTGTGGATGAACGGTGAACCAGTCCAGGCCAGTCCGCGCAATGCTCTGAAGGCCCAGATCGCACGGGCGGCGGATCAAGGTCTTCAGATGAAGACCGGCGTCGAATGCGAATTTTTCCTGATTTCGCCTGACGGATCGACAATAGCGGACAGTGCCGACACGCAAGTGAAGCCTTGCTATGACCAGCAAGCATTGATGCGCCGCTATGACGTGATCACGGAAATCTGTGATTCCATGCAGCAACTGGGTTGGTTACCCTATCAAAATGATCATGAGGACGCCAACGGCCAGTTCGAAATGAATTGGGAATATGATGATGCGCTCGTCACTGCGGATCGTCATGCCTTTTTCAAATATATGGTCAAGTCCATCGCCGAAAAACATGGTCTCAGGGCCACATTCATGCCCAAACCGTTCGTCGACATGACGGGCAATGGCTGCCACATGCATGTGTCCATGTGGCGCGGCGGCGAGAATAGCTTTGTCGACCATCAAAGCGAAACAGGCCTGTCCGCTTTGGGATTGGCCTTTATCGGCGGCATCATACACTCCGCTGACGCGATGGCCGCGTTCCTCAATCCCACGGTTAACAGCTATAAGCGGATCAATGCTCCGCGCACGATATCAGGTGCCACCTGGGCGCCCAATTCGGTGACGTGGGCGGGCAATAATCGGACGCACATGATCCGGGTTCCTGAAGGAAATCGTTTCGAGTTGCGGCTGGCCGACGGCGCGGTCAACCCCTATCTGATGCCCGCGGTCGTCCTTGCGGCCGGACTGGACGGCATGGCGCACAGCCGCGATCCGGGCAAGATGCTGAACATCAATATGTACACCGATGGGCACAGTGTGGAAGGAGCCAAGAAGCTTCCACTCAATCTGCTTGATGCGTTGCGATCATTGGAACAATCGTCGGTTCTTCATCAATCTTTCCCGGAACTCATCTGCGCCTATCTCAAGTTGAAAAAACAGGAGTGGAATGAATTCGCCCGCCACCTTACGGATTGGGAAAAGAAGACCACATTGGACTGTTGATAATGCAGGCTTGGCGTGGTCATTGGCCATCCTTTTGACCACGTTTCCCACCTTGGGGAGGCTGCTGATATAGTCCTGAAGGTCTTAGGGCAGCGGACAGCCTGATTAGAGCATCATGTCCAAAAGTGGGTGAGCCGGAGTCACATGCCTCCACCCGGATTTGCGCAAGGAAAGATGCGACAATAAAGAAATAGCGTGAGCGTGCGCCGGGATTTAACGCAGCGCGCTTTCAAGTGCGGGTGCCGGTTGGCTGAATTGTCGAACCAGAAGTTCACGTTTATGAGCAATATCCGTCAATCGCGCCGATCGATATCGCGCGACTTCCTGCGCGGTATAGGGTTCGAACTGATCGGACCGCCGCGGCCCCATCGTGCCGATGATCCAGTTCATCACCTCGGCAAGATCCTCGTCACTCAGCTTGGAGTTGGCGGCGCCAGGCACC
>DATFDS010000024.1:0-12533 GCA_035251955.1 Sphingobium sp. | reverse complement strand
GCGGCTGGATCGCCGGTCCCTGCTGCAGGATCTCCGAAAACCAGTTCGACTTGTCCCGGAAATAATAGAGGCCGGCGACCCAGCGAAGCGGGCTGTCATTGTTCGACAGGAACTGGAATTCCTGGCTGAACGACTTGTCATCGAGATTGGCGGTAAGATCCAGCGCCGGAGTGGGCGTCAGATCATAATCGAAATTGATGTCGAACTTGACGTTGCGATAGCCGGTGATGCTGACGAAGTCGACAGTACCCAGTTCCTGGTTGAGCCGAAATGTCAAGCCATAGGAATTTTTGAGATCAAGTTTCGATCGGAAACTGTTGTTGGTGTCCCAGGGACCTCCGGACGGGGCCGGACCGAACAGCGGCAATTCGTCCGAGACCTGCCGGAAGGAGGGCAGGTCGCCACGACGGTCGGCATAGTCGGCAGCGAAGTGGATCGTCGTCGTGTCGGTCGGCTTGAAGACGAAGCTCGCCCGCGCCGCGACATCGGAATCGACCTTGTTGATTTCCCGGCCGCCCGGCACAAGCCTGCCATAGCCATCGCCCTGCGTCGAAGCGCGCACGGCCAGGTCGGCGGCGAAGCGATCGGAGCCGCCAGTCACGTAGAAATTGCCCGTCCACGTCTTGTAATTGGCATAGGATAAGTCAGCGTTGCCGCTGAAGCCGGCCTTGGGTTCCTTGGAGATGACGTTGATGACGCCACCGGTCGCGTTGCGGCCGAACAGGGTTCCCTGCGGCCCCTTCAAGATTTCCACCCGCTCGACGCTGTTGAGCGACAGCAGGGTTCCCGGAACCGCCGCCACATAGACGCCGTCGACAAAGGTGGCGACGGCATTTTCGATGCCCGGTCCGAAGGTCGGATTGCCCACCCCGCGCAAACGCGGCAGGAAATAGCCGGCGTTCGATCCGACGTTGAGGCTGGGGGCGACCATCGTCAGGTCGGAGGTGCTGGCCACGCCGGCCGCGCCCAACTGCTCGGAGGTCACCGCAGTGATCGCGATCGGAACGTCCTGGACATTTTCCGCGCGCTTCTGCGCGACGACGACGATGTCGGCGATGCCCCGGCTCTCATTGGCTTGGTCCGATGCTTGTGCCGGGCCCTCCTGGGCAAGAGCTCCAGCGGTCGGGCAGAACAGAACAGCCGCAGCAAGGGCGCATGTCGAAACATGCATTCCGTTCGCTGCGGAAAAGTTCTTTTTTGTCAGTTCAGTAAAACGCCTCAGTTTCATGTTTCCTCCCCATAAGGATTTGCGCCCAATTCGGCGCGGGCCGCTACATGGCAAGTCGCAATCCTTCGCGACTGCTACCAGGAAATTTGCGATATCCGGCACTCGCCCCCTTGCGAGTACTTGCCGACGACGACGAACATAAGATAGCATGGCCCCAAGCGTTATCCGTTTTTGGCAAATATTGAGGCTAAAAAGACACCAAGGATGCGGACTGACATTGCACCGTCGGGATCAGATCATGTCGAACGATTCAGTCATTCCGGATTGGTTCCGCCACCACCGGGATGGGCGATGGAATATACGCAATTGACGCCTGCTCCCGGCCAGGGCGAATGCCGGGACCTGTTTCTGCCGGGCCTTCTGCTGCGGAACTGTAGCTTTGAAGCGACATTGAGCATATCGGGCTGCGGTGAACGCGAAAGGCACATCTTCGTCTTTTTGTCGAACATGCAGGGCGAGGCGCGCATGAATGGCCGGCCGCTGCACGAAGGTCTTGCCGTTGTATGCGGCGCGCACCCCTTTGAGGCGGTTTTGCCGCCGATGGATATGCTGGGCCTGACGATCACGCGCGAACTGGTGGACGAATATCTGGAAAATGTCGAAGGGCTGGTCGCGCCCGACTGGATGGACAATGGTATTCATATGGTGGGCGATCTGGAAACGACCGCCAAGGCTGCCGGGAAGATCAAGGCATTGATCGCAAATCATCATGATGATCCGGGCGTGCATGATGATGAGGGACGAGAGGCGGTGATTGCATCCGTCCTCGATATACTCGTGCCGGTTATCATTGTTGCAGAGGCTGCAACGGATTATGGCTGGTCCAACCGCTATGAGATCGTACGCCGCACGCGCGAATATATTCTCGATCGAATCGATGAGCCGCTACAGATCAGCGACATATGCCGGGATATTGGTGTTTCTCGCCGGGCGCTGCAATATAGCTTCCAGGACGTGCTGGGTATCAATCCCGTTGCCTTCGTGCGGGTTCTTCGCCTTAACAGGGCCCGACACGATATGGTCAGGATTGGCGCGCCTTTGCAGGTCAAGGATGTGATCGATCGCTGGGGCTTCTGGCATCCCAGCCGGTTCAGCTGCGAATATAAGCAGTTGTTCGCGGAACTGCCCTCCGAGACTTTACGGCGCTGTCGGACTGCTGCCTGAAAGGCCGGGCGGTCCGTCCGGATCATGAACGGCGGCGGCGCCTGTGGTCCTTCAACTGATGACCGTCTTCAGGATCATATCCGCCAATGTATCGACGTCCACGGAACCATGCGGATCGTACCATGTGTGGGTCCAGTTGAGCATGCCGAAAATCAACATGGTCTGAACGCGTGCCCGTTTGGGATCCGCAGCAAACTCGGGATAGAGCGCCACGACAAGATGCTGCATCACATCGATTATTCGGCGCTGCTTCGAGACGATGATGGTCCGGCTGGCTTCGGGCAGGTTCGCAAGCTCGTTGAGCAGAACCTTCTGTCTTTCGGCGGCGCCGGCATAATGATGCAAAAATGCGTGTATCAGCCTGCTGAAATGCTCCGCGTCGGTTCCTTTCGTTGCAATCACCTCTTCCGTGTCGATAAGGAGTTGATCGATATGCGATGCCATGACCTCGAAGAGGACATCTTCCTTCGAAGGAAAATAATGATAAATGAGGGACTTGGATGTCGCACAAGAGACGGCCAGATCGGCGATCGACGCACCGTTGAAACCGCGTGACGCAAATAATTCGGCAGCCCTGTCGAGTATGGCTTCACGCCTTTGTTCGTAATCTGCCGCTTGGGTCCGCGCCATATCTCATCCAGTCTAGGTCAACAGTCAGAAGCCTGACGTGCGTGAAGAAATGGCGCATTGTCAGGGTGCCATTCCTTGGTCGAGGATAGGAAAGACGTCAAGCCGAACAGGTCAGAAATCCGACCAGTCAGGCGGCCTCTTTTCCCTGAATGCCGCAATGCCTTCGGCTTTTTCCGCCCCCGCCAACAAACCCAGAAAGCGTTCGCGTTCGACCCTCAAATGATCTCCAAGCGCGCTCTCACTGCTGTGCAATATGCTCGCCTTCGCCACGCGCAGCGCTTCGGGAGCCCGGCTCGCTAGCCGCGCAGCCAGTTCCAGGCCGGATGCGAGCGCCTGTCCGTCATTGACCAGCCGCGCCACCATGCCCAACTGGTAGGCCCGTTCTCCAGTGATCGGTTCGCCGGTCAGGACCATGTCCATGGCCGTTGCCATGCCGACCTTTCGGGGCAGGATGGCGGTGCCGCCAGCGCCCGGAATGATACCCAGATTGGTCTCGGGCTGCCCCAATTTCGCATTGCGTCCCGCCACGACGATATCGCAGCGCAGCATCAGTTCCGATCCCGCGCCCAGGCACCATCCCTCTACCGCCGCGATCAGGGGTTTGGAGAAAGCGGCAATGGCGTTCCAGGCGATCCAGCGCGGCCCCTCGACCGGTTCCGAGCCATCCGACCGCGCCAACTCCTCAATGTCGGCACCGGCGGCGAAAACTTTATCGTTCCCGGTGATGACGACGCTGCGGATGCCGCTGTCCCTGTCCGCCGTGCGAAGCGCGGCGGCGATGGCCTCCAGCAGCGGCGTCGCCAGCGCGTTGCGTTGAGCGGGACGGTTCAGCGTCAGCAGGAGAACGCCATTGTCCTGGCGTTGCTCAAGCAGGATCGCCGCGTCAGGCGTCATAGTCGAGCACCACATTGTCCGAGCTTGGAACGGCCTGGCAGGTCAGGATGTAACCGTCCGCGACTTCTTCGGAGCTGAGGCCGTAATTCTTCCCCATCTCGACCGTGCCCGACACCAGCTTGGCACGGCAGGTCGCGCACACCCCGGCTTTGCAGGCATAGGGGGCGGGAAGGCCGGATGCGCGCGCGCTTTCCAGGATATTTCCCTTTTCCATGTCGAAGGGAATGACGCGACGGCGCCCGTCGATCCTGACCTCCAGCTTCAAACCCTGCGCCTTTTCGCGCAGCAGGCGCGTCCGCTCCCTGTCGACCTCCGATACCTCTCCCGTGGTGAACCGCTCCACCAGGATACGGCTCTCCGGCAGGCCTGCTTCGAGCATGGCCTTTTCCGCGGCGTCCATCATCGCGCCGGGCCCGCAGATGAAGGCGGCATCGACCGATTTGACGTCGATCAGCGACGACAGCGCTTCGCCGATCCGTTGCTCGTCCAGGCGCCCGTTGAACAGGTCGACATCGCCGAATTCGGCCGAGAGAAAATGGAACAGTTGCAGGCGGTTGAGATGGCGATCCTTGAGGTCGGACAGGTCTTCAAGGAACATGATCGAACTGGAACTGCGGTTGCCATAGAGTAGGGTGAAGCGGCTGCCGGGTTCCATCGCCAGTCCGGTCTTGATCAGCGACAGGATCGGCGTGATGCCCGATCCTGCGGCAAAGGCCAGATAGTGCCGGCTTTGTTCGGGCTGAAAATCCCATGTGAAGTGGCCCCGCGGCGTCATCGCCTCGATCGCGCCGCCCTCGATGAGCGAGGCAGCAGCCCAGTTGGAAAAGAGGCCGCCGTCGATCTTCTTGATCGCGACTTTCAGCACGCCTTCATCCGGTGCGACGCACAGGGAATAGTTCCGCCGGATATCCTCGCCGCCGATATCGGCGCGAAAGATGAGATGCTGGCCCGGCTTGAAGCCGAACTGATCGGCGACCTCGGCCTCAGGCGCGAGCGTAAGGGCGATGGCGTCATCGGTTTCATGAGCGACTTGCAGAATCGTCAATGGATAAAAGGCGGTCGACATCGGTGATCCTAATGGCATTTGAAACGGTCGAACGGTTCGCTGCAGTCAAGGCAACGCCAGAGGGCCTTGCAGGGCGTCGAACCAAAGCGGCTTACTTCCTGGGTGTGGCGTGATCCGCAGCGGGGGCATTCCACCGGGCCCGTGCGGGGCGGGGCGATGCCATAGGCGCGCAGCCGGTCCCGGCCTTCGGCGCTAATCCAATCGGTAGTCCAGGGCGGCGAAAGAATGGTTTCTACCGCCACATTGTCAAAACCTGCCTCGTCCAGCGCCTTGCGGACAGCGGCCGAAATGGCAATTGTCGCAGGGCACCCCGTGTAGGTCGGCGTTATGAGGACAGCGGGAGGATTTTGGCGAACCGACCGCACGATGCCGAGATCTGTAATAGAGACCGCAGGGATTTCCGGATCAGGCACTTTCGACAATATCGCCATGATGCGATCTGTCGCGGCATTATCGATCGTAGCGGTCGCCATCATGTTCACCACTTGGCGTCGGGATAGGTGCGCGGCACATATTGCATGACCGCCAGCAGGTGGCCGAGATGCTCGGTATGATGACCATACCGGCCGCCCTTCACGCCACGCGGATAGGCGGGCAGCGGAATCGTCGCCTCACCCAACACCGCCGCCACGCGGGCGTCGAACGGCCCGCGAAGCTGTGCGCGGTCGGCCGCGATGCCGCGTTCGACCAGCGGCCGCTCCACCTCGTCGACCTCGAACATCTCCTCGACGAAGCGCCAGAACCAGTCGAGACCGTCGACCATGCGCCGATGGCTTTCCCCGGTGCCGTCGCCCAGGCGAATGACCCAGTCGGCCGAGATTTCGGCATGATAGCGGACTTCCTTCACAGCCTTGGCCGCGATTTCCGCAATGCGCGGATCGGCCGACTGTTCGAGCGCCTCGAACAGGCCGAGCTGCGCGGTCGAAAACAGGAATTGCCGGGCGATGGTCTGGGCAAAGTCGCCATTGGTCTGCTCGACCAGCAGGCAGTTGCGAAACGCCAGCACATCGCGATGGAATGCCAGCCGGTCGCCGTCGCGGCCCGCATCTTCAACCTTGCCGGCAAGGTTCAGGAACAGGTCCGCCTGCCCGATGAGGTCAAGGCCGATATTGGCGAGGCTGAGATCGGTTTCCAGCGCGGGCGCATGACCGCACCATTCGGTCAGACGCTGGCCGAGGATCAGGCTGTCATCGCCCAGGCGCAGAAGATAGTCGAACAGCAACGGGCGCAGTTCCGCTTCCTCCGACGGCTGGATAGTGGGCAGGGGAGACGCCATCACATATGCCCCACGCTATCGGGAATGTTGTAGAAGGTAGGGTGGCGATATATTTTCGTTTCCGCCGGCTCGAAAAGCGGGCCGGACTGCGCCGGATCCGACGAGACGATATCGCTCGACTTCACGACCCAAAGGCTGACGCCTTCGAGCCGCCGCGTATAGACGTCGCGCGCGTGGCGGACCGCCAACTCGCTGTCGGGCGCATGGACCGAACCGACATGCTTGTGGCTGACGCCGCCCTTCGAGCGGATGAAAACTTCCCAGAGGGGCCAATCGTGGCTCATTCTTGATTTCCTGTCACTCTGTCCAATTCAAGCGGCTAGGCGCGCCTTGCGCTTCGCCTCATAAGCGTCGGCCGCCTCGCGGACCCACGCCCCTTCATTCCAGGCGTCCTGGCGGGCTTTCAGCCGCTCCTTGGCGGCAGGGCCTTCGCCGCGCACGACGGCATAAAATTCTTCCCAGTCGATCTCGCCGAAATCATAGCCGCCTTGTTCCTCGTTCCACTTGAGGTCGGCATCGGGAATGGTCAGGCCGAGATATTCGGCCTGCGGCACGGTGGCGTTGACGAATTTCCGGCGAAGATCGTCATTGCTGTCGCGCTTGATGCGCCAGCGGAAGCCCTGCGCCGAATTGGGGGAGTCGGCATCGGGCGGACCGAACATCATCAGCGAGGGCCACCACCAGCGGTTGAGCGCGTCCTGCGCCATGGCCTTCTGTTCCGCCGTGCCCTGGGCCATGACCATCATGATCTCATAGCCCTGGCGCTGATGGAAACTTTCCTCCATGCAGATCCGCACCATCGCGCGCGCATAGGGGCCATAGGAGGTGCGCTGCAGGGGGACCTGGTTCATGATCGCGGCGCCGTCGACCAGCCAGCCGATCGCGCCGATATCCGCCCAGGTCAGGGTCGGGTAGTTGAAGATGGTGCTGTATTTCGCCTTACCCGCGTGGAGCGCCTCGACCATCTCTTCCCGGCTGACGCCCAGCGTTTCGGCGGCGCAATACAGATACAGGCCGTGCCCGCCCTCATCCTGCACCTTGGCAAGCAGGATCGCCTTGCGCTTGAGCGAGGGTGCCCGGGTCAGCCAATTGCCTTCCGGCAGCATGCCCACGATCTCGCTATGCGCATGCTGGGAAATCTGACGCACCAGGGTCTTGCGATAGGCCTCGGGCATCCAATCCTTGGGCTCGATGAATTCGTCGGCGGCAACGCGCGCTTCAAACGCCGCCACCTGCTCCGGATCCTCGTGGACCAGCGAGAGAGGCGTGGAGGCGGCGCTGCGATCCTTCAGCTCGGTAGTGTACATCCCTTCGCTCCTTGGCTGCGTTATGGGTCATGATATAATTGACCGACCAGACGGTCAACTAATTTATTTCACACCCGCTCGATGATGGTCGCAATGCCCTGGCCAACGCCGATGCACATGGTGCATAGCGCCAGTTTCGCGCTGCGCAGGCGCAATTCCTCCGTCGCGGTCAGGATGAGCCTGGCCCCCGACATGCCGAGCGGATGGCCAAGCGCGATCGCGCCGCCATTGGGATTCACATGTTCTGCCGAGTCGGGCAGGCCCAGCCGGCGCAGGACGGCGAGGCCCTGCGACGCGAACGCCTCATTGAGCTCGACAATGTCGATGTCGGCGATGGAAAGGCCCAGCCGCGCGAGCAGCTTTTCCGTTGCCGGGGCGGGGCCGATGCCCATGATCCGGGGGGCGACACCCGCCACGGCGGCACCGACAAAGCGGGCGCGGGGGGTGAGGCCATATTTGGCGATCGCCGCCTCGCCGGCGACGATGATCGCGGCGGCGCCGTCATTGACGCCCGATGCGTTGCCCGCCGTGACCGTGCCGTCCGGGCGCACGATGGGCTTCAGCTTGCCCAGCGTTTCGACGCTGGTTTCGCGCGGATGTTCGTCGCGCTCGACGGCGACCGGATCGCCCTTCCTTTGCGGCACATGGACCGGGACGATTTCCGCATCGAACCGCCCCGCCGCCTGTGCGGCAGCGGCCCGGCGCTGACTTTCGGCGGCAAAGCGGTCCTGATCGAGGCGGCTGATCTGGAAATCGCCGGCGACGTTCTCGGCCGTTTCCGGCATCGAATCGACACCGAACTCCGTCTTCATCCGCTTGTTGATGAAGCGCCAGCCGATCGTCGTGTCGTAAATGGCGTTGGTGCGGGAAAAGGCCGATTCCGCCTTGGGCATGACAAAGGGCGCACGGCTCATGCTCTCGACGCCGCCCGCGACGATGATCTCCGCTTCGCCCGCCTTGATCGCGCGCGCCGCCATGGCCACGGCATCCATGCCCGATCCGCACAGCCGGTTTATCGTGGTGCCGGGCGCGCCTTCGCCGAAGCCGCCGAGCAGGGCAGCCATCCGCGCCACGTTGCGATTATCCTCGCCCGCCTGATTGGCGCAGCCGAGAATGACATCGTCCAGCGCACCCCAGTCGACGCCGGGATTGCGATCCACCAGCGCCCGGAGCGGAACGGCGGCAAGATCGTCCGCGCGAACCGCGGACAGACTGCCGCCGTAACGGCCGACCGGCGTGCGTACCGCGTCGCAAATGAAAGCTTCAGCCATGATTCAATCCTCCAATCCCTCGATCGCGCTGCCCAGGCTGCGCGACAATCCGTGAAAGGACGCGACGGGGCGTCCATCCTCTGTCTCTATATTCACGACATAGCTGCCGCTGCGGCCCGCCCGCATGAGCTCCCGCGCTTCAGCGATCAGCCGGTCGCCCGGCTTGGCGGGGCTGAGAAAGTTGATGCTTGCCGCATAAGCTACCGTATTTTCCCCATGCGAGTTGCAGGCATAGGCGAAAGCGGTGTCGGCCAGGGTGAATAACGCGCCGCCATGGGCGCTGGCGTGGCCGTTCAGCATGTCCGGCCCGACGGTGCACGCGATGCGGGCATAGCCTTCCCGCGCATCCTCGATAGCGATGTCCCAATCCCGGCCCATCGTTTCGCGCGAGCGCAGCAGGCTGGCGATGCGTCGTGCCCTTTCCCCGGTCATAGGGCGGTCCAGTCGCCAGCGGGCTCGTAGAGCCGGTCCCCGGTTTCTGATGCAATATTGGCCAGCGTCTCGCGCACCTGTTCCAGCCCGGTCCGCGCGGCCCATGCAAGGGGCCCGACCGGATAGTTGGCGCCGTAAAGCATGGCTTCGTCAATCGCTTCTGCGCTTGCGACGCCCTCGCGCACGGCATCGACCGCACCGTTCGCAATCTGCGCGTAGGTCCGAAGCACGATCTGGCCCGGCCGGTCGGGAACGATCAGCAGCTGCTTGCCGAGCGCCCCGGCCAGGCCCGCCGCAGCCTGCGCGGCTTCATCGTCACGGACCGTGGCGACCAGGGAAGAGGAGGCGGAAAAATCGAGGGCGTGATCGATCAGAACATCTATGTCGCGACGCGCATTGAGCGACCGCCCGTCGCCCATGGCGACGCGCCGCCCGTCCACGAGCAGGACGCCCGGGTCGAGGGTCGGCTCCACCGGCGCGGACAGTCCGGCCAGCAGGTTCGCGGCCGCGCCCGGCGCCGCCGGAAGATGGATGACGGCGCCTGTGCCTGTTTCCCGGACGGGGAGGGGCGGCATCTCTGCCCCATACCGGTAGACGCCTTGCCCGGACTTGCGCCCCAGATGCCCTTGCTCGACCAGCTTGCCCTGCGCTTCCTGCGGACGGAAGCGGGCGCGGGGCGCAAGCCCTTCATGAACCGAGACCGCCGCCGCATAGTTGATGTCGTGGCCGATCATGTCGGCCAGCGTCAGCGGGCCCATCCTGAAGCCGCCGCTGCCGGTGAGCGCGGCGTCGATCAGCGCGGGTTCGATACCCTCATCCCATGCCAGGAAGGCTTCGGCATAATAGGGACGAGCGATACGGTTCACGATGAAGCCGGGCACGTCGCGCACGGTCACCGGATGCTTGCCCCAGTCGTTCATCAGGCTGGTGGCAGTCTCGACCACATCCTGGGACGTCGCGGCGCCCGCCACCACCTCGACCAGTTTCATGGCGGGGACGGGATTGAAGAAGTGCAGGCCAAGGAACCGCGACGGCTTCGCCAGATGCTCCGCAATTTCCGTGACCGACAGGGAGGAGGTATTGGTGGCGAGCAACGCATTGTCGCCGACGACATTCTCCAGCTTGGCGAAAAGAGCCTGCTTGACGTCGAGCCGTTCGACAATCGCCTCGATCACAAGCGCGCAGTCGGATGCGGCGTCGATCTGTGTCGACCATTGGATTTGAGCGGTCATCGCCGCCGCCTGCGCTGCATCGAGACGGCCGCGCCGGACGAGTTGATCGAGCGAGTCCCGCAATCTCTCCCGCCCCTTTTCGAGGGCCGTTTCGAGCTGGTCCACCACGACGGCCTGATGCCCGGAGGCGGCCGCGACCTGCGCGATGCCCACGCCCATTGTTCCTGCGCCGATCACGGCGATCTTGCTTGTTGATCGAATCTCCATGCGGCCAATCTAGTCCCGAATTTTCCTCTTGCCAATAATTGTCCGACCGGGCAGTCTATTAAAAAGCGAGAGTCGAGGAGGAGCAGACAGATGAGTTACCAGACAATCCGGCTGGATCTGGTGGACGGCATTGCGCGACTCATCCTCAATCGCCCTGATCGACTGAACAGCTTCACGGTTCAGATGCATGGCGAAGTGGCGGACGCGCTGAACCGGATCGCTGATGATGATGCGGTCCGCGTCCTGGTGCTGACGGGTGCGGGCCGGGGTTTCTGCGCCGGCCAGGATCTGTCGGACCGGGCGGTCGCGCCAGGCGGGGAAGCTGTCGACCTGGGCGATTCGGTGGAGCGCTATTACGCGCCGCTGATCCGCCGCCTGGCGACCCTGGAAAAACCGGTCATCGGCGCGGTCAACGGCGTGGCGGCGGGGGCGGGTGCCAATATCGCGCTGGCCTGCGATATCGTGATCGCGGCCCGCAGCGCAAAGTTCATTCAATCCTTCGCCAATATTGGCCTTATCCCTGATTCGGGAGGGACGTGGATCCTTCCGCGCCTTGTCGGGCAAGCGAGGGCGCTTGGCCTTGCCCTGACCGGTGAGCCTCTTCCGGCCGAAACGGCCGAACAATGGGGTTTGATCTGGAAGTGCGTCGACGACGACCAGTTGTCGGCGGAAGTCGACGCGCTTGCCGCCAGGTTCGCGACAGGGCCCACGCGGGGTCTCGCCAGTATCAAGCGGCTGATCCGTGGGTCGTCGCAATTCTCGCTTGAGGATGAATTGAATCTCGAACGCGATGCGATGCGCGAACTCGGTTATAGTGATGATTATCGCGAAGGTGTCGCTGCCTTCATGGAAAAGCGGAAGCCGACCTTCGTTGGACGATAAGCGCGGTTTGATAGCGCGGAGACATTGAAATGACACGAAAACTTGAAAACTATGCGCTTGACGCGTGGAAGGTCTCCACGGGCACCCTCGCCGAGGTCCGTTCCGCGATCTCCGAAGAGGTGGTGGCCCTGACCGGCAGCGACGGTCTCGATTTCGGCGCCATGCTCGACCATGCCCGGACGGTTGGCGGGCCTGCCCTGCGGGCGCTGACCTTCCATCAGCGCGCGGCCATCATCAAGGCGCTTGCCCAGGCCATCATGGCGCGCAAGGAAGAGCTGTACGAATTGTCGGTCGCCACCGGCGCGACCCGCACCGATTCCTGGGTCGATATCGAAGGCGGTGCGGGCACCCTTTTCACGACCTCCTCCAAGGGCCGCCGCGAGTTGCCGGACGACATCGTCCTGATCGACGGCGCGCTGGAGCCGATCGGCAAGAAGGGCAGTTTCGCCGGCCAGCATATCTATACCTCGCTCCAGGGCGCGGCGGTCCATATCAACGCGTTCAACTTCCCCGTTTGGGGCATGCTGGAAAAGCTTGGCCCGACATTGCTGGCGGGCGTTCCCGCCATCGTGAAGCCTGCCTCCTCGACCGGCTATGTCGCCGAACATGCGGTCCGCATCATGATCGAGGCAGGCGTGCTCCCCGCAGGCGCGCTGCAACTTATCATGGGATCGACGGGTGACCTGTTCGATCATCTGACCTGTCAGGACGTGGTGTCCTTCACCGGTTCGGCGCAGACTTCCATCAAGCTTCAATCCCATCCCGTGATCCAGCGGGAATCGGTACGCTTCGTGGCGGAGCGCGACTCCCTGAACGCGTCGGTGCTCGGTCCCGATGCGACCCCCGACAGCCCGGAATTCGACCTTTTCATCAAGGAGGTCGTGCGCGAGATGACGGTGAAGGCGGGCCAGAAGTGCACCGCCATCCGCCGCGCCTTCGTGCCC